>CAYOQQ010000015.1:0-25409 GCA_964406165.1 uncultured Candidatus Saccharibacteria bacterium
GGAGTATTACGAACAACATACCAACTGTTATCATCCACAATCATATCTACAAGAACGTATCCAGGATAAATCTTTTCCTCCACTTCAACACGCTTTGTTCCTTTTACTTTAATCTTCTTCTCTAGTGGAACAACGACTGCAAAAATCTTATCTTGCATTCCAAGGGACTCGATACGTTGTTTTAGATTACGAAGTACTGCATTCTCATACCCACTATATGTGTGGATCGCGTACCAGTGACGCTCTCCGGTGAATTCTTGTTTAGCCATAGAAAATAAAAATAATTAACGGTTAATAATTACCTTAAGTAATTTACTAAGACCAGCATCAATACCACCTAAACCAACGGCAACAGTAACTGAAATAACAATCACTAAAATAGTGTAGATAATCGTTTGCGCAGTTGTTGGGAAAACAACCTCCTTAAGTTCTGCTTTTGTTTCTTTTAGATATTGTATAAGTGTGTTCATAAAAGTAAGTATGTGAGTTGCTTTTTGTAAATGCTACTCTTATTCTAAAAAACGCCCCCGAGGGCATTTATTACTTTATATAGTACCATATCTTTTTTGGTAAAGCAAGGAAAAGAAAAGTGGGCGCCCTACGGGCGCCCACTTTTCTAACCCCCCAAAATAACTATTTAAGTGTATAAGTAATTGTCACACGTGACTTAATTACATTTTCCCCTTGTGGAACTGTCACAGCTTCTGCTTTAGCATCGAGAGCCATACCTGATGACATTGAGGCTCTATACATTGGGTAGTACCCACCGTTATCATCACTAAATGCTGTAATTGACCCGAGAGTAACACCAAGAGCCTTTGCAGTTACTTCAGCTTTTTCTTTTGCATTCTTAATTGCAATAGCTTTAGCATCAGATTGAACCTTATCCATATCGTCCACTGTAAAATCAGGTCCTGAAATTTCAGTAATATTTACCTTACCTAGAGCACCTAGTACCTCACCTGCTTGATCAACTTTTCGTACCTTTACTGTTACTGACTGAGTTACTTCATATCCGTTCACCACTGTCTTTCCAGGAGGACATACGTATCCGTTACAATATCCAACCTGCTGTGTCTCATACTTTGGGTTTACATTATATGAAAGTGTTTTTACATCTTTATCTTTATTAACCCCAAGAGCCTCTAGAGCTTTTATCCCTGCAGCAATTTTTGCTTCAGTGAGCTTCTGCGCCTCAGGTACTGATTTCCCTGATTCACGAACAGTAAATGTTACTGTTGCAATGTCAGGCTTCGCAGTTACTTCACCTTCACCAGAAACAGAAATAGAAGCAACCTGCCCGTTAGGGTGATTAATTGCATCAAAATTATTCATTCCAAAACCTATTGCAGCATACGCCACACACACAAGAGCTAGTGTCCCTGACATCCAAGCATATTTTTTATATTGAATTGATTCCATATAATTATTTTAGTTAATTTCGTTAGTAAGCATTATAAACGTCCATTACTGTACATATACCCCAGTATTAAGATTATAGCAAACAGCATAATAGAGGCCAAGAAAACAAGCGGCTTATCATCTTTTCGTAGAGGGACTGTCTCAATAACGACCTCTGTATCATCAACATGAGGAGCACTCATTGCATGTACAGTATTACGTATTTCTGGAGAAGGTGCTGGCTGGGTAACCACATTCTGTTGTGGCATTACTGAAATTACCTTAATCTCTTCAGGCTGTGATGTTTTATCACCATGGAATACATCCTTATACTTTGAGAACGACCAAACATGGGGAGAGCTCTCAAATGGAAGGAGAGGGAGATTATCCGGTGGAGCAGTTTGCTTACTCGTATTTTTTATTTCAACAGTATCATGAACGATAAGTGATTGCGGCTCTGTGGTTACCTGAGGTTGAGGTTTGGTTTGAGTAACAGTTACCGGAGCTAAGACCTGCTGTGGAGCAGCTTCAATTTTTACAACAGATGGTGCACTAGTGATTTTAGTATCCTGCTCTCTTTTGGTTTCTTGAGGAGGTCTGACTTCTATTGTTTGAGGTGGTAGAGTTGACTGAGGGACAGGTTGTACAACTGGCTCAGGTACGCTTTTTATAATTGGTATTGCTTCACGTTTAGGTGCGGGCGTATCCGCAAAAACTGGGAGTTTCCCCTCTTCTGTTCCGTCAGGCTGATAGAATGTTATGTCGCTACTTTCGATTGGTGTCTGAACAATTGCAGTTGCTTGTACTGTAGCTGCTACAGGTGTAGTCACTTTTGGTTGTTCAGTTTGAGTTACGATTTTTGGAGCAGCAACAAACACGCCACCATTTTGTTTAAATAACGTCACAGCTTCTTTAATCGTCTTATCTTCCCATCCAGCTGAAGTTAGGAGCGTAGTAAGTAGCTCTTCGGTTAAGTTCTGATGACGTGCAGACAGTTCTTGAAGGATAGATTCGATTTCAGAAAGTGTCATTGTATGGATTTGAAAGCTACTTCACATGAAGAAGCTTAATTAGCCAAGGACGAAAACTATTTTTTAGTTGGTGTCTTGGTTGCTGGTTTTGCAGGTGCCTGTGGCTGAGCAGTTGGAGTAAGAGAATTAATGAACTTTTGAAGATCAGCATTCCCTGGGTTACGACGAAGGAGTTCATCAGCAAGTGGTTTAGCAAGCCCTGGTTCTCCACCATCACGAAGTGCTAGTGCTAAGAAGTAAGCAATATTTGCATTATTTGGATCTTTTTCAAGAGCAGTCTTAAGTGCTAGAACTGCATTTGCATAATCCTTAAGAGAATCTTCACGCGACTCTCTTCCTGAAGATGCTTTTCCGTAGAAAAGGAGACCTGCTTGTACATATGCCGCTGGGTCATTAGGCGCACTCTTTACAGCCTCGATTGCATATGCAATAGCTCCGTCAACATCATTTTCTGAAGCTTGTAGCTGACTCATAAGATAAAGTGCATCTGCGAAGTTCTGCTTCTTCTTAAGGGCATCTGTAAGATGTGTTCGTACACCATCTTTTGTACCTGCTGATGTTTCAAGTCGAGCAAGCATAAGATAGAGGTATGGATTCTCTGGATAAAGCTTTACGGCTTCCTCATATGATTTTTTAGCATTCTTGAAGCCCCCTTCCTTATCAAACGGGATAGCTAACTCGTATGCACGTCCGAGTGATACGTAGTTCTGGTAATTATTCTGATTAAGTTGTACTGCCGCAAGTCCTGCATCCACTGCTTTCTGAGACTTTGTAAGATATGCATTCTTAAGAGCTTCCTGATCTTTTGACTCAGTTGCAATTAGATTTCTATTTGAAGTAATCGCGTATTCTACAAGAATTCTCTGGAAACCATCGAATGGATAAATCTGCGCTGCCTTTGTGATAAGTAGCTCCGCATCTTCTATCTTAGTAGCCTTTTGAGCTTCATTGTAGTATGAGAATGCTCGCACTTTGTTAATAGTCCCAATAGCATTTACACCAAGAATAAGAGCAACTGGAATAAAGAGGTACGCAAGTTTCTTACTTGGATGGAATTCAGTAAGATGTGCCTTTGCCATTCCAAGACCAGAAACAACCATCCACATAACAAGCATCGCGTACGACAGTGGAACAATCCAAGCAACAGAGATAAAGTAAATAATCGAAAGCGTAAGTAGTCCAAGAACAATATGCTCACGACCTTCCCTGTTCTGACGATAACTAATAACAGTACTGTACAGTGCGGAAAGAGTCATCAGCATGAATGCAATAAGTCCCACCAGACCAAGTGTTACGAACATGGTTGTCATTGTGTCGGCACCTTGAGCAAAATCATACCCGAAGTATGCAGAGTTGATAACATCCTGCGGCTTATGGAGCTGCCATGCACGAGAAAAGTTGCCTGCACCGATTCCAAATAGTCCATCATTAACAAGTACCTTCTTACCTACAATAAGAGTACTTGTAAGATTAGGTCGGACACTATTTTGTGATGAAAGTGTTACAGCCCAAGCGATAAGAAGCAAACCTGTTACCAAAATAGCACTCTTATATCGCTTCTTAATTGTACCCTTTCGTACATAGAAGAAACACGCTAGAGAAAAGAGACCAAGGTATGCAGCAAAAGAAAGTGAACTAGAAAAACCAGAGAAGAGAACTTTTGAAACAGCAAGCACATTTCCTCCGATCATAAGCGACATAACAAACGCAAATGCTGACACACTAAGAACACCGAGCATCACTAACTTTAAGATGTGTCGAGTTCTTTCTGGAAGTGTTCGCACAAGATACATCACCGCAGGAAGTGTTAGAAATGCTGCTCCAGAGTACTGGTTGAATGCTTCTCCGAAGAAAAGTATTGAGGGGGTCTTAGAGAAAAGACAAGATGCGACTACTGCAAGAGAAAATACAATATATGAAATGAACTCGAGTTTAGAAACACTATGCCATGTGCGTGTAACTGTAGCAGCGAAAACATATGAGAACAGTGCCACAAACACTAAAAGCATCATAGCAATATGATATGTTACATCACCTGAAAATCCAGTCTTTGGGATAAAGAAAAGTGGGGCACCTACAACAACACAGATTGTTGCATATTGATAAAGTCGAGTAAAAAATCGGGTAAGCAGTTTCATAATTGTATATTTTTATTAATAAGTATTTACCCATAGTATATCGTGTTTGCACTCTTAGTATCTGTGGACAGAAAATGCCGGGGATAAGCCTAAAAAGAGGGTATACTGTGTAGCATGAACCAAGAGCCAGAAAAAGTAGAAGATAGCACCACCCTTCCCCAACCAGAGCCGGCAGAAAAGGCTATAGAGGACTTACTTCAGAGTAGTGCAAAAAATGCTGACACTATCATCATTTCTGCTTCTCCTCTTGGAAAACCTATTATTCATCACACAAAGAACCTGTACCCAGTAGTTAGGCACTTGACTCTCATTGTTCTTGTGTTGCTTTTTGCAACTCTCATCCTATTCCTCATGCATCAAAACGGAAAAAGTATCTATGATAACGGCATCTAATTTGCTTACTCGCATTCCACCACTCTTTGCCGATCTTGCCAAAATTCTTGATGGTGAGATTGACTGTAGTCCAACGACATTAACAGCCTATGGGGATGATGGTTCACCATATTTCGTACTTCCGCAGGCAATCATTTACCCAAAACATGCAATCGACATAAAACATGTTCTTGCATTTGCACGTGAATACAAGATGCCCGTTACGGTTCGTGGTAAAGGCACCTCACGAACTGGTGGTGCACTGAGTGAAGGAATTATTCTTGATATGACCCGTTACTATAATCAGATTAGAAATATTAATATGGTAGAAAACACCATAACAGTTGATGTTGGCGCAACCATTGGATCTCTTATAGAAAAACTTCAATCATGGCATTATGACATTCCTCTTTTTTCACGCAATGAAACCGAAACATCTGTCGGTGCTTTTATTGCAACAAAAAGTTCCTCAGTTAGCTCATTTAAGCACGGCACTGTGCGTGAATGGATAGAATCATTAACGGTCATAGTAGACACTGGTGAAGAGCATCACATAGCAGATGGCATCACTCCAAGTGGGAGACTGCTTGGTATTTATCAGGACCTATTCCCCTTGCTAACAAAGGAAAGTCCTATACTTCGTGCATCTAAACCACTTACTAACGATGACGCATCAGGCTACAACCTCTGGAATACCTCAATTGGACCACGACAACTCATTGATCAACTAGTTGGGTCAGAAGGAACTCTTGGGATTATTACTTCAGTAACTTTTCGTATAAGCCCTCACAAAACACATCACATAACAACATGCATACCAGTTACTGATAGTAAGTTTCTACCAATCTATACCGAGCTAGCAAAAGAACATAAAGCTGAAAAGATTTTTTTCTACGATCAAATGTTTATGCAACTAGCAGACAAGTACTATCCAATGACTGTACCCTTTTTTCCTGACACACCGTATATACTTCTCGTAACTCACAGCTCTCTTGATAAAGAAAAGCTGCATCACGAAGTTCGAAATTTTAAACGTTCACTTCCACTTGCTGAACATTTTCTAAAAACAATAGATGAGGAATCAATTTTTGACCGAATAACTGATAATGAATTTTTACTCCTTCTTGCAGATACCTATACTAATAGTACACTCACCCCAGTAACAGTTGGGAATGGAATTATTGTTACCACAGCACAGATACCTACACTGCTTACTGAACTTGAAGACTACCTTAATTCACTTGGTAATCTCTACATCATAACAGGCAATATTGGGAGTGGAAACGTTTCAGTTACGACATTATTTGACTCACGTTCTCGAAAATATGATGACGATATTCTTTCCTACGCAAAAAAACTCTTTTCAATCGTTAAGCACTTTAATGGCGGCATAAGTGCAGTTGGGGGTGAAGGCCTCGCAAGGACCCCTTTCATATCCTATGTCTATAATGATGCGACTCTTCTTGTGTTTAAAAAAATAAAAGAAGTTTGGGACCCGCTTCTTATCCTAAATCCAGGTAAAAAACTTGGCACAACTACAAGCTATTTGCAACAACACCTGAAGCACTCTTCTCAGGAAAGATAGCAAAAGGGCGATTGCTTCGCAATCGCCCTTTTGCTCATCTTTCTTTTTACTGCCTCATCTCCTTCCTCACAAGGTGCTTCACCTGCTCTTCTGGATTATAGCTTGCTCGTACTACTTGGCGTGCCCAAATACGAAACTCTTTACCCCATTCACCTTTTACTCTAAAACCGATAGCAATAATCACATCTGTGTTATAGACAAAAATTTTTCGCGCCACTTTTTTCTTTCCCTCCTGTTGTGTAACCACCAGCTCTCGCTCACTTAATGCACGTATCAATTCTTTTTCGTTGTAAATTTTTTTTAAATGATCGTTAACTGTAGGGATACTTCTTCCATAGATACGTGCAATACGCTTTTGTGTGCTCCACACTTCATTATCAAAGATAAATACCCCCTCCTTGACGAGATTGGGCTGATTATCAATATGAATTCTAGGTAGCAAGCTGTGTTTATTCATATACAAAGTATAGCAGACATTATTTATTCTTCGGTAACAACTTTTCTTCTAAGCTAAAGAATTCAAAATCCTTATGGAATAGTTTAATTGCGATATGATAAATACTATAGGTAATGAAGAACGCAGCGAACACATCGATTGAATAGTGTAAGTGTGAGAGGAGCACAATTATTCCAAATACTACAGACGAAGCCAAGAATAATGTTCTAATGTATACATGATTCCAGAAGATGAGCGCGATAAGAAACGGCAGCCCAGTGTGACCTGAAAAAAAGAGATCGTTTCCGGTTGTTATAAAATCAAGCATTCGTGAATCTAAAGATAACTTAGTTGGATATGCACCAAGATGAGTCAACGACACGAACATCGCTCTAATAATAATAAAGAACGACACAGTTTTAATCAAAAAAGGTGCAGTCTTTCTAAAAAAAAGACAGAGTACGACAACAAACAGTGAGAGCATAATTGCACCGTGTACAAAAATAAGTTCAAAATCAAAAACAGGAGTATTGCTTAAAATAATATCCTCAACATAATTACTTGCATTAATTTCTGCATATCTACTAGCTAAATGAGTAACAAAAACACTCACAATAAAGAGAATAATCCCTTCAAGCAAAGACGCATAGTACCTCCACTTCGATACAGGTTTTGCTGGCGCAGTTTCTTTCATGTACAGCACAGTATACCAATAAAAGCCTTCAATTTTAGGGATATTGTGGGTATAAAGTGATGAGTGCTAGGTACTTGACAAAATAGTATATATATGCTATACTCCTTAGTAATGGTTCTTTAAATGTTTACAACCCCGGACCCCCTGTTTTACCCAACCCCACCAGGCCTGCGCGTTTCTACATTCCTTTGCTGTTTGCATTCGTGCAGGCAACAATTTAAAGGAGTGAAAACCATGCAAATGGTAATAAAAGAACGTGCTTCGCTTGCTGAGGCTGTCATGGCATTCATACTGCTCATGAGTAACTACCGGAAAAAGGGATATTTCTCCCAGACGTTTACTTTGAAGAATCTTTGCACACTGGCTGGTCGCTTCTGCGATTACATGCACAGGGTCCACAGATTCAACAACGACCATTCACGTGGTCAGGTAATCGTTGCGAAGAAATTCGGCCTCGTCATCGGAACAGTCTGTGTTGAGCTCAACCCAGAATATCTTTCGATAAACGATGTCTTCCCTGCTGAACTCTCTTCTTTGCGTAACAGCAATGAGTCGTTCATCTATCTCGGAAGCTTTGCAGTTGCACCGGCGTACAAATGTACACGGTTAAGCTTGCGGATGCTCCGACATGTCTGGAGTATGGTACAACGACAGGGAATCGATGTAGGTGTTTGCGTGGTCCATCCAGATCATGTGAGCTTTTACGAACGTTTTGGTTTTACCAAAATCGCTCAATCGACTATGCCAGGGCTCGAAAAAGCTCCGGCCGCACTTCTGGTGATTAAACGCCATGAAGTCCTGCTTTAGCCAATTCAACAAAACGCTACCCCAAACGGTGGCGTTTTTCTTTTTGTAACAACTAGACTCACATTACAGACCGTAGAGAAATCGTAATACTTTCTTCTTACTATCACTAAAATGCTTTTTAAAATATTTTGAAATAAGAGATTTGTTGATTCTACTAGCTACAGGGTATGGATATATTTTATTAAAGATATGATTAATTGATAGGCCGGCTTCAAGTGATAAAATAATTTCTTGCACAAGTTCCCCTGCGCTATTAGCAACCATTGTTCCACCTAGAATCTTCTTTGAACGGACATCAATATACACTTCACTTTTTCCATATGTACCATTACTAGTGATAGCTCTATCATCATCTATAAATGTAGTCTCACACTTTTCATACTGTACATTACTTTTTTGAAGAGCTTCCTCTGACAGTCCGAATGTTGCAAGCTCTGGTGTGGTGTACGTAACCCAAGAAAATGTATCATATGATACTTTCTTTTTACTAAATGGATTAAACAAATTATTAAGAATTACTTGTGCGTGTAATTCTGCAGCATGTGTAAACTGGTACCCTCCTGCAATATCCCCACACAGATACACATGTTTATTAGTTGAGCGAAGATATTCATCAACCACTATCTTCCCTTTTTCTACTTCTATCCCGGCATTTTCTAAACCAAGATTCTCTGTATTGAGTTGTCTTCCTATTGCGACAAGAATTGTATCAGCTTGAAGTGTACATATATCTTGTGTCTCCTTATTCTTTATAACAATCGTCGTATCATCTTTTACTTCAATGACATCACTACAAAACTGAAACGTTGCTCCCTGCTTAAGGAGGTTGGAATAAATGACTTCAGCATATTCTTCTTTTTCTCGTGGAAGAATTCTTGATTCGTTCCCAATAAACGCAACACTTGAACCAAGCATCAAAAATGCCTGACCCAGCTCGATACCAATTGGGCCGACACCGACCACGACGAGTTTCTTTGGTAACTCTGTGAGAGTAAATACATCTTCATTCGAAATCACATGAGCATGCTCACTAACAGGAACGGTAAGCTTTCGTGGACACGAGCCAGTTGCTAGAATAATATTTTTCCCTACATACGACTCCCCGCCTATGGTAACTTCTCTTTCACCAGTAAATTGTGCATTGCCAAGAACAACATCAATTCCAAGTTTTCTAAAATGTTCAGCATTTTCATGTTTTCTAATCGTTGCGATTTTTTCTTGAACACTCTTCATTACCAACGACAGATTAACTTCTCCTGTTGCAGCAACCCCATATGTGCCAACTGATCGCGCAGTATATATCTCTCGCGCAATATGAATTAGTGACTTTGACGGAACACATCCGTGGTTAAGACAATCCCCACCAATTGACTCATCTTTCTTATCAATAAGGAGCACCTTTAGTCCGGTAGAAGCCATAAAGACCGCGATATTTAACCCCCCTGACCCCGCTCCAATTATTATAATGTCGTACATACAAGTATTAATTTATTTACTAAGTGTAGCAGTTACACGATTATTCTTCTTCCTTAAGTAGTGAGCAAGAAGTGACAGTACTATAAACAAAGTAATAGTGGGAATAATATACATCCCCGAAAATAAACTTGCTCCTAAAAAGATATAGGCCGTTAATCCGGGAATCACACCAAGAGCAGTACCTATCACATACTCTCTCCATTTTATTGAAGTAAACCCAAGCCCAAAGTTAACAACGTCAAAAGGAAATAGTGGCACAAGGCGCAAGAAGATGACTGTCCTTAATCCGTGCTCTTTGAGTTCAGTTTCAATAAGAGCAAGTTTTTTAAATTTTTTAACTTGGTCACCACCAAAATAGCGCGCCACCAAAAATGCAACAGAAGCCGCAATGTTTTCACCAATAAATGTATATATCCAGCCAAGCAATGGCCCAAACACAGCTGATGAGAGTGGTGTGAGGATGGAAGTTGGTAAAAACACAAGAGGCCTTACTATATAGATAATGATATACACAAGCGGTGCAAGCACCATGTGTGCCATAAGTAGTCCTTTGATGTCTTCACGTACCATAAGCAAGAAATCTTTAAAAGACATGTCATACATACTCACATAGCTGTAGATAAAAACACCGAGTGCACAAAGAAGCCCAAACCAAATGATTCCGAGAGCTTTTTTATAGTGCTGTAATGCAAACGTCATACAGTACTCTAGTGCAATTGCGAAATATAGTCTCCGTAGCCTTCCTTTTCCATTTCTGCTATTGGGATAAATCTCATTGAGGCGCTATTCATGCAGTACCGCATACCACCTCTCTCTTTTGGACCATCAGGAAATACATGCCCTAAGTGTGAGTCTGCTATCTTACTTCGTACCTCAGTGCGAGTTGAGAAAAACTTTCTATCCTCATGAAGCGTTACCGCACTAGTATCCACTGGCTTAACAAAAGACGGCCAACCAGTTCCTGAATCATATTTATCAACTGATAAGAAGAGTGGCTCACCACTTACGATATCGACGTAGATACCTTTTTCTTTATTCTCTGCATACGCATTGGTATATGGTCGTTCAGTCCCCTCTTCTTGAGTTACTTCGTATTGTTCTTTTGTAAGCATCTTGTGGAGTTGCTCATCACTTGGCTTAGTAAAAAACTGCCATGGATGAAGTACTTTGTTTGTTGGAGTGTTATTTTGATTATTCATAGTTGTTGTCGTAAGTGGAGCAAATGTTGTTGTGTCATTCTTCCAATACGTGTTAATAAAATCATTACGCCCAGAACCATTCCTGTAATATTCATACCGCACAGGATTTTTATCTTTATAATCCTGATGATATTCTTCTGCTGGGTAGAAATTAATAAATGGGAGTATTTCGGTTACAACTGGAGATGTAAACTTCTTGGAGTCGATTATCATTTTCTTTGTCTTAAGAGCTTCTTGCATCTGTAGATTAGTCGTGTAGTAAATCGCAGTAGTGTACTGGTGCCCCCTATCAACAAACTGTCCATTACTATCTGTTGGGTTAATATGCTTCCAATAGGTTACAAGGAGTTGATCAACAGTGGTAGATGCTTCGTTATAATACACAAGCACTGCCTCACGGTGACCAGTAGTACCTGTACTCACTTCTTCATACGTTGGCGCCACTTTTCCCCCTCCTGAGAACCCCGATATTGCAGCAACTACTCCAGGCAGATGATTGAATTCTGCTTCAGTGCACCAAAAGCAACCACCAGCAAAAATAATTTTTGAGTATTTTGCATCTACCTGAGAATCGATTGTTGGCACATCACGCTGTGTAACCTTTTGTACTTGCACTTGCCCTACATACAAAAGAATACCTACAAATATCGCACCTAGAAATAAAAATAAATTATACTTCCACCTCGCTTTTAGTCGACGTTTTATTATTGCTAGTATCATACTATAAGTATATCAAGGATTGTTATTCAAACCTTACAATCTCTTAGAATGTTCCGAGACCTGTATTTTCCATTATCCAAGCAACCACTTTCTTCCATGTGCTTGTATCTTGATATGCTGCATAGTCTGCAGAAAATGTCCCTCGAGTATTACTCCATAAATCTTCAAAATACCTTGATGCTTGTTGCCAGACTGGGTATGTACCTGCACTATGTATTGCAACATCTGATTCTAAATTATACCCACCTATATTTCTTCGAGTGAAGTTAGCAGAGCCAAGGATAAGTGAATGATTATTCACGGTCTTTACAATAAGCATTTTTGCATGACATTGCTCACCGTGAGTGCTACACCACCTCACACTGATACTTCCGCCACCTGAAGTAACTAATGTATCGGCAATTTCTCGATTAGGTATTCCATTTTTTTGTTTTCCAAATGCGTCTTTGTTCGGATCAAGAATAAGTCTTACGATAACTCCACGCTTCGCAGCGTCGCTCAGAGCTTTCACTACATGACGATCAGAAAGATAGAACATCAACATGTCTATTGTGTCCCCTTTCTTTGAGGCAGCAATGATAGGGAGAACCTCATCTAAGATTGCTCTATCAGTTATAAGTTTTACCTCAACGGTTCCCTGTTTAACATCCAGCGGGGCAATAGATGGTTTAATGAATGTATTCCCTGCGAGCTCAACAACTTTCTTTTCACTTTCTAGCACATCTTCTGCAAGCGTGCCGCGTATTTGTATAGCTACATTACTATGGGCACTTGATCCATCGTGAGGGTTAGCAGAAGTAATAAGTGTCACCAGGTTCTGTATTCCTCCTTTTGTTTCGTCTGTAACAATAAGCTTACGATGATTAGCTTTAAAATTAAGAAGAGACAAGTACGCGCGCACGGTAACATGCTCTTCACCACCTAAGAGGTTAGGCATAAATCGTAGAGTGTATGTTGTGCCTGTAATTCTTTTGTGAAGATACTCTACTGGATAAACAAATACTCTCCATACCGATGAAAGGATGGGGTTACTATCCCGAAGAGCTGGAAGATTAGTTATCGAAACGATAATACCAGCCTTTTCCATGTCATCAAATAGCTTTGCACGCTGCCCACCATAGACACTGTTAATTGGATCACTCACCACTTGAATCACTATCTTCGGATTTTCTTTTTTCTTTGCAATAAGAGCGTTCGCTAACTCTGACGAAAGAGCGCGATGTACTTTGGCAGGATCTGCGCCAAAATCATTCCACAAAAACATATCGACAAAGATATATGACTTCGCATTATGGATCATTGAAAATACCTCGTCAAAAATCTGCTGGTCACTTACTCGCTTACCTTGTGCATCAATGTAGGTTGTATCAGTAAGAAGTTTTATTTGAGATGACGCAACCGTGTGAGATTCCCAGGACTTATTTATTTCACTTGGAAGTGGCTTCCACACATTCCAAAGTCCAACAAGAAAAAGAATGATGAGTAGATACTTGATGAAAAATCGTTTACGAGAAACTGGAGTGTGCTTAGAGTGCTTCATGCAACTTATTTATTAATCAACTTCCTGACTACAACAAGCGCAACCACATACATACTCTCTGCCCAGCCTAAAGGATTATTATCATTTGGTGTAGCAGTGTGCGAATACCAAAGTTCGGGAATACGACCTTCAGGGTCAACTGTTTTACCCGCTCTCTCTAAATAATACGTTGCCTTTTCTACATTTCCCATCTTTCCATAAATAATCGCAAGCCACGAAAGCCCCATAGACCACTCAGCTTCTTCACTATATCCGTCGATCTGATTCTTATTGTAATATCTATCATTACGATATCGTATGACACCCATGTCACGAGTGAGGAAATATTCAACATTAGAAAGAATAACATTTGTTTCTTCTGGAGTTGTGACTTCAAATGGGAAAATGAGAGTAAGGAGTGCGAGATCACAGAAGCGGGTAGCAGTCTCACGAGGCAGGAGTGCGCGAAGCGCGCTCTCCCCTTTCTCTATCATCCCATCAGGAATAGTTACGTACGGGAGACGTGACGCATGTTTAAGCGCATTCACCACAGACCCGATGGACGATGCTCGCACTTCATGATTCTCTTCCCAGATTCCTGAGTCAGCATCATGCCAATACTCTATCGAGTTAAGATAGTTGATGAGTAGCTGCACAAGAGATCGTTCTTCATCAGTTTCAACAACGCTGTGCCCAGAATTCTCACAGTCAGCAATAAGATACAGAACCTCACCAACTGCATCATGCTGCTTATTCCCCCACTCTTCCCAGTACTCTTCGAAGGTCTCTGGGTTATATCTCGCATGTATATACTGCCATGTTGCAAATGGTTTATTATTCACCGCCCAGACAATTTTTTCTTGATGTTTAGAAAGAATTTTAAGAAGTGCTTTAGCGGTATCTTTTACGACATCCATCTCACCTGTGTACTTAAAGCCAAGCGTCATGAAATAAATATCACGAAGCCATGCTTTGTTATACCCTGTTGCTACATCATGAGCTGATGCAGTAAAGAGTCCTGTTGGAGTACGAAGCTTACGCACCTGATCTAAGTGCCAGCGTATTGCAGAGTCGAAATCAAAATTATCAAAAGAGCTAAGAGACATACTTTTTATTATTTATTCCGACTTCAGAGTTGAATACTTTGCATCATTTGCTACAGGCTGTTCCTCTAGCAACATAACACTGAGTGCTGGATATTCTGTACCTATCTCGATAGCTCTATTATCTACATCTTCTCGTAAGTTAAAGTATTCAAGTAATTTCGCAAGTGCCTGCTCTTTTCTAAAATCATTTCCCTTTATTTCATCGTAGATCATTTTTGCCGCTTCTAACTTACTCTTTCCTTCCTGTTGTAGTTCCTTTAATTTGTTTGCAACAAAAACACCTGCCTCTCTTTTCTGTTGCTCGATAGTTGATAATTGAGGTTCTACCTCCAGGTGCACTACTTGTTCCATATTCATAGTTGCAAGTATACACCTTTACTTACCTACTAATCCAGTTCTTACATCAAAGTAAAAGACCATCCAAAGATGGTCTTTTCTTTCAAAATATAGACTAGGATTTGAACAAATCGTACGTAGCATATTGCAGCACCCTATTTTTATGCTCTCTTTTGGCGAGTTTAATTGCCGAACTCCGGACCCTGGAAACATTTTTTTCAACACCGAGATCCTTCCAAGAACTGTCGTGCATTTTTTTAATTTTCCCAGTTACAGGAGACCATGACATTGGGATAGCCACTACTTCTCCAGGTCTTGTTATATACACAAGCACCGTAATTGATTCCTCTGTAGGATCAGCTAGCTTTAAGTGTGAGACAGCTTGGGGGAGATAACGCTTTTTAGCTTGATGGGCATTTGGTGGAGTCAGCCCAAAAGTTGAAAGCTCCGCCTGTGTTCTTTCTTCCATGATACTCACCTCCATTTAGTTAAGAACTAAACCTTCTGTAGTGTACAAGATGCTCTATTGCATATCAATTGATTACAGTTGATATTTGATGGAGTTTGGATTTCTTGTTTTCTAACCTATCTTTCTAACTCACCTCCAGTTGTATTATTCTCAATTAGATATTTCAATGATATAACAAAAGAAATAATTGCGAGCGCATCAATAATGACATATCTAAACCCAACAATAAGTGGAACTGGTTCTCCAAGAGACAAAACGTACCCTTGTGGGTGTGTATGTGGTAGTGAGATTATCGCCGACACTGAACAAATGATAAAAAAAATATCCAACCATTTTCCAGGTGTAAGCTTTGGAATAAATCTAAACACTACTGCGAGAAAAATGAGAATTATTGGTAAAGGAACTGAAAGTAAAATTCCAAGATTATTAAGATAACCAAATAACTCTCCTGACCCAAGCGGCACAACATCTCCACCAATAGTAAGTCTACCGCCTAGAACCTCACACACATGGGGTGCGACAATTGAAACTGCGGATACTATAACAAGATATAAACTAACTTTATACGCATGTTTTATAGTCATGTTTTCCATGGTGATAGTATACATTAAAAAAACTACCCGTTCGGGTAGTTTTTCTTTATTATCTGTTTGCAAGTATTTCTAACGATTTCTTAATATGCTCTTTTGTATTCTCATCTGTTAACACTCCTTCTGGGCTAAACTTATCTTGAACACTTCCGATATACAATTCTGGCTGACCGACAACATGCGCATCAAGATAGAGCAGGATGTGCTTAAGGTGACTCTGTGCAGGAGCGGTTCCAATCGGACCAGATGACGCACCCATCACAAGTACTTTCTTCCCAGGCATAGAATTTTGACCCCATGGGCGAGATAACCAATCAAGAGCATTCTTGAGTGCTGCAGGAATAGATCTGTTATGTTCAGGAGTTGCAATGATAAGACCCTCTGCATCTTTAAGTGCATCCTTAAAAGCTTGGGCTGTCGCTGGAAATTCTGCCTCTAAGTCTTGGTCATACAGTGGGAGTGAATGAATATCGTAGAACGATATTTCCATTCCTTCCGGAGCAAGTGCAATCGCTTCCTTAAGGACTTTAGTATTAAAAGATTCCTTTCGTAAACTTCCAGAAATTGCAATAAATTTTTTCATAGATTTCAAATGTTCAATATTAAAGTGATAATAGTTTGAGTGTAGTTTATTTACTTTACTTTGTAAAGTATTGTATACTGTGTACATGAAAAAAGAAAAACGTGATGATACGTTTTGCCCTGTTGCTCTTGTTGCAGAGCTTCTTGGAGATGCGTGCACTCTTCTTATTGTGCGAGATTTACTCACAGGCCCAAAAAGGTTCAAAGACTTCGAAGACTCTCTTGCCCCAGTGAGTTCAAGAACTATTACCAAGAAACTCAAGATCCTTGAAGAGAAAAATATTATTACTCGCACAGCATATAAGGAGCGTCCACCTCGTGTAGAATATACCCTTACTAAGGAAGGTAAACACCTAAGTACACTCATTAACGACATGCGAAAGTTTGGCGAAAAGTTTCTCAGCTAGGATCCTATATTTGTGCTACTATGGATATACACTTATAGGACGTTGAATATCCTATATCTCCCGCAAGTAACCCTTGCTTACACTATTCATACTATCTTCAAAGATAGTTTAGTGAGCTATCTCTTTTAGCAACTCAAAAAATAAATATATGTTAACAACTATTGCAATTGTGCTTGTGGTTTTATGGCTTATTGGGTTTATTGGTTTCCATGTTGTAAGTGGTTTTATTCACATACTTCTTGTTATCGCAATTATTCTTGTACTCCTTCGCGTTATTCGTGGATCTGGGAGTTTGTAAAACTACTTCTCAATCAACAACAAAGAAAGCGGCATATCGCCGCTTTTTAATTAGACAATCTGTAAATCTTTTGGCTCAATGATTTCATCTGCAAGACCATACTCTATGCACTGCTGCGCATTAAAATACGTCTCTACAGGTAATATTCTTTCTCGTAGCATTCTTTTTGTAAGTTTTGCTGTCTTCCCGCGAGAGTAATAAATATTTACCAATGTGTCCATAGTCTGTTCGTGCTCACGTAGATTCTCACGTAACCTTCGTGGGTCTGATGTCCCCTCATCCCAAGTAAAACCATAATGAAGCATCAATCTTGAATTTGGAGAAATAAGTCTCTTGGCTGCTGCTTGCAAAATGATGCTACCTCCACTCATACAGGGTCCATACACCCGCATATGAATAGGAACACTGCATTCAACCATTCGGTCATAAATCCCAAAACTTGTATACACATCACCACCAAAACTTAAAAATTGGATATCGATGTGGTTTATTGGCTTGTTAGGGTCTTTAGGCACATAATCCTCTTCAAGGGCTTGTAGTCCTGCGAGAAAGTTCATTGCCATCGGGAAATTAACTTCGTGATCCTTATTGTGCTCAAGATATGGAACCCCAACAATCATTGATCGCTTTTCTAGGTTAATACCTAGTGCAAACAATGTTGCAGCGCGACCGAGCGCGTCGGCATGCTTCGCTTTTGTCATAACAACTCTCCTTATAGATAAAATAGGTGGGAAGTTTGGACTTACAGTCCTCCATTACTCTACCAAAATACCCAGAAACTTCAAATTGAAATTAATTTTCTATCGAGATGGTGCGCAAGCGAGATTTCTCTAATATCTCTCTACAGCACGAACATAAATCTAATATATATCTAAGATACACGTATACAAATAATTTTTGCAGAACAACTATGACTTTCTCGACATCCTCTTCATCATTTCTTTTTTCTCAAGCGCTACCATACGCATATCAGGGACAACATCACCTTCGTCCATGATTTCTGCTCCAATAATTTCTTCAATAATATCTTCAAGTGTAATAACTCCTTCGAACCCTCCAAAGTCATCTATAACAATAAAAAGATGAATCTTTGATTTTATAAACTGATTTAGAACTGAATTCAGTGACGTGTTTCCATTCACAAAATGAACCGTAGAATCCATAACCTCTCGAATTGGAACAGGTAGACTAACACCGACCAAATCCTTAAAGTAAAGAATACCTGAAATATAGTTAGGGTCTTCAGTGTGGACTGGAATACGGGAATATCCTATCTGCTTTAATTTTTCTAAATATTCTTCATCTAAAATATCATCTGCTTCAATAGTAGTGACTACAGTATTAGGTGTCATGATGTCTTGCACCTTTTTATGTGAAAAAGAGAGCGCTCCACGAACGAGTCTTTGTTCGTCAGTATCTAACTCACCAGTACTTAAATCTGTTTCTTCAACTATTGAAAGAATATCTTTCTTGGTATACACCTGAGCTGCTTCTTCTCCGAGAACTGCAGTGAGAGCGTAAGCAATTGGTGCACAAATTGGATAACACATCCTCATAAGAAAACGAATAAATGGGGCCGAAGCAGCGCCAAATGATAGTGCGTATCGAGACAGAAAAGCCTGTGGTAATACTTCTCCAAAAATAAAAATAAGTACTGTCGATAATATTCCAGCAATCGCACCAGAAAGATGATCCCCGACCAGAATCGAGAAGAAGGAGTTCGCAGCTGCGTTCCCTAAAAGAAGGGTTACGAGTAGTAACATACTGTCCTCTCGAATACGGAGCACCTTGAGCGCATTCTTATCCCCTTGTTTACCTTTACGTCTAAGAGTAGCGATGTCCAGTGACATCAATCCAATAGTAAGCCCTGCGAAAAGTGCTGAAATGAGAAGAAGAACTAAACCAAAAAATAATATCATAATGACACCAAGTATAGCATGTCAGGGATACGAGAAGTTTGAATTAATTGCCTATTCTTAATTATTAAACCATACTTTCTATCTAGTTGTAATTATATTATTCTGCAATCCTGTCTCTTGGCTGTAGCATACTCACCCTGTTTCCTTCAGTATCTAAAAATGACACATACTTACCAATTCCTGGAATATCTACTGGATGGCCAAGTACTTCCCCTCCTGCGTCAGTCACAATCTTTATATGCTCATCAATATCATCAACAGCAATCACAATTGACGGATATTGTGCAGGCCAATCTTCTTTGTATGGAAAGAGTCCGCCATTTATCATGCCTGGATTCTTAATCATTCTTTTATCATCTGTTTCTGAAGTATCTACCGTAATATAATCCATCATTTCTTTTCCTAAATTTCGCGCCTCCCAACCGAATGCATTTGTATAAAATTCAGAAGCTCTTACTCCATCCTTATACGGCATCTCAAAGTGAACAACGGGATTCATTTTCATAGTTAGTATTTTGTTACTTGTATATTAATTGTACAATCTTACAAAGTAATTTTAACACACTTAAAACACAACTTACTGATACTGTATATAGCTTGGTATTGGTCTTAACTTAAGGAGTTGCTCAGGTGTGAGCATTGTCGAACTCGAACCACCTCGAACATCATTCTTGTAGAATAATTTGAATCCACTGAATTGCACCGGCTCCTGATAGATAACTGTTTGATAGGTTTTTTTCTTAAGTTCTTGACTCCCCCACCCATCCATCTCAATAACAATCTGCACTTCTGGAAGTGGTTGTATGTTTTGATAATTAGTTACCATCTTCTGAGTAAAGCGATGCACGATAAGGATCTTCGGTGGAAGATTGTTGTCACGCACAATCTTCGCAAGCATCTGGGCTATTTGATTAATTTCTGATGCATCGATAGTGCCGATTACTGTTCCAGGCTTCTCCCCATTTTTCATAGAAAATTCTGGGTCTATTCCTAGATGGACTTGTGGGAGCTTCAGATAATTCTCAAGAAGTCGTGCTTCATTTAATGGAACTGCGTGACCTAGTTGAATATCAAGGAACACAATACCGTTTACTTTTTTAGCGAGAGCTATAGATTTATCTATCTCAGAATCAGGCATGCGAAGCATGTAATTATTTTCTTTCCCGGGTTGGAGCTGAGCAGTAGTTGCGATGTAATGTATCGCAGGTATCACTGGAGTTGTTGGGTCAGCTTGTTCCCACTTCTTAACTTCGGCGCGCAACTTATCCAGCATCACATCTTCAGGGTACTCACCGAGGACCCCCATTTGCTTAGAATAGTAATTACCGTAGTATGCAACGATACGGTTAAATGGGAGCAGTGCTCCATAATTTGGATACACCGTCTTTACTGGCCAGAGATGCTTTTTAGGTGGGGTAGAAGTCGCAGTTGAGGTAGACACATGAACTACTGGATTATTCGCAAGCTGCTCTAGTTTTTTATCATACAAAGCAATATCTAAAACATGTGGTGGTTCAACCACTACTTCTGTCGTTGTTGCAATAACAACTTCATTTCTATTGTACTTTTCAACTCCTATTTTTTTACTGTGTCCAAAGAAAAAATAAATTGGAAATGGAAGAATGACAAGCAGGACTAAAATTATTTTTTGATTTTTCAATAGTGTTAGTATACGTAGAATCCAAGGAAGTACCAAACTATCTCACCCCTGTCTCAGATAACCTTTTCTTCCAGAAATAGTATGGTACTAACATAATGAAGAAAAAGATAACCGGAAAGATAAGGTCGATCCCCGTATCACCAACGGATGCTCGTGAAGCAAGTGCAAGGAAACAGATTGCGCCGAAGCACGCATATGCCCATTCTTTAATTATTATGTATCTAGTTTGTAGGATTGCAGCGGCACAAAATAGCTTCGCAACTCCTACGATGACTAGTAGGTAAAGTGGGTAGCCAAGATGAATAAGTACATCAACCCCTGCTTGTTGTTTGGTAATGCCACCGTATGCATCCATAAGAAGAAAGAGTGCGAAGAGTATTGTTGTGAACCAGTACCATTTGTTTGTGTTTTTGGAGGGTTTCATATGGTTATATATTACAAAGTAAATAGTGAGTTGTATTTATTTAGCAATCACATTAGTAAAAAACGAAGAGAATCCTTGCATGTCATAGATTGAATTATGTCCCGCACCTTCCACAACATGCACAGTCTTGTTTGACTCTGGAATAACGTCTGCTAGTTTCATTCCTTGTTTAAAACCAACAACCTCATCATTTTCTGCAAGAATCAAAACAACAGGAATTGATGCATTTTTTAACCATATATCTGGTGTGAAATTATTTTTCACTAAAATGTTCATTGGATAGTATGGGTAGTGAAAAAACGCAACACTTGCTATGTTGTTATACGGGGTAATTAAAATAAGTTTTTTAAGATTACTATCTGGAAGTGATGCCTGATATGCAGCAGGACCAGTACCGACACTTTCTCCTACAACGTATATTTCTTTAAACGATTGTTTTATAAGAAATGAATTTACTATAGTCACCTCATTTAAAATCGAATCTATTGTTGTTTCCCCTTCCTCTGCATAACCTGGATACTCAACATAGAGTACTGAGTATCCTAACGGCTCGAAATACTGTTCCATATAATACCTATCACAAGCACGCCCTGCGTTACCATGATAATAGACTACAACCTTTTCCTTTGAGCGCTTTATAAAATATGCGCGCAGGTTTCCTGATTTTATTTTTTCAGCTTTTTCTAAGGTGGGACAATTATCAAAAGCAGTCTTATCAGCTGGGTAGAGAAATGTATTTTGATACACGAAAAGATAGCCCCCAAATCCAAAATATAAAAGAAAGAATACCGAAAGTAAGATTCGTAGTCTTTTTGTCATTATCAAGAAGTATACCAGAAGGAATTTTGATGAGATGAAATAAACTTGTAAAAAATTTTACTTATAACTCTTCTCTCTTTCAACAAAATCTTTTAGCTTCATGAGGTGCTTGTCCCACGTATTCTCAAGATTCGTTATGAAATCCTTTCCTGTTTTAAATGAATCAATATTAAGTACCACTATGACTTCACGACCACTTGGTTTAAGCTTTACAACCTTGGCTGATGCCAATACTTCTAACTGCTTCCTCGCAGCTTGGCGTGTTACACCAAGTCCATGAGTAAGATCCCCTACGGTACGCACCGTGCCATCAGAAAGCCGCTTAACAAGAGTAAGTCGTAATGGATCACCGAGCGCTTTAAATAATTGTACTTCTGTCATTGTTTAGGCTTGAAATACTTTTCCGAAACGACCGAGCATGAAGTCCCATCCGCCAGAATTCATCTTAAATGTTCTTTCTCTCATATCTTCAGGAAGTTCTGCAAAACCAGATTCTTTCACAGTTACTTTTGATACGCCTTCTGCTTGTTCTTCAATCATAAATTCAACCAAGGTGTTTGGGATAGTTCTTACGTCCCCAATGAAATCACTCCCACCAGGAACCCATCTGTATGCAAAATATTCGTATGGCTTAGCATCAACAATATACACCTGCGCTTTCCCGTGTCCATCAAACACGAATACTGGCTGAGAGTCTACTGTACAGTCACCCTCAATTGAGTTAGGGAACCACTCAATAACTTTCTTCGGATTTGTAATTGCGTCATAGACTTGCTCTTTTGGTGCATTAATTAAAATTTCACGTTGAATTATGTTTTGCATATAAATGGTTTAGCTATTTGTATGCGCTAATCCTAACACGTTAAAAGTAAATATGCAACCATTTGGTTGCATATTTAGTATTCCCCGCCTCTTATATTTCTTTTATCAAGCTTAGCTTTCCTTTATTCTTAACTATATTTTTATAGTCCCATTGTATAGATGAGGCTTTCCTTAGCCATCGTTTTAAGTGAGCTATTTTTATTTCTTTAACTTGTGTATAGAATATTTCCGCTGCCTTAAATTTCCCTTCAGGAACCAGATCTTTTTCTTCGAAAGATTGACCGCTAAAAAACATAAGCGATACTGATCCATTCTTACGAACAGAGTATGCGACAATAGGATTCCCATGTATGAACCACACAGGTGAGCCGTGCCAAATTTTAGATTCACTTTTCTTTAAATATGTAGTGATGTTTGATTCTAAAAATTCACAAATTTCTTGTGTGTCTTTGGTCTGTGCCTTATTGTATTCAGAAATTGTTTTTGCAATACTTTTCATTTGTTTTCTTTTCTTAAAATTTTATCTAATGCTCTCCCTTTTGCTAATTCATCAACCAGCTTATCCAAGTACCTAACTTTTTTAGTTAACGGATTATCGATTTCTTCAATCCGATAACCACATATTACTCCGGTAATTAAGTGAGCGTTTGGGTTAACTGTTGCTTCTTTGAAGAAAGTCTCAAGTGTTACATTTTCTTTAATCAGCTTTTCTACTTTCTTTATAGAGAAGCCAGTTAGCCACTTTATTACAATATCTAACTCTTCTTTTGATTTTCCTTTTCGTTCTAACTTCGCTATGTACGCTGGATAGACTAATGCAAAGGGCATGTTTGCAATACGATCGTTATGTTTGCTGGATGATTTCATGGATGGTTGAAGAGGGCTAGAACTACTCTGCTTCACTATTCTCTACCGGAATCCATCGCCCAAAAGGTAAGTCAGGGAGTTTAGCTGGACCACTAACCCAAACATCTTCATTAGAAAATGTTCTCCCAAATGTTTTCATAGTCCACTCATTATCTAATAACCTAGTTCTTGTATCCCACCCTGGGCCAGGTCCTTTTTCTGGAGTTGAATGTGAATAATACTGTCGTAATGTATATCCTGTATCTATGTATTCGCACATTACGCCATTGATAACTTTTTTATCACCAAATTTTGGCGGCATACTTTTATTTTCTTGGGACTGATTTGGTGGCTGCTGGGAAAATGGGTTCATGGCATGTAGTATATCAGGTCAATTTAAATCACCACGACTCAAATCGAGATTTGGTCACCGCTACGGCTTGCTTTAAAAGCTTTGCTTTCTCATCTCGGCACGTAGCCTCGAAGTCGACTGGTAAATTAGTCGACACCTGTAGACGGCCCGGGAAATGCCGACAAATTATGAAAAAGAAAAGTCACGAACTCAACTTTTCTTTTTTCGTAATTTGTATACCGGCATTTCGTTCAAATCTATTAATGGGATTTGCCTCTCGCCTTGCTAGGCTCGAAACCTACACCCGCTCTTCGCGGGTTGCGGCTCGCGGTTCAAATCCCGATAGTCACACAACAAAACCCCTTTTCGGGGTTTTGTAGATTCTGTGTGGCTATCGGGATTTGAACCCGAACTGAGGGTTCCACAAACCCTAGTGCTAACCATTACACTATAGCCACCGTATGGTCATAGAGGTAATTACCTGTCTGATCACCGGGACATTCCTTTACTAGTAACAATGTGGAAATAAGCTACTAACTATGTGAATGAGGACTTTACTCTAACACATATTTGAACTTTTTTGAAGAGTGTCATTTTTCTAGGGCGTGGTAGCATTATAAGTCTGTACGTCGTACAGGCTGCTCATTATAAACAAGGAGAGAAAAGATGCGCTTTCTGAAAATAATCTACATTTTGGCAATGTTTATTTCTGCATCAATGTCACTTCATGCAGAAGAATCACTGTGTTCAGTCAATCTCTTTGGATTCAGTTGGCATGAGGACAGTAACCAGAGAAAAACGGCCCACCAAGAGAATCCTGGTCTTGGTCTTCGTTGCAACATCAACAGAGTAGTTTATGTCGAGGGTAATCACATATGGAAAAATTCTGTTCGTGGTGCAACTGACACTCTTGGTGTTGGGTTTCACACAGAAATTTCAAAACAAGGTGACCATTCACTCAAAATTGGTGCTCAGGTGATGCGAATGCATTATCAGTTCCCAACCAAGCGTGATAGATCAGGATATGTCCCTGCCCTCACAGCAGAATATTCATTCACGAAAAATGTTGGTACAACCTTGTATCTATTCCCTGATTCTGGAAGATCAGTTGCACTCATTGCACTGAATATTAGTTTCTGAATTTTCAAACAAAGCAAAAGCGACTCTTACGAGTCGCTTTTTTTCTTTGTGCCCGAGACTGGACTTGCCTCTCGCACTGCTGTGCTCGAAATCTTCGCCTGCTCTTCGCAGGCTGCGACCCGCGGTTCAAGTCCTCTCGGACAGTAAAAATAAATGGACAACGGGAAAACCGTTGTCCATTTATTTTCATGTGCCCGAGACTGGACTTGAACCAGCACGCCGTTGCCAGCGCTACCACCTCAAGGTAGTGCGTCTACCAAT
>CAYOQQ010000016.1:0-21801 GCA_964406165.1 uncultured Candidatus Saccharibacteria bacterium
TTTTGGTCAAAATTTTTAACAACTGCTGGTATATATTGGCTCGCTGTAACTGTTCTTAATGTACCATTCTTAGTACTATTATCTGTCGGGGACTCGTCATTTATTGCAAGTTTAGTTTTTATACCAACTATGTGTGTACAAATTACTGTTGCTTATTTGTTCTACAAAATTTTTATTTGTAGACTAAATAATACTAATCATAAAAATATAACACTTTTCCTTCTAGTACTTCCTGCACTTCTTATTTTCATCCTCACACCTGTAGCAATACTTTTACCATTGATGTACGAAGGTTCTTATAATTTTTTCTCATCAAGGTTACCACTTTCTTTTAGAGAAGTGGCTCCATTGGTCATACTTACTTTACCTGCACTAGTAAGTGGGTTGCTCCCATCTAAATTTAACTAAAAACAAAAGCGCGACGCCTACGGCGTCGCGCTTTTGTTATACATAAATCACTTAGCAAGGTATCCGTTAGTCAAAAATTACTTTAGATACAAGGCGAGAAAATTTTTTGCAACTAAGGCGTACAAATTGTACGTTGCGGGAGCAAAAACTTTTCTCAACGAAGTAGATGAAGTAATTTTTGACTAACGAGCGAACTCAATACTGCGACTTTCTCGTATGACGTGAATCTTAATTTCCCCTGGGAATCTAAGCTCTTGCTCTACTCGAAGTGCGATGTTTCGTGCAAGATCACGAGCTTCTAGATCACTCACAAGCAAAGGAGATACGAACACGCGTATCTCACGACCTGCTTGTAACGCATACACCCTCTCAATGCCCGAAAATGACATCGCAAGGGCCTCTAAGTCCTCGAGACGCTTAATGTAACGATCTACTGTATCACGACGCGCTCCAGGCCTTCCACCGCTTATAGCGTCAGCTACTTGAACGAGCACACTCTCAACTGTCTCATACGGATATTCTTCATGATGCGCTTGCATTGCAAGGATAACTCGCTCATCGACTCCATACTTCGCAAGGATTTTTCTTCCTATCTCAACATGAGTTCCTTGTATCTCATGATCAACCGCTTTCCCTATGTCATGTAGGAGCGCTCCTGCTTTTGCGACATGCACATCTGCCTTAAGTTCTTGTGCAAGAACTCCAGCGATGTGTGCCATCTCAATAGAGTGATCTAACACATTCTGACCATAACTTGTACGGAAATATAGTCGCCCAATAATTGGTATAAGTTCTTCTGGCATAGAGAGAAGTCCACACGCAAGTACTGCTTCTTCTCCTTTCTTTCTCATGAAAACACCGATATCACGCTTTGCTTTTTCAAGACACTCTTCTATCTTTGCTGGTTGAATACGACCATCTTTAATAAGCATTTCAAGAGCGTTCACTGCGATAGCGCGACGCACTGGGTCAAAGCATGACACCACTATCCCATTAGGAATATCATCCATGAGAAGCTCAACTCCTGCCATACGCTCGAACGTCTTAATGTTACGACCTTCTTTACCAATAACTTTACCTTTTATTTCTTCATCTTCGATAATAACCGTCTGTGTCATGAACTGCGCAATCGGACCATTAGCGATACGATAGATACTACTAACAAGAATCTCGCGTGCTTTTTCTTCAAGGCGAGCTTCACCGTCACGAGCAAGCTTGAGTGCGCGAGACTGGAGGTCTTCTTCTTGTTCATGGGCGATTTTGCGAAGCAAAATCGCCTGCGCCTCAG
The DNA here is from genome assembly GCA_964406165.1 of uncultured Candidatus Saccharibacteria bacterium. Taxonomy (GTDB): domain Bacteria; phylum Patescibacteriota; class Minisyncoccia; order Phycocordibacterales; family UBA5272; genus UBA11704. The sequence goes on from CAYOQQ010000016.1 coordinate 1,697, forward strand.
CGTGAGATAACCCCGCAACTTTCTCGAGTTCCTTCGTAATACTCTTTTCCTTTTCCTCAATCTTTTCTTTTAATTGTTGGAGCTCCTTTCCTTTTTCTTTTAAAGAAGTAATCTCATGTGCAAGATCAGTATCTTTTTTAATAAGTTCTTGCTCGCGCTTATCTAATCGCTCTTCTTGTTTCACAATTCTATCCTCAGTACGTTTCATTTCTTCACGCAACTCACGAGCTTTAGTGAGTGCTTCATCTTCTATTAAACGAGCATCACGCTTTGCTTGAAGTAGTTTTTCTTCAATATCAGATTCTACTGACCCACGTCGAGATACCGCCACATAATGACGGACCACATATCCGAGAGCGCCACCTATGATAAATACGACAGCGCCTTCAATAAGAAGTACTGTGAGATGCATGTTATTTTGCTTTTGGCTTGAGAATGGTATCTACAATGCCGTACTTCTTAGATTCCTCTGCACTCATCCAATAATCACGATCAGAATCTTTTTCAATCTGTGCTTTAGATTTCCCTGTTGCTTCAACAAGCATTTCATAAAGCTTATCCTTGAGACGTAAGATATGCTTTGCTGTAATTTCGATATCAGATGCCTGACCTTCAACGCCTGTGAGTGGCTGATGAATCATCACTTCAGAGTTAGGAAGTACGAATCGCTTACCTTTCTTTCCTTGTGAAAGAATCATTGCACCCATAGAAGCAGCCATACCAGTACAAACGGTAGCAACATCAGGCTTAATGTGATGCATGGTATCAATAATAGCCATACCTGCCTGAATACTCCCACCAGGGGAGTTAATATAGAGAGTAATATCTTTCTTTGGATCTTCTGATTCAAGGAAAAGAAGTTGTGCAACAACAAGAGATGCTGTGTGTTGGTTGACTTCATCATGAAGGAATATAATACGCTCCTTAAGAAGACGTGAATAAATGTCATACGCACGCTCGCCGAATTGGCTTTTTTCGATTACGGTAGGGATTAACATAAGTAGCTATGGGCTTTTTAGCTATTAGCTCTTGGTATTTGATACGTTTCATATCAAATACGTAAGTGCCTTTTACTAAAAACTATTAATTATTTCAATAAATTAAAAGAGGTAACGGGAACAAAATCATTGGGAAAGGTTAGGCGGTCGTGACTGGCGTTTCGGTACTACTTGAACTATATCATATTACGCACAGTGCGCGTCTACGATACAATTGACACTATCATAAAAAATATGATAGTACAAAGGTATTATTACGTTTTATTTATAACCTGCCTACCAGCATGACTCCGATTTTTAATATTACAGATAATGGCTTCTTACTAAGTGCTGATGGTGTACAGTATGTGATGGAATGGGTGGGACAAATGCTTAAAGTCACAGGACCAGATACGTGTTACTACCTGCTAGAGACCGCTCGCGGTCTTGAACAAGCTAATTGCGCTCTCACTGCGTTTACTATTCTCATGGGGAATTAAATTTACTTTTGGATATATAGTTACATAATCCTTTATTATCAATAGTTTTACGTCATAAATTGCTTGACTTTTTTGTATAAATATGCTATAATGAGCTTAGTGGGATAGGGGTAATAGCCTAACTTTATTCAGTTCGTTTCAAACAATTTAAAGGAGGCGCCATGGCGTCATTTACCAAAAAACAGTGGCACATGGTACTTTTGTGCCTTGGGACGCTTGGGTTTTCGCTTGGACTGTTCATCATGAACGTAACTTCCACGCTTGCGCTCACTTTCTTTTTCATGTTCGTTGCTGAAGTTGTTCTCCTTGTGAGAATGGTTAAGAAACCGAATGGTCAAAGAATGCTTCCTCGTAACACTGTGAATACCACAAGGTATGCACAACGACCGAGGAACCCAGTTCGCTCGCCAGTTCAGACACAAAGTCCGGCTCGAACTGCACCAACTGTGAAAAAACAGAATGCATTCTGGAAATGGGTAAAAAAAACGTCGAAGAGCGTTTCTGCCTGGATGATGCGAAAGTCTGTTGGTGTAGCAAAGAGCACTGGTGGACAAGTGAGACGAGGTGGGGGAGTGGTTGCTGGTAAAGCAAAACAATACCCTCTCCTTGCGTTTGGGATTTGCATTGGTATCTTTACAGCAACACTGTTCTGGTTCGCTTACACGAACAAGGATTGGAGTCTCTTCCATTATGGCTTAAGCGCACTTGCGATCACCACCATAGCATTCCTGCTCCACGCGGAAAAGCTTGGTACCACCTTCAAATACCTGAAAAACCATGGAAATGCAACATGGCTGACCACATCAGTCCTTAGCACATTCCTGATCTGGGAACATGATTGGGGGACAATACCTCTCATCATTTCCAGTATCTCTGCAGTAGTCGCAATTGTGGTTATCGCAGGCTGGCAAAAGGGTATGAAAGATGCTGCCGAGAAACTGGCCTCTACTTTCTTCGAAAAGTTCTTGAAGCTTGTATCCGGTGGATACGGTGCATGGGCAGCCTTCCTGTTCCTTGCAATCATCACCTTCCTCGTATTGTGTTATCTTCACTTCACTGGTCAAGTCCTGGACTTCTACGAAGAAGAGGAGGCGCGTACGCTGTCAGTTATCTTCGTGATGTTCCTTCTCCTGTCAATTGGTACAGGGATATGGAAAATCCACACTACCATGAAATAAATGGTAGAACAGGCGGTCGCACATGCGACCGCCTTTTTCTTTTATATTTTTGTCTTTTAGCATATCTATTGATGTCGTTTCTTGCTAGAAATGACATCAATGTGCAGATTAATTTACGTCAAAACTTGCTAGTTTTGACGTTATTCCCCTCGACAAATCTATTTATGTCGTTTTTTGCTAAAAACGACATCATTGTGCTCGGCGCACAATGAAAAAAGCCCCCTGCGTTCTACATACGAATGGGTATCGTACACAGAATGCAGAGGGCTTTCGAGGAAATAATGAACTACATAAGTTTCACAACCTAAAAGTTATTATCGAATAAAAAGAACTAAGAGTAATGAAGACAAGATTACTTCACTAATCAGAGAAACAAACTTCATGCAAAACCTTTAAAGGGTTTAGCTATATATTGTGTAGGTCGTAATAGTTATATTGTTGACCTACGATGGAAAGAACTTTGTGGTAGATGTTGTGCGCAAACTTGATATCCCGATTAACGCACGGGTGAGCGTTTTTGATCACGTCATCTACCCTGTCCTTAATAATACTACAATGTCTTTTACAAGCAAGTGGATAACTGTGGATAACTGTCTTTTATATTTTGTAAATTATTTTTATGTCTTTTATTACTAGGAAATGCCTTGAAAAAGATTGTCTTTTGCTTTGTATTGCAATGTCTTTTTGGTTAACGTAGTCTAGTAGCTATGCGATTACATCGCTTCAATGTAGTACAACCCCTTGGTGAAGAAGTTGTTATTGACGAGGTTTCTTTAATTAATCAGTGGACAAAAGTGTTTAGATATACAGTAGGTGATTTTGTTATCCTCTTTAATGGAGATGGTAATGACTATTGTTATTCCATAACCTCAGTATCTAAAAATTCCTGTACGTTAAGAAAAGAAAAGACTTCATCTTCGACTCTCCCTACAAAGAAGACCTATTTATTTTTGGCAGTAATTAAAAAAGATCATTTCGAGCTTGTTGCACAGAAAGCAACTGAACTTGGTGTTACTGACATTGTGCCTCTTATTACAGAGCGCACCGAAAAGAAGCCGCTTGATATGAGACGTCTTACTCTTATCACAAAAGAAGCATCTGAACAGTCAGGACGGGGGGACGTGCTTACTATTCATGAACCTGTAGCCCTTACTGCTATTAACATTTTCCTTGCTGAAAAAGATATTCCATCTACGAGAACCTTTGCAACAACACTTTTCGGTAGACCTGTACAAGAAATACTTCTTGATAAACCTGCTAGCTCAAATATTCCTTCTGCATTTATTATTGGACCAGAAGGTGGATGGACAGACGCTGAAGAGAAATTTTTAGCAGATAGTACGTTCGTGCGCATATCATTTGGAGCAACAACTCTCCGAGCAGAAACAGCTGGAATTGTGAGTTCATTCCTTTCAACTCTTATATAAGGGTTGTATACTTAAACTCATGAAAACAAACGGGCCGCCAGGTAATTCTGGTTGGGGGGACCTACCAGCACATAATGAATCAAATGATGTAGTACCAACAACAATCAGGGCTGATCTTGGCTTTGAAGAAGTCACTGGTCCAGACATGTTACCTGACGGAGGTTCAAGGATACAAAACGCCAGTGAGTTAAATAATCTTCGTGAGATTATGAAAAAACGGGTAGAGAATAAAGGCCCAGATTCTGATTCGCCTTTTATTGATGACCAAGCTCATACAAGAAATAACAGTGGTGCATCACCTTCAACACCACCTTCCACTGGTTCACTTTTGGAAAGAACATTTGCTGCAACTGATTATAACGATGATTCCTTAACAGACTTTGTCGAAACGTTACCAGAATTTATGGATACTCCAGTAACCGGTATGAAGCCTTCAAGTGGATATGCAGATAGTGACATCCCTGATATAGAAACACCTGGTTTTTCTCAGACTCTTCCTGGTCAACACAAAGATGATGACCATATTCCAACATATCCAGTTAGACTTAACCCTCAATCAGAAAGACCGGTTGCTCCAATAAACCCACAAACATACGACCCAGAAGCGGCTTATAGAATTGCACAGGAAGCACAGAGACGTCATCAAAACCAGGTTACTCCAGTACAAGCCGAAGCAGTAGCTCAACCTCCACAACAAGTCCCAACATTAGTTGAAGTAGTTAATCCACCACAACAAAAATTAATCTCTAGAAACCCAATACGAGGCAGGTGGTTTAATCCTGTACGTAAAATGCAAGAACCTGGGAAGGATCTACAGATCGTAGAAGATGTTACTCCACAACAAGAATCAGAGGATCAAAGAAAGAGACAGCTCGCTGAAAGCGCTTACCAGGTTGCAAAGAGGGCTCAAGAAAATCACCTTCAAAAGTTAGAACAAGAAAAGCAAGCAACTCATACAAATAAACCAAAGCTACGAGGCAACATCTTTAGTAATGGATTCAAAAAGGTACTTAAGCGTATCCAAACATTTAAGAGAAGCACCTTCGAAAAGCATGAAGACGCAAAGCTTGAAGAAGAGATACGTGCCCGTAAAGAGTATGATCAAGAGCGTAGACCATATCTACTAAATCACGGTGATGCTGAGGATATTGATATGATGTTCCTTGCTGACCAAGATGAGGACAAACAGCTTATGGATAAAAATACCTTAGACACATTCCTTGCTGACCAAGATGATAGAGATGAGATCCGAGAGCTTACAAGAAAACCAGGGCCGGAGGTTGCTATTCCTGGAATCACTGTATCTGTTGTTGATGAACTTCATAAAAAATATACAGAGGAAGAGAAGAAAAAGAGAGAGGCGATTGAAGTAGAAGCTCAAGTAGTTAAAGAGAGACGTATTATAGAAGGTCTTGATAAAATAACCGAAAGAACCAGTGAAAGAAGATATGAGGTCTTTGAAAAGCTTGGCCCATACGGTGTGAAGCTACTTAACAGTCTTGACCGTGGCGCACATTTCTTAGACAGACAAGTTCGAAAGGAAATACGTATTGGTACTGGCGTGGGACTTGCTTGTGCGGGAGCACTAGCACTATATGCAACACCCGCTCTTGGAACTATTGCAGTTATAACTGCAGCTGGTATTGGTGCTCGAGTACTCGCTGCAAGTGCTGCTTATGTTGGTCTCAAGCGTGTAATTGATAACCTTGCGGACAGTGCAGAGGATTTCAATAAAAATCGTCGAGATGATGATGACCCCCTTAAAGATTTTAAAGTTGATGGGACAGTAAGAAAATTTGGTGCGCTAAGTGCAGCATTTGGTGCTGCAATGGTTGGGCAACTAATAGGGGAACATTTGGCACCAGTTCTTGGAAAGGTCCTCCATGAATACTTCCCACATATTAATGATACAATCACTACTTTTACTCGTGGTGTTGTTCCTGGTCCACCAACTGTCCCAGACGTGGCTCCACCAGCACCAGTTCCAAACGTTGTCGAAGTTGCAACTCCGCCAGTAGTTGCTCCTAGCGTAATCGAAACTGCTGCAGCAACTGTAACACCTGATTTATTCCACCATACTGTTAAGCCAGGTGAAAATCTTTGGACAATTGTAAGAAAAACACTGGAAGCAACAAATGTAGACTTTACCGGTCTTAATCCAGGAGCACAAGAATCTATGATTGCTGAAATGATGGCCAAACTTCCAAAAGACCCTCGTGATTATGGTATTACAAGTGGTAATATTAATATTATTACGCCGGGCACCGTTATTGACCTTACTAAAGCATTCACAAAATAACATTCATACTCTATGGACTACTCTGAACTCATTACTGTGCTTGAAGAAAAACTTGATCTCAAGGATGTGTCACAAGAGGTTAAGGAAAATGTCTTTATTCACTTAGGGGATAGCATTCTCGAGAGAACAATGCTCGCAATTGTAAGCTCACTTACTGAAGAGGAGGCTAAGGTAGCATCAGAACAACTACAAAATGGAGATATTGAAGCATTTTTAGACATGATTCAAAATAACCACCCAGAATTAAATACTATCGTTGTAACGATTACTAATGAAGTTATTAATGAGTTCTTAGAAATAAGTAGAGAGTAGTGCGTACACTTTCGATTCCCACAGTTACGATACTAAAATAGGTGCTACACTTAAGGTACCCGAGGAGTCTATGATTAGTATCATAACTCACTTTGGTTACACTCTTATCATTTTATATATTTGAAATCTACTTTATGAAAATGAATCTCGCTTTTGTTTCTCGTTCACTAATTGCATTATTGTTTGTGGTTGCGGGTCTTCAGAAGTTAATGAATTTTACTGACACTGTTCAGTCAATAAAGTCACTCGATATTCCTCTTGCTGGACTCGCGGCACTTATCGCGGTTATTGTTGAAGTACCAGTTGCACTTCTTTTTGCTTGGGGATACCGAACATGCATTATGGGAGGAATCCTTATGGGCTTCACACTTATTGTAACAGTTATGGTACACGGTCACCTTAATGTTGGTATGAACCTAGTTATGGCTCTTAAGAATATTGCCATCATCGGAGGTATTCTTGGACTCTCTGCACAATGTGATTGTGGCAAGTGTCCAATGAGTATGTGTAAGAACTGCAAGAATGGTGTTTGTGATACACACAGGAAATAACTTCTTGTTGTTATGGTAAGAAAGGGCGACCCGTAGGGTCGTCCTTTCATTTTCCTTGGCAATTTCAATTAAATTATATAGGATAGGTTAAGAATCTCTACAACATCGTAGAGATAACCCTTTGGAGGCCTCATGTTTACAACACTTATCAGGCCTGCACCCAATAGGTACAAGCTTTTTCTTTCTCTTTTTGTGTGCCTCTTGTCATGCTTCATAACATGGTACGGACAACTTGCAACTAACAGCACAGTGAGTTGGGCGCTCATGACACATTCTGCTGCCCATCTTTTAACTGGAGTAGTTTTTGTTTTTGCAGCACTGTCTCCAGAATTCAATGAAACAGTAAGTAAAAGCCCGCCACTTAGAAATACTGCACCACTTTTACTTGCTATTGCTGGGTCAGCAACCTTTGTTAAAGTAATGAGTGATGTGTACTCAACTGTACTCATCAGGGATAACATCCACGATGTAGCAAACGAGTTTGCACTCACTTGGACCAGCTTTGCACTCATTACATGTCTGCTCTTAGAAAAGAAATTTCTCCCAGAGCTTCATGAGCTTGAGCATAGTTTTTCAGATTCGACTGAAAATGGAAGACTTAATTGCAACAATGTGACTTGTGTAAGCCACGCAAGCTATGACCTAGAGATTAAGTTTGATCTCGTTGAGTCTTTTGCTGGACTTGTGGTAGCGGGAGCGTTGTGGATGAGTATTTTTTCACCAGTTACTGTCTTCTGGCTAGATACATCGCTTGCTTTCTTCATTTCAGTGAGCATGATTGTGCGAGCATGCATTTTGATGAAGTGGAGTAAATGATGCAGTCATACTTCAAGAAGGCACACATACAACCAAAGCGAATCCGTAAGGATTCGCTTTTGATTTTGTGTTTTTATTTCTTACCAAAGTAATACTAACGATAGCCGAGGCAGAAATGAGATGAGGTGCGAAGTAGTTTGTGTAAAAATATGGTGAGACGTACTAGGGTATACGTTGAGACATATTTTTGCACAAACTGCGAGCAGATCGCTCATTTATGCTTCGGTGCTTTCAAGGAATTTGAGCACCTTATCATTAGTGAGAGCCTGATAGAGATACGCTTTCGCTCGCTCCTCATCCGCATCCTGCACCGTCGCAAGTAGCCTTACAAGTTCCACCTCAACTTCTTCTTCAGTTGCAGTTAGCTTCTCAGCTTGTGCAATCTTGTGCAAGATAAGTTGGCTCATTGCACGCTTGTGCGCATCTTCAATCCAGTCTTTCTTAATCTCATCCTCAGTCTTCTTAGTGTGGACGAGATATTCTTCCCATGTACCACCGAAGCGTGTGATATCTGCTTTCATCTGGTGAAGCATGTTATTAAGTTCTCCCTCAACAATTACATCAGGGATATCAGCTTTAGTCTCAGCAACGAGCTTCTCCATAATCGCACTTCGGCGCTTTTCGCGTAGCTTCTGCTCTTTCTCAAGCTTAAGATTCTCTGCAACTTTACTCTTAAGATCAACAAGGCTTGTGAAACTGTCACCAAAACTTTTTGCGAAATCATCGTTTAGTTCTGGAAGAACAACCTCAGGTTTTGTTTCACCATCATTTGTTGCTTCGTGTGAGTGACCGTGATCATGTCCTGAGTGGTCGTGCCCTTCGTGGTCGTGATCGTGATGATCATGTGAGTGTCCAGCATGTTCATGCTCCTTAGCGCGACCCTTACGAAGCTCTTCAAGAACATCTTCGATATCCTTATCTGTAACCTCAATCTTCTCACCATCATTCACAACTTCCTTAGCGACTTTCTTATATGCAGGGAGCGTTAATTCTGGCATTACAGGGACGGTAATAGTTAGCTCAAGGGGATTACCTTTTGCAATCTTGGTTATTGTTACTTGTGGTTCAGAAATTGGATTAATCTTGTGTTCTTCGACAGCTTGAACATACGCCTTTCGTAGCGCCAAGTTCGCCATCTCTTCGAGAATAATCATATCGCCATATTTCTTAACTACAAGGTTCTCAGGTGCATTTCCTTTTCTGAAACCATCAACCTCTACTGATTGCTGAACAACCGCGAATGCTTTCGCGTGGTAGCTTTCGAACTCTTCAGTATCAACAACAATTTTAAATTCTACCAATCCTTTTGGTAAGTCTTTCTTTTCAATCTTCATATGGGTAGACTGTAGCCTTTAGGCTGTAGACTGTAGTAATACCTAGGTACCCAACTGTCTACAAACTAAACTACGTTAATTAATTTTTATTAAATTCCTTTTTGTATAATTCAATACTCTCAGTAACAATATCTAGTGCTGCTTTCGCGTCACGAATTGTTGGGATAGTAACAGTCTTTTTCTGAATCTGCTTATAGGTCTCAAAGAAGTGCTTAATCTCTTCAATAGTATGGGGATTAACATCACTTAGATCTTTAATGTCATTAAAGCGTGGATCCTTAACAGGGACAGCTAGGATTTTAGCGTCACTTTCTCCGTCATCGATCATATCGAATACTCCAACAGGTCGCGCAGTAAGTAAGAGGCCTGGGACAAGTGGGTGAGTAGTGAGGAGTACAACGTCCAGTGGATCTCCATCATGCCAATGAGTCTGTGGGACAAACCCGTAATCAAATGGATAGTCCTGTGATGTATACATCACACGATCAAGCATAATGAGACCTGTCTCTTTATCAAGCTCGTACTTATTCTTTGAGCCCTTGTTAATCTCGACAATAACGTTAATTTCGTTTGGAATCTTTTTCCCTGGTGTAATATCGTGAAGTAAATTCATAGTGATTAGTTAATGATAGGTAATAGTTTTAGTTTACTATATTACTTTGTATCTTCAACTGATTCATCAGCAACTCCTTCAACAATCTTTTCACCTTCTTCAGTTACTTCAGTTACAGCAGAAGTTTCTACTGTTTCTTCGATAATATTTTCAACTTCTGCATTCTTAGGTGCGTCAGCTTCTGTTACGTTAAGCGCTTCGAGAACTTCTGATACTTCTTCAGTGATTGTCTCATCAGTAACTGTACTTTCTACTGTAAGCATTCCTGCTTCATCAGCTTCAGCAATCATTTCACCACCTGATACGATATCAATCTTCCATCCAGTAAGCTTCGCGGCTAGACGAACGTTTTGTCCACCTTTACCGATTGCAAGTGACTGCTCTTCCGGAGTAACGGTTACGACTGCTTTCTTCTCTGTTTCATTAAGTTCGATAGAAATAGCCTTTGCAGGTGAGAGTGCGGTTGCAATGAAACGGCGAGCATCAGAGGACCATTCGATAACATCAATCTTTTCACCAGAAAGTTCTTCAGTAATAGCAGAAACTCGAACGCCACGCTGGCCAACGCACGCTCCAATTGGGTCTACTCGTTCATCATTACTTTTAACTGCAATCTTAGAACGTGAACCTGGTTCACGAGCAACTGCAACGATTTCTACAACACCTTGCGCGATTTCTTGGCTTTCATTTTTGAAAAGCTCAATTAAGAATTTTGGATGTGAACGTGAAAGGCGAATAGAGAGCCCACGAAAACCTTCCTCAATAGAGAATAGGTACGCACGAACTCGCTCTCCAGGTCGAAGTCTTTCGTTTTGGATTTGCTCTTCGAAAGGCAAGATCGCTGTTGTACGTCCAAGATCGATAAACGCAGTTGAGCGTTCGATACGTTGCACAACTCCTGAAACGATTGTGTTTTCTTTGTCAGTAAATTCACCAACAATACTTTCACGCTCTGCTTCACGTAGCTTTTGTACAATCACTTGCTTAGCTGTCTGAGCTGCAATACGACCAAAGTCATCTTGATTATCTAGTGGGAATACAATCTCTTCATCAAGCTCTGCATTCTTCTTAAGAAGCTTAGCTGTTGAAAGGAGAATATGACGCTCTTCATTGTAACGTGGAAGAAGCCCTTCTTGCTCAACCTCTGGTTGATAGTTCTGATGGAATCCACCAGTTGGTAGAACTTCTTCTTCCTCACCTTCTACAGGCATACGAACAGTTGATTCATCAACAACAATCTTAACTTGTTCAAAATGAGTTTCACCAGTTTCGAAGTTAATCTGGCAACGAACGATTTGTCCACGCTTTCCGTATTCTTTTTGGTAAGCTGCTGCTAGAGATTTTTCCACTGCATCAACTACTTTCTCATGAGCGATCTTCTTTTCTTGTTCAAGTTGCTCAAGCGCAACCTTTAATGCTTTAATATCTAACATATATTTTATAAATAAATATCTGCAGCCATCTGCTTTGTTGTAGAGCCTCACTCACTCGTTAACGTAGTAGCAACTACGTCTCCTCGCTTGTTTCTCCTGCATCCAAGACGTGAATTTGCTAATTCAGCCTCGCATCTGACTACATCTATTTATTTCTAAGTAAACTTAATATTTTTGTAATAAAAAGGGCCGGCGCTGAACTTAACAGGCCGACTCACAACGCACACATATCCACATCCAAACACTCCTATATTATATCATATACATGAAAAAAAGCAAGTACTTTTACGCTTCATTGATTAAGAAGTCTAATTTAGGTAGGCTAGAGGTGGGGAGCTCATTTTACATATTTCACAGGGGGGACACCATGAAACAAGAGACATACTGTCTTGTCAGTAAGATCCCTGAAGTGGGTCCGCTTTTTTACAGACTTACAGCGCTTCAGGAAAGATTAAGCTTACTTAAAATTCCACAAAGTATACCTAAACTTAATCTGCATTTAACTGAGGTTCCACCGTTTCTTGCAACTGAGCAGGAGATAGAATGGTTTTCACTTGGGATTACGGTTGGGGAATTCTTTAAGGGACGATCTAAAATAACTAGAACCACCTACATAGATATCTTCGAAAATGATGACGAAGATGCAGTTGTGATTAGACTCGAGACTGACAAAAAGTTTAAAGAGTTGGTTGAAAGAATTCGGATCAAGATACACAAATTGACTGACTTAAAATTCCCACCAGTCAACTTTGAAGCTAATTTCCACGCAACCATCGCTCATGGTAAAGACCTTAGTAAGTTCATTAATGATGCGGGGGGATCCCGATTGTCTTTCCTGACTTCGGTCATCAGATAACAACTGATATTCCTTATCCGACCATCATGCAAAAGCATAAGGGGTATTGGGCACCAGTCATATCGTAAGAAACACACTACCGCAGGTAACTGCGGTATTCTTTTTTTAGAAAGATAATTTTGAAGTATACTGTCATTCATCATGATACAGCAAGATAAAGAAAAAGAATTTTATTCTGAAGCGTTTTCTCGTAACAAAGGAATCATAAGTGTTTACCTCCAGGAAAAATTAAAAAATACTCGTGTAGCGATCTGTGGCATGGGTGGGGTGGGGGAGATACATGCAGAAACCTTAGCCCGTATTGGTATAGGTTCATTAACTATTGCTGACGGGGACACGTTTGAAGTTGCCAATATTAATCGTCAGATGGAAGCAATGACTTCTACAGTCGGAAAATCAAAAGAAGAAGTCATTGCATCAACTCTAAAAGATATTAACCCCTATATTTCAGTTCGTACCACTGGATATATCACAGAAGAAAATGTTGATATTTTTTTAGAAGGAGCTGACATTATTGTCGATGGAATGGACTTCTTTAAATTTGATATTCGAAGGTGTATTTTTAATAGGGCTCGCGAACTAGGAATCCCCGTGATAACAGCTGCCCCAATTGGATTCGGTTCATCGGTTATTGTGTTTACAAAGGATAGCATGAGTTTTGATGATTATTTTAATGTTAATGACTCAACAGAAGATGAACTAAAGCCACTCTTATTTGGTATCGGACTTGCTCCGTCACTTCTTCAGCGATCTTATTTTGCTCCAGAAAAAATTAAAACAAAAGAACAAGTTGCCCCGTCATCGGTTCTTGGCACTCTTGCTGCTGCGGATTGGATGGGAACAATTGTCTGTAAACTTGTTGATAGAAAAGATGTAGAGGTCGCACCTGTATCATTTCATTTCGATCCATATGTAACACGAATGAAGAGAACACATCTTTATTTTGGTAATCGAAATATTATTCAGCGTATCAAAATGTGGTATCTAACCAAAAAACTCCTTAAAAAATAGCAATTTTGGCATGCTATACTATAGGCTAATTGAACCTTACACAAGGAGAATAACTTGGTTACTTTCGTACTACGTCATGGAGCTGCAACATTTACCATCCCATCACTTACAACTCATTGCCCGATAATGATTCGAGCAAATCTAGAAGGAGCGTCATACACTGAGGAGGTCTGCCGCTGTGACGTGACGCATCTAAAACAAGAGCATCACCCAGGCCGTTGCAACAGTAATGGAGTATGCCCCGTTAGAGAAAAGCTGATTAAACAAAATACGAAAGTGACCTGCGTGTACGGTCTACTATAACGTAGAAAAGGGGAGTCGACACCACATATGGGTCGACTTTTTACTTAACGACAACACCATCAGAAAGTTTCACAATCCTGTCTGCAAGTTTTCCATAATCTTCTTCGTGTGTAACCATAACAATAGTGATACCTTGCTCTTTATTAAGTTTTTTAAATATATCCATAACTAAAAGCGACGAGGTGAGATCAAGGTTAGCTGTTGGTTCATCTGCAAAAAGAATTTTTGGACTATGGGTAATAGCTCTTGCAATAGAGACACGTTGCTGTTCTCCACCAGAAAGTTCTGATGGTAAATTATTTTCTCTACCTGTAAGTTCAACTTGGGAAAGCGCGGCTATTGATGTGCGCTCTGCATCAGTGTAAGAATACCCTTGCATAAGAAGTGGCACCATCACATTTTCGAGTGCTGTTAATTCTGGAAGGAGTGAATAATCTTGGAACACATACCCAAGCATGTAGAGTCTGTATTCGGTTTTTTCAGCATCTGTTAATTCACCCATATGTTTAGCATCTATATATATCTCGCCTTCTGTTGGTGTATCAAGAAGAGATAACTGATACAGTAGTGTTGACTTGCCTGCACCACTTCTTCCCATAATCGCCACGAACTCGCCTTCTTGTACCAAAAAATCAATACCTTTAAGCACGGAAACAATTGCCACTCCGTCAGTAAATGTTTTTACAATCCCTCGAGCATCAATGATATTCTTTTTTTTGTGTACGGTTTCTTGCATAGTAATACAGTTATTTATTTCGCCCTAAGATTGCATTTAAGGTGTTAGTGGAGACAATAATTCTTGCAGGTAAATACCCTGCCAAGAGAGACACTATAAAGACAAGAGCGAACTTGATTGCAATAGTATCTAGTGGGGTAGAGAGGACAATTCTTGCAAATGGTGTATCGATTGGATGAGCATCGATGAGTGGCTTGATAACTGCGAAAATTAATAACGTAGCCAGGATTGAACCCGCAATTACATAAAAAAGTGCCTGACACACATAACTAAACTCAATAGCAAACCCTCTCACACCAATTGCCTTTAAGATGCCGATCTGACGCTTTCTTGTAAGTGCGTTAATATAAATAATAATAAAAATAGTTACAAGACCGACGACTATTGAGATTGATCCTAAGATACCCCCAATAATACTAAAGAATAATTTTATCTTAACCAAAAAATCAGGCGACCCTTCTTCTGCAGTATTAATTTTTGCATACTCAGTAAAACCGTTTGCAACCAGCGGATTCTTTACCTCATACGGATTGGTTTCTGGTTTCATAACAATAGCAATTTCAGACACATCAGCATCTGTCTTATTAAGCATTTTCTTTAATTCACTATCTAAGATATAGGCTCGTGAAGTTACGAACTGAACTTTAGAATCAATGATGCCTCGCACAATAAAGTCCTGTGTAACCGAGTCAGATGTAGTGAGGTCAGGGTTCACCGAAAAATTTTGTTCAGCAGTAACAAGAGTCTTTTTCCTACTTACCGTTACCCGAACTGTATCACCTGGCTTCACATCTCTCAGTAGTGAAACAAGGTCAGAAACTCGACTATATTTTGATAAATACCCTGCACCAATAATTATTCCTTGTGTGTCTCCAGGCTGCAACCATTCACCTTCAACAAGTGATGATGCTAGATGAGTTGTTGCATTTTCTTTTTCTGGATCTATTCCTGCTATCTGATTCGATACAGAGTTTTCATCACTAGCCTTTCTCTTTTCTTCCCAGTGCGCTTCTATCTTTGCTCCCGCGATAATTCTAGGTGAATACGCTGTTATTTGTGGGAATGATGACAGGACATTAAGAATATCATTAGTATGTTCAATATAATCCTTTTCATTACGAGTCTCAATAAACAGTTCTCCCGACCACTGCTCCTTAAATGATCTCGCTGCTCCATCTACAATACCAACCAGTAATCCACTTGTCGCTACTAGGTTAAGAAATGTCAGCATCATAATAAAAATGATGAGACCAGTTGCCCATTTACTTCCTCGTGTAACTTGACGTACTGCAAGGAAAAATCCTAGTGAAAGCGTATTAAAAAACTGCTTCATAATTAATGACTACAGTTTAACATCAACTGGCACTGTAGTTCTATGGAAGAGGAAGGACTTCGTCTCCTTCTAAGAGACCACTTTTTATTTCAAACTCTCCCTGGCTACCACGAATACCAAGGGTGATTGCTTTTTTCGTCGATACACCATTTTCTAAAACAATTACTTCACCTTGAGTTGGTGTAATAAGTCTAATAAAGCGTGCTGGTAGCGTAACAACATCTTGCTTGTCCTCGGTAACAATAGTAAGGTTAGCAGTCATGCCTTGCTTCACTCGTTCATCTTTTTGAGTAAAGGTTACGATTACTTTATAGACAGGTACGGTACCTTCTATTGTTGCTGTAGGATTAATGCGTACAATAGTAGCCGGGAAGGTAACGGCAGGACCATACGCATCTAATGTTACATCAACCACAGCACCTACTTTAACCTTTACAATATCCACTTCTGGAACCTTTGCTTCTATTTCTAATCCATCAACTGATAACATACTTACAGCAACTTTACCCAAGCTCACTGTCTCACCAATAGAAACATCTACGTTACTAATTACCCCTCCAAACGGTGCACGGAGGATTGTTTTATCAAGATTCGTTCTTGCTTGTGTCACCTGAGCTTGTGCTTGCTCTACTTGGGCACGTTGCGCTTGAATTTTGTATGGGTCTGTTCCTGCTTTTGTTAATTCTAGATCTTTAGTAGCTTGATTGAATGCATTTTTAGCAGTATTAAGTGCACTTCTTTTAATTGTTATGTCAGAAAAAAGTGCAGTCATTGAACTTTTAACACTTGAGAGTGTCATTCTGTATGTATCTAAACTTGTATTAGAAAGACTACATGAAAGGAGAAGGAGATTTGAAAGTGAGCTAACTAAATCATTAGTAAGAAGTGCAGACTGATATGCATCCTCAAATGCAGTATCTATGGCTTTTGTAGAAGAAATTGCAGTAATGACTGAACTTTTTTTCTGAAATGTTGCAAGCGTGTCTTCTAAACTCGTACGTTTTTCTTCAATGTCTCGCTGCAGTCTTTGATCACAAGAACTAAACGAAAGGATGTACTTCCCGTTATTAACAACAAAGAGGCTTGAAAATTTATTCTTAACAACATCCGCCGTAGTTGCGTCTACGTTTTGGATTGCGTCAGGGAGAGCATTATATGATTCTGAAAGCGAGTTCTTAGCATTCTCAAGAACCTGTTCCTTATATGCGACTTCTTCCTTTCGTGCACCTTGACGCAGCTGAGCAAGAACCGCCTGAGCACTAGAAAGATTTGCCTGTGCTTGAAGTAGAGATGCTTGTGCATCCCCGGCAGATAACGTAACAAGTACTTTTCCTTGTGTAACCACATCACCTGTTTTTACACCTACAAACGAGACTGAACCATTTGTCTGGAAAGAGAGGTTGGCATCATGGGAAGCTTTTACTTGGCCTGAGACTTTAACAAACTGTTTAAGCGGGGAACTGGTAACAGTATAGGTAACTTGATCCTCCTTTGGCTTAGAATATAACGTAAAAAAGAAAATAGCAGTAACAATAACAAGTAAAAAAGCAGTATACGTTTTATGGCGTGCAAAAAAGCCTTTTGAAGAAGGTGACAGAGGATAAGATGGTGGAACAATCGGGTCAACAAAAAGGGGTGGGGTATGCGGTGTAAGAGGAGCAGTAGTAGATTCATCGTGAGCCACCTTGTACGTATTATTTGGAATTGAAGTACTAAGAAAAGGATCTGACATATCGAAATAAGTATATCACCACATCTCATAGATATCGCTAGGCTGTGTGGAATGGAGAGGTCATATCGCATGCTATACTCTTCTTTATGATAAAACGTGTAGCACCGATTATTATCGGCAATTGGAAATCAACTCCGAAAACATTAGAAGAGGGGGTAAAGTTTATAAAACAACTAGAGAAGAAAATTGCTGGATTCAAAATAAAATTTCCTAAGAAGGGGTATTATATCGCAGTGCCAGAAATTTTTATTCCAACTCTTTCACCTCTTGCGAAACATGGTTATATCGGTGCCCAGACTATTCCGGGTGTTATAGCAGGACAAATTACAGGACAGACCACTCCGTCACAGTTAGCATCAGGTGGTGCGTCTTTTGTACTTGTTGGTCACAGCGAAGTGCGTGCACGGGGAGAAACACAAGCAGAACGCATCGAAAAAGTAACGACTTCTCTTGGTATCGGTCTTACAACTGTATTTTGTCTTGGTGAAAAAATTCGCGACAAAGAAGGTAAATATCTTGAAGAGTTAGAGAACGATATCAAACAAACACTTTCCCAGGTAAAGCGCGAACGCTTCGGTGAACTCATCGTTGCCTATGAGCCAGTGTGGGCAATAGGAGCGCCAGAGCCAGCTACTGCTGCTGAGTGTTTCGAGGCGGTAATTGCAATCAGACGAGCACTTGCATCATTAGGAGGAATTGATTACGCAAAGAAGGTACACATCCTTTATGGCGGAGCAATTACAAAAGACACAGTACAGACCTTTTTAGAAGAAGGTGGTGTGGACGGACTACTTATTGGAAGAGCGTCCCAAGAAATTACCTCGTTAGTTGATATCTTAAACGCGTCTTACGCGAAATAGATTTTATTAAGCATAATTAGAGAACACTGTATGAACACTTCATGGACCGATCATTGTGCACCAGATTTACGAACCCTTAAAGGAAAGCGAGTTATTGTACGAGCTGACTGGAATGTACCAGTTAATAATGGCCAAATTACTGACACAAGTAGAATTGAAGTGAGCGTTCCTTTTTTACAGCACCTTTCAGGAGCAGGAGCGAAGATAATTATCCTTACCCATTTAGGTGAAAAAGGTGACGGTCTATCTCCAGTTGCGCAATATGTAACAAAGAATCTCCCATTTCTTAGCTTTAATCCATCATTTGATTTTACTGTACTAGAAAAAGCTTCACACGATCTTACTGAAGGTAACGGTATCATCCTTGAAAACATCAGACTTTTCCCAGGTGAGACAGACAATGACCCGGTTCTCGCTGACTCGCTCGCAACATTAGGGGACGTATTTATTAATGATGCCTTTTCTGTTGCACACAGAAAGCATGCGAGTGTTGTAGCGCTTGCTGAGCGAAGACTTTCATATTTTGGGCCAACATTTGAGCGTGAACTTGATAACCTCACTAAGGCACTTGATCCACTTGCACCAGCACTCCTTATAGTTGGAGGAGCTAAGATTGCAACAAAACTTGATCTTATTAAAAAATATCTTGATAAAGGTGTGAAAGTTTTTGTAGGAGGTGCAATGGTGCATAATATCTGGTACGAACGAGGTATTAGTATTGGTGCAAGTCTTTATGATCCTAATTACAGACTGACTGAAGATTTTTATAACCACCCACTTCTTTTAACACCAACTGATGTCATTCTAGAAAACGGTGACAAAGTGTTAGTAAAATCAATTCCAAAAGATGGAGTTGTTGTTGACTGTGGGCCTGAGACCGTTGATATGGTCACTAAGTTAATTACTGTGTCTAATACAGTTATTGCAAATGGGCCACTTGGGCTTTATGAAAAAGGATGGCTTGCAGGGAGCGAAAAGATACTGACTGCACTAGCGGACGCTAAGGCTACCTCATACATTGGGGGAGGCGATACGGTAACTGTTGCTCACAAGTTAGGGCTACTTCAAAAATTCAACTTCGTATCTTTAGGCGGAGGAGCAATGCTTGATTTCCTATCATCTGGTACACTACCAGGTATCGATGCTGTCACAAAATAATTCCTCATCTGTTATAGTAAGTACAGGGGACCATGAGGCGCTGAAAAAGCTTATTCTAGAAGCAAAACGTGGCAACACAGAAGCTTTTGGAGCACTTTATACGGCACTCTATGTTCCTCTGTACAGATACGTCATCTCTAAATGTCATGACCCGGAACTTGCTGTAGATATCAGTCAACAAGTTTTTCTTAAGTTTTATGAGGCATTATCCTTATACGAACCAGAAAAAACTCCACTAGCGTATCTTTTTACGATAGCAAAGCGACTTCTTATCAACCACAGTGAGAAAAAGACGTTTGAATCTTTTGACGAGACTCTTTTAGAAACATATAGTGATAGCGACACGAGTATTCTTGATGAAACACACATCAAAAACCTTGCAGAAACTATCAACACCTACCTCCCATCCCTTACTCACGATGAGCAAGATGTGGTGCGTATGTATTTCTATGCAGAGTTAAGTTATAAGGAAATTAGTGACGTATTAGAAAAAGAAGAAGCGTATATTCGAAAAATCAAAGAACGTGCGCTCAAAAAACTTCGTATTCTTACGGAACATCTCCATGAAACAAAATAATCAAACTCCACAATCTCATATAGAAACAGGAATTGAAAAATCCCTGGCCATGTATAAGGAGAACGTATCGCCGTCAGAAACCTATTTTCAAGCAATACT
>CAYOQQ010000017.1:0-20655 GCA_964406165.1 uncultured Candidatus Saccharibacteria bacterium
CAAGATCTTTGCCTGTGCTGACTATATGGAAGTAGAAGTTTAGATATAAAAGCTAAACAAAAGCCACCAATCGGTGGCTTTTTTGTTGTTGACAAACAGGGGGTGATTATGATATAATATAACCTATAAATAAATGCCCTGCGGGGTGTTTTTTAGAATAAGGCAATGCTAATAAGAAAAATATATGAATCTAACTAATTATCTAAAAGAAACAAAAGCTGAACTAAAGGATGTGAACTGGCCAACCAAGTCACAAACAATCACATATACCGTAATGGTTATACTGATTTCAGTTTTTATTGCGGTGTTTTTGGGTGGTGTGGATTTCGGTTTAAAGCAAGCACTTACATTTATTCTTAAGTAATTTTTAAATATATGGCAAAACAAGAAGAGGGAGGAGAACGTAATTGGTATGCAATACACACATATAGTGGGTATGAAAATGCTGTTTTGCGTAATCTAAAGCAACGTATTGAATCACTTCAAATGGAAGATAAGATTTTTAATGTTGTTGTACCAACCGAGAAGAAAATCAAAATCAAAGGCACAAAGCGTGTTGAGGTAGAAGAAGAAATTTACCCTGGATACGTACTTGTAGATATGATTGTGGATGATAACAGTTGGTATGTTGTTCGTAATACTCCTCGAGTAACTGGGTTCGTTGGTGCAGGGACTACCCCAGTACCACTTTCTCAAAAAGAAATTGATTTCCTCTTTAGCCGCATGAATACTGGTGAAGTAGAGCATGAGATTACGGTAGAAGTAGGGGAGCTTGTTGGAATTATCGATGGTCCATTTAAGGATTTTGAAGGAAAGGTTTCTGAGGTTGATAAGGCGCGTGGGAAACTAAAGGTGCTGGTGAATATGTTTGGACGAGAGACTCCAGTCGAGTTAGACTTCCTCCAAATTAAAAAGATATAGTTTTCGAAAATTAAAAATTACCCCAACTACTGCGTTATAGGCCCTGCGGGCTCATTCCACCGTACGTCTAGTACGTTTCCATTCGCCCGCACCCATGCCTTGTATTTGGAGCAATTTTTGAATTTTCTCATTACAAGTTCGTGAGTTGCTACTTCTTTCTAACGGTTGCCAAAATACTCAATCTCTGATAGAATAAGCAAACTTTTCAAATATAACTATGGCAGCAAAGAAAATTACAAAATACGTTAAGGTTCAGATTGAAGCAGGGAAAGCTACTCCTGCTCCACCACTTGGTCCTGCCCTTGGACAGGCGGGTGTTCAGATTGGTGATTTCGTTAACAAGTTTAACGCAGCAACTCAAGGAAAGCAGGGGAGAATGTCAGTGAAGATCTATGTATACGAAGATCGTACCTACGATTTTGTTATAAAGACTCCTACAGCAACATCTCTTGTGATGAAAATGGCTAACGTTACTAAAGGTAACTCTAAAGGTAACGCTGGAACAATTTCTAAGGATAAGATTCGTGAAATTGCTGAGATGAAGCTTGCTGACCTTACTGCTCATACTGTTGAACAGGGAATGAAGATTATCGAGGGTACTGCTCGTTCTGCTGGCATCAAAGTTGTTTAATAAATACAACAAAAACAAAAAACCGCAATAGTGCGGTTTTTTGTTTTACAGTGTAGGATTATCCCAGCCCCGAAAGGGAAAAAGTTGTTTACAAAGGATAAACTATGACACACCTTCAAAAAGGGTTTTTGTCTGAGAATCGAACCATCGAGGAAATGATTATCAACGACTACGAAGAACTTGCTCGCGTAAGTAAGGCCTGCAAGGATCTCGGTCTCGTTGTTGGTCTTACTCAGGGTTCGTTTGATTTGATGCATCTTGGTCATGTCAGATATCTTATGGCTGCACGTAGTCACTGTGATGTGCTTTTTATCGGAGTAGACTCTGATGAAAAGATTCGTCATCGTAAAGGGCCTACTCGACCAGTTGTTTCTCAAGATGAACGCTTGGAGCAAATCTGCCACACAAGGTGGGTTAACGTTGTAACTCTTAAGGAGCTCAACTACCCAAAACATGCTCTTCAAAAAGCTGTTTTGCCTGATGTTCTGGTTATCTCGACGCAGACCAAGAAAGGTGAGCAGGTACCTGAGTATTCTGAAGAGGAAATTGCAGAACTTAAAAAGTACTGCAAGGATGTAGTTGTTTTGCAGCCGCAAGCACCAACCTCCACTACTGCAAGAATCCGTACGGTCATGCTTGATCTGACTTCTCACCTGTCTGAAAAGCTTGGGAAGGAAGTTCCTGGTCTGGTAGAGCGCATCACTGAAGATTTTCTTAAACCTGTTAAAGGGGATTAAGTGAAAACATTACTGATGTATATGCCGGTAGTTCATGCTGGCTACATTGGACTAATCGAAAGACTGCTACCTGACCGGATTCTCATTGTCTCAGATCAGGTGGCAAGTTTCTTCGATAAGAGACGTAAGGATATTCGTGCTCTTACGTCTTATCAAATCACAACGACACTTACGTGTCTCTTTCCTGAAGTGAAAGTAGAGGAATTTTTCGAGACTACACACTTTGCTTGCGATGAAGTAATTCATATGCCGGTTGAAGATATTTCGGAAAACATCCTAGCAAACTACTTGCATGGAAAGGCTATCATCTGGGAAAGTGTTTTTCTTCGCTACGATAGCAAGAAAAGTATTGAATCTGAAGAAGTTGTCCCAGACCGTACAGTGTCTAAAGATGATCCTGCAATCGCAAAGATTATTTCGCTCCTTCGAAAAGATGCAGCAAAAAGTCCTGACTGGTGGCGCCAAGTTTCTGCGGCAGTTGTGAAAGACGAAGAGGTTCTCTCAATCTGTCACAATGTGCATGTTCCGTCAGATGTGGTTACTTATGCTCTAGGTGACCCACGAAGTAATGCCAGGCAAGGTGTTGCAACAAATGTTGGTAAGGCTATCCATGCTGAACCGGCCGCCTGTTTCTTTGCTGGAGTTGATGGATGCAAAGATGCGATTTTGTATGTGACAACATTCCCGTGTCCGCAATGTGCCAACTTTTTGTCGGTCACTGGAATTAAGAGTCTCTATTTCGTTGATGGCTATGCTATGGTAGACGGAGTAAGAGATTTGCATCGGGCTGGGATTGAAATTGTGAAAGTGGTCTGATGTACCGAACCGAAGGGTATCTCCTTCGGTTTTTTATATGAATTTTTTGTATATAACTTACTGCCTTCTAACACACCAAATATTTTCTATATGAATTTTTTATATATGAAAAAGCCAAGCGCGTGCGCTTGGCTTGATGAAGTTTTCAGCTCTTCATTTTGTAACCTAGTTTGACTAGGATTGCTTCAGTTCCATCTTGCTTTTCCACGCCATGCATGACATGAAAATGCATATGTGAAAGAGTTGCTCCTGTATACGATGTTTCCCCATATCGTATAAAAAGAGCAGCACCAGGAACATCATATGTGGTATTGACCCACATAATCATCTGCTGGAGTTCTAGAAACTCAGCAGGTGACAGGTCTTCTAGTTTACTCACATGCCTTTTTGGGACAATGAGCAAGTGAAGTTTCGAACCCTCGTAGGGGAAGTCATTGTCCTTAATGAACCAATGATTGCCATGGTAGAAAGGCGCCGTTGCGACTCCTTTGTACTTCTCAGAAATTCGCGCAATGACATCTTCACAGAGGAAGCATTCGCCGGTTTGGGCGAGCTCCTCCATGATTTGTCGTTGCATTACCTCCCGTGTGTTTGAAAGATCTTGAAGTTTTTCACTCATGTTGCCACCGGAATGCCAGGAATAGCTGGGTGAGCGTCATCGTAGTCGCTTAGTGTGAAATCATTTCCACGGAGTGAAAAAAAATCTTTCTGAGCAGACTCATCGTTGAGCGTAAGAGTCCCAAGAGGTCTTGGTTCTCGTCCTAGCATTTCTTCAACATTGTTAAGTTGATCTGCAAAAATGTGGGGCTCCAGAATAATGTGTTCGTATGCCCATGGGTTGTACCCAGTGGCATGTGCAAGGGCAAGCAGCACCGTAAAGTACTGCACCATGTTCGAAGGAACACCAACTGGCAAATCTCCTGACCGTTGCATCATTTGAAGAAGCATGTTTTCATGGAAGATTTTTACTTTCACCCAACCGTGACAAGGGGAGACAACAACTTTTTGCTTCAGTGTTTTTGTTCTGAAGTTGTAGAAGGGAATCCATGGAGAAACGAAATGGGTCCTAAGTTCAGGGTTCTCTTTGATTTGGTCAATAAGAGCCTTGAACTGATTGAACGTTCCACCGTCCGGCATCGGAAAGTCATGGAAGGCAGCACCGTAAGAGCCTGGCCCAAGGTCACCGGTTTCCAGGCCACGTTTACCGCATTTCTCTTCAGTTGCCCATGGATCCCAGAAGCCTTTGCAACCGTTCTCTTCAAGTCCTTGAAGGGTACGAATACCACTTGCAAAGGAAAAGAGCTCATTGATTGGCTTTTTAATGAAGCTTTTGATGCTCCTGTCTTTGATAACGGGTGCACCATTTTCAACATAAAAAAACATATTCAGCGAACCCGGGTGGGTAAAGGCATCTTTGTTTCTGTCATTTGGGTCTTGTCTAGAAATGACACGAATTCCATTATCTCGAGTAGAGCGAAGGATGCGACTGTACTGCGAATCAGGTGTTCTTTCGGCGTATGGCTTGTACAAATGTTCGAACATGTGAATGTTCCTTTCTTGTGATGTCAATTATGAATCCTCAAAATGAGGCCTGGGCTCATTCTACGTTTTTAGGCATATTTGTCAAAGTTTATATTTCTGAGATACTTAGTGGAATACTATGAAACTTAAAATTAAAAAAATCCGTAATGATGCCAAGATTCCAACCCGAGCCCACCATGATGATGCGGGTATAGACTTGTATGCATGTGGGGAGCATACTGTTGCACCTGGAGCAACAGCAATGATACCTATTGGAGTAGCTTTTGAAATACAAGAGGGGTGTGTCGGGCTTATTTGGGATAAGTCGTCTATCGGTTCTAAAAGCCTTAAGACATTAGGTGGCGTTATTGATGCTGGGTATCGAGGCGAGATATCGGTAATGGTTCATAATCTATCTACTGTGTCATATACATTTATGCATGGGCATAAAGTAGCTCAGCTTATTATTCAAAAAGTTGAATTCCCTGAAATTGTAGAAGTAGATGAGTTAACTGATTCTCTTCGAGGGAAAGGTGGTTTTGGAAGTACAGGGAAATAAGTTGCTATTTAGTTTGAGTTCTTTTAGTATTGGTTGGTACTTCCTTTATGGAAGAGGTTTCTTAGGAGTAAATAATGGCACAGAAAATTATTGTCATCGGTGCATTTTCTACAAATGATGTGTATGGTCAATCAGGTGAGATGCTGTGGCATATCCCTGAAGACTTTAAACACTTCAAAGAACAGACAACCGAGTGGACGGTGATCATGGGAAAGCTTACATTTGAGTCTCTCCCGCCAAAGTTTCAACCGCTTCCGAACCGTGAGAATATCGTGGTTACCCGTACACCAGGGTACAATGCAAAAAGTGCAAGAGTCGCCTCTTCCTTTTCACAAGCAATCGCTGTTGCAAGGACAGATAAGGTCTTCTGCATCGGTGGAGCAAGTGTGTGGTACCCGGCAATGGATATTGCTAATGAAGCATGGATTACAATTGTGAAAAAAGAGTATCCAGTAACAGATGGTGTTACCCACTGCGCGCCTGGATTTCGTAACCCTTCTTCAAGATGGCCTGGGTTTGTATTTAACGAAATGACAGTGAATAAGGATGCTGAAGGAAATGTTCCAGGGTTTAGTATTGTTCATTGGGTGAGGAAAAAATAACAAGTGTGATTACTTGTTGGAAAGCATATAAACCAGATTTGTAATATACAGATCTGGTTCTTTTTATTCCTCCCTAAATAAGGTAGTATAGAAGGATGAATTCGTACGAAACGATTAAACAAGTACTACAGAACCTAGCAGGACCTGGTGTTACTTTTTCTCTAGACCAACCAGAAGATATGGCTCATGGTGATTATGCGACTAACATTGCATTTCCTCTTTCAAAAACAAAAGGCATGTCTCCTAAAGCATATGCTGAAGAACTTGTGCTGTCACTTACACAGTCACTATCCGAAGCGGTAGAAAAAATCGAAGTCGCAGGTCCTGGATTTATTAATTTCTATCTTAAGGATGATGTACGAACAGATAGCGCTGAAGAAATTGTTACAAATGGAATCCTTAGACCTCTCTTAGAAGAGAAAGCACTTGTTGAGTACACTGACCCGAACTGTTTTAAAGTTTTTCATATCGGTCACTTGATGGCTAATGCAATCGGGGAGTCACTTTCAAGAATCTATGAAATGAAAGGGTACGATGTAACACGAGTATGTTACCCGTCAGACATCGGACGAAATGTAGCGATGGGTGTGTGGGGTGCGATGAAGAAAGCCAGTGAAAAGCCTGCGGAAGATGCACCACTTAAAGATAAAGTCGCATTCTTAGGAATGTGCTATGCCTATGCACACTCACAGTTTGAATCAAGTGATGAAGCTAAGTACGATATTATCGAAGTGAATCGTGCAATATACGAGGGGACCAATCCTGAAGTCATGGAAGTGTACGCAGAGGGGCGAGCGCTCTCTCTTGCATACTTCGACAGTTTGTATGAAAAGTTAGGTACGACATTTGACGCGTTTATTTATGAATCAGAAGTAGCTGATCCTGGGCTTGTGATTGTGAAAGAATATCTCGCAAAGGGTGTCTTTGAAGAATCAGATGGAGCAATAGTATACAAAGGTGAGCAGGATGGCCTTCATACGAGAGTGTTTGTAAATGCCCAAGGGCTCCCTACATATGAAGCAAAGGATCTTGGTAATTATGTTAAGAAGATGGAACTGGTACCTGATGCAGCATATTATGTTGTTGTGACTGCAAGTGAACAGAATGAATATTTTAAGGTGATAAATAAAGTATCAGAAAAGATTTATCCTAGCTTAGTTGGGAAGTTAAAGCACATCAGTCACGGTATGATGCGACTTCCGGAAGGAAAGATGTCGTCACGAACTGGGAATGTTATAGGGGGTGAGGATATGCTCAACATGATAACAGAGCGTCTTAAGGAAAAGGTGAAAGATATGCGAGTGGAAGAAAAAGATAAGGAACAACTGGTAAATGATATAGCAGTTGGTGCTATAAAATTCTCAATTTTAAAAATTGCACCAGGAAAAGATATTGCTTTTGATTTTGAGAAGTCGCTTTCGTTTGAGGGAGATTCGGGGCCGTATCTTCAGTATACACACGCTCGACTGTGTGCGTTATTAGATAAGGCTGGTGCGAGCGGAATAGATTTTGAACATGGTTACGTAGTGAGCGAGCCAGAAAAAGAACTAGAGCGAACGATTTCACTGTATTCACAAGTTTTAGATAAGTCATTTGCTGATCTTGGTCCACATCATATTGTTCAGTATCTACTCTTACTTACTAGAGTGTTTAATAGTATGTACGCACGACACCAGATAGTTGATGAGAACAATATCGATGAGAGTAGGTATTATGTCATGCTTGCACAAGCGACAAAGAATATTTTAGCTCATGGTTTGAATATTCTGGGGATAGTGGCGCCTACGAGAATGTAGTTTATTCTGAGGGTCTCTATAATTTTTTTATATAGTCTAAATGTATAATCTCGTGTACTATTGTAGTAGGGTACAGTTCTTTTTAAGTGAAAGGTTCACGATATGGAAGAATGTCATACTCGGATTATCTACAGATCAGAAGAATCTGCGCTATATGAAGACACGTTTATCGATGGTGTAGGCACAAAACGAACGTTCTACTGCCTTATTGTGGAAAGTAATGCTTATGCCTTATCCCGTGAGGAGGGGGTTGTTTTGGAAAGAAAAGTTGCTGAATCATACAAATCTTTCCATCATGAAGGTATCGAAATGGCACTCATTCAACATTCATTTAATTGTGTTATTGATAATCTTCACTAAAAGCACATCAGTGATACGGTGTGCTTTTTAATATTCTCGCAGATTGTAATCATACCGGTGCGCGTATAGCTCTGCCCAAAGTCGAATGTACATAATACGGTAACCTTCAGAGCTTGGGTGAAGCCCATCACGAGAGAAAAAGTTTTTTGGGCACTTTTCACCAGGTAGAAAAATAGGGATGGCGTGAATCCCAAACTCCTGTGCAACGCGAATGTAAATAGCATTTATCTGTCGTGTACGTTTCAGGATGATGCTTCTAATAAAAAAGGGGAACACAGGACCAGATGCGTCATTGTTATAAATGATAAGTGCAATATTTTTACCAGCTATTTCCTGAGCTTTTATGATGGCTGCTCGTAGGTCACGTTCAACATCTTCTAGGTTAGTAAATTTCCAGGTGTCGTTACCTCCTGAGCTGATGATAGTTAGGTTGTATTTTTTGTTCTCTACTTTTTCGAGCTGATGAATGAGATTGCTTGTAGTTGAGCCGTTAATAGCGTAGTTATTAACTTCTACTTGTGGAAAGTCGTGTGCGAATCGCCCAACTAACGATTCTTCAAAAGTATCAGCCCCAGTCCCATACCCAGTACTATCACCTAGAACAAGTATCTTTTTTTCTTGCCCTTCATGGATTACTCGTGGACGCTGGAGAGTAATCTTAGCTAGTCGTCTATTGGTTATACCATTTAAGATAATCATTTTAATCTGACTAATGAACCACAAGATAAGGAGAGTAAGAAGGGTGCCAAGGAATATTTCTCGTTGGTGTTCTGCCATAAAATTAAGAGCCTCTTCAACTGTTTGGTTTGTTAAAGGAGCGAATATTTTTGCTCCAAGTGGGCCCTGGAAAAAAGAAATTGTTGAAAGTACTAGCTGCTCCATACGAATAAATAATATATACCTAGTATATCCGAAAACTATGTTTCTCATACTAGGGTAGTTATTTACCAACCTGTTTTTTTCTGATAGTATGAAATAACAATAGCGACGAGGGAACTAATCACTCCTGAGCTAGGGAAGAAATCCATCCTCAGTTTTGTTATTAGAAAATTCTAGTATTCAAAACTGGGGCTGGAAAGTAGAACCCATACAAATGAGGGAGTAGTAATACTCTAAACACAAGGTGGTACCACGACATTAAAATCGTCCTTGAGAAAGTATATGTAGATATGCTTTCTCAAGGACGATTTTTTGTTTTCATATTTATTAAAATCTATCAATCAATTCTATGCCTCCAAAATCAATTTCAGAAAAAGAACAAGAAGTGCTCAAGTTCTGGGAAGAAAACAATATATTTATAAAATCTATTGATATGCCTGCTGGTGAAAAAGCTCGAGGTAACTTTTCATTCTATGATGGGCCACCATTTGCAACAGGGCTTCCACACTATGGACATATTCTTGCTGGTACAATCAAAGACGCAATCCCTCGCTACCAAACCATGAAAGGTAATAGTGTTCGTCGTGTGTGGGGATGGGATTGTCACGGATTACCTATAGAGAATTTGATTGAGAAAAAACTTGGCCTTGCTAGTAAAAAAGATATTGAGGATTTTGGAATTGATAAGTTCAATCGTGATGCATACGAAAGTGTGCTTCAGTACGAAGAAGAGTGGAAAGGGATTGTGCCACGTTTAGGTCGCTGGATTGATATGGATAGACCATATAAGACAATGGATTCATCGTACACAGAAAGTATCTGGTGGGCATGGAAGTCACTCTATGAAAAGAAACTCGCGTATGAAGGGAACAAGATGATGCATATTTGTCCGAGGTGTGAGACAACACTTGCTCAGAGTGAAGTTGGTATGGAATACCATGATGTGACAGATCTCTCGGTTACTGCGAAGTTCGAGCTCGTGGATGAGCCAGGAGTATTTGTGCTTGCGTGGACAACAACACCGTGGACGCTCCCGGGGAATGTGGCGCTTGCACTTCATCAAGATGCAATCTATGTCAAAGTAGCAATTGAAGGCCAAGAGGGAACATACATTCTTGCAAAAGAGCGAGCAGAAGAAGTTCTTAAGGGTATGAGCTTCACAGTACTTCTTGAACTTAAAGGAGCTGATTTAGTTGGCAAGAAATATCTTCCAGTATTTCCATACTTTAAGGATGCAGATATAGAACACAAAGAAAATATATGGAAGATTTGGCACGCAGACTTCATAACGCTTGATACTGGAACTGGTATTGCTCATGAAGCACCAGCATTTGGTGCTGAGGATATGGATCTTGCAAAGGCGAATAATATTCCGGTGATTAAGCACGTAAAGATGGACGGAACATTTATTCCAGCTGTCACTGATTTCGTTGGCATGAAAGTAAAAGTAAAAGACGATACTCAGTCTGCTGATATAGAGATCATTAAATATCTTGCACATAACGGTAAGCTATTTGAGAAGCATAAAATCATACACTCATATCCACTATGTTGGCGTTGTAAGACACCGCTTCTTAACTATGCAACAAGTAGTTGGTTCGTAGATGTTCCAAAAATAAAATCAAAACTTATAAGTGAGAATCAGCAGATTGGTTGGACTCCAGCGCACACTCGTGAAGGACGATTCGGTAAGTGGCTAGAGGGTGCACGAGAGTGGGCAGTATCTCGTAGTCGTTACTGGGGTGCGCCACTTCCAGTATGGAAGAATGACGATGGTAGTGAGGTGCGTGTTATTGGATCACTTAAAGAGCTTGCAGAGAATTCTGTAACGAAGCCAAAGAATACCTACTATGTGATGCGTCACGGTGAGGCTATGAGTAATGCGGCAAGTGTACTTGAGACAAAAGGAGACCCGAATAACCACCTCACCGAGAAAGGTAAACAACAGGTAATAGAAGCACTCTCATACCTTAAGACACTTAAGGTTGATGTTGTGATTACATCTCCATTTGTGCGTACGCAAGAGACCTCACAAATCATTTCTTCAATGCTTGAAGTTCCGGTTGTCGTAGAAGATGGTATTAGAGAGTTCGATATGGGGGACTTCAGTGGGCGTCCTGCTTCAGAATACCTAGGGCACTATGGTCATGACTATCTTCATTATGATACTCGACCACCAAACGGTGAAACACATCGTGAGATGATGCATCGGTCCATGAAAGCCCTTATGAGTTTCGAGAAGAAGTATCAAGGAAAAACGATTCTCATCGTAACTCACGGTGGGCCAGCTCGAATGATGCTCGCAGCAGGGACACTCCTTACTGAAGAGGAAGTTCTTCAGGATGAAAAAGAAGTTATCACAACGCTCTATCTTGGTAATGCTGAAGTAAGAAAGCTCGAGCTTGCAATTGTGCCACGAGATGAGACAGGTGCAGTTAATCTTCATCGACCATACATAGATGAGGTTGAGCTACTTGATAGTAAAGGTGGGAAGATGAAGCGAATTGGAGACGTGTTTGATTGCTGGTTCGAGTCAGGGTCTATGCCATTTGCTTCTATCCACTATCCGTTTGAGAACAAGGATGTCTTTAACAAGAACTATCCAGCACAGTTCATTGCTGAAGGAATGGATCAGACGCGTGGGTGGTTCTACTCACTTATTAACTTGGGTGTTGGGCTCTTTGATAAGGCACCGTATGAGCATGTGATTGTTAACGGTCTTGTGCTCGCGTCCTCTGGAGTAAAACTTTCTAAGAGTGAAAAGAATTACACCGACCCGATGGAACTAGTCGAGAAGTACGGAGCAGACGCTATGCGTTATGCTCTCCTCTCCTCTCCAGTTGTAAAAGGTGAGAACTTACAGTTTGATGATGAGAACATTTCTGACGTGTACAAGAAGTGCATTAGCCGTCTTGAGAACGTCGTAACACTCTATGAGATGAACAAAGAAGAGGGGGTGATTACCTCAACTTCTTCAACTGATGTTCTTGATAGGTGGATCATTGCACGTATGCATGAGCTTGTACGAGATTCAACACGTGGATATGATAACTATCTTCTTGATGAAGCTACTCGAGGGATTGGAGATATCATAGATGATATATCAGTATGGTACACACGAAGAAGTCGTGAACGTCTTAAGGGTGACGCAGGTGAGATAGCAAAGCGTGAAGCGTACGAGACCCTTACCTATGTACTCGTAACGCTTGCTAAAGTGATGGCGCCAGTTATGCCGTTTATCGCTGAGCGTGTGTATAAGGCAGTAGGTGGGACACAAGAATCAGTACACCTTGATGCATGGCCAACAGGAGGGGAAGTTGACGGAGAACTTATTAAGAACATGAAAGATGTTCGAGATGCAGTATCGGTAGGACTTATGGAGCGAACCAAGAGTAAGATGAATGTGAAGCAACCGCTCCAAAGTATCACACTCAAGAATTCTGTAGCAGAACATTTTTTTGATCTCATTCGTGATGAAGTGAATGTGAAGGATGTATTTATTGATGGCGCTCTTACAACTGAGGCTGTGCTCGACCTTACTATTACAGAAGAGCTACAAAAGGAGGGGGATATTCGTAAACTCATGCGTGCCATTCAAGATAAGCGAAAGGATCTTGGTCTCCAACCGGTTGATGAAGTCACTCTTGTTGTGTCTAGTAATGAGCTTCTTACTGGCCCATCACCGCTTGTGACTACATGTAAGATTAAAGAAATTAACGTCGATGGATCCCTATCCGAAAATCCTGTAGAACTCTCAACTGGTATTTTGCATTTTAGTATTACTAACAACTAATAACTAATCACTAAAAACTGCTCACGTGGCTATCGAAAAATATACCACCAAATGCATAATCCTTGAGGCATATGACCAAGGAGAACATGATAAAGCGTATAAAGTATTTACGCGTGAGTTTGGCCTGCTCATCTGTCAGGCGAAAAGTGTGAGGAAGCTTGAGAGTAAACTCCGTGCACATATGCTCCCAAGAACTGTATCGCTTATCACCATAGTACAAGGACGTGAAGTGTGGCGCCTTGTTGGTGCAGAAAAAGAAAAAGTGGAGTCACCATATATTCATGAGACAACTACACTCCTTAAAAGATTCGTTCGAGGTGAGGGTGCACATAAGGCGCTTTATGACCGCATCATTGCATTCTTAGATTCTAAGGAAGTGTATGATGAGCAGATAGTGAGATTACTCCTGTACTATATTCTACTGGTTGAGCTTGGGTATGCCGATGCGAAAGTAGTGGGTGCAAAAGATATTAAAGAATATATTAGTTTTAGTATTAGCGATTTGTATACACATTTACTTCTTACAAAGAATCAGGTTCGTAGTCATGTGCAAGAAGTTCTTAAGGAAATGCAACTATAAAGTTGAGAGTAGAAGGTAGAAAGTTGAGGGTTGTTAAATTCCAGAAACGCCAAGCCGCAGGCTTGGCGTTTCTGCCCACTATCCACTATCCACTTTCCACTCTCTATTCTGCTATACTCATACAATGAACCCATCAATCAATAACGATGCGAATAATGATGAAGCAGCGCTCCTTTCTATAGAGCATGAGCTCTATGACCCAAAGGCAAAAAATCATGATACGGAGGTACACCATGTTAAATCACACAGGTCTCTTGATCTTCCTGCTTCATGGGGACAAGAAGCTCCGCTTATTGTAAAAACAGCAGAAGAGAAAGGTTCGTCATTCGGTACGAAGCTGCTTCTCTTTGCAACACTTTTCTTTTTAGCAACATTAGCTTTTTCTGCGTGGCGAGTAATGTCACAGAGAAATGTTGTATCAGCAACTAATATCGACATGACGCCAACTATTGAGACCTATATCGAAGGAGGAGAGTTAACTCCATTAACACTTGAAATTAGAAATAGAAATACCGTACCACTTGAATCCGCAAGTCTAACCCTGCTCTATAAGCAGGGTAATGGTTCGCTCGATGAGCAAGAAAAGAAACAAGAAAAGAAAGACTTAGGAACAATTGCATCGAATGATGTTAAGAGCCTTAACTTTAATGTGACACTCTACGGCTCTGAGTCAGAGACACGAGACCTTACACTTAAGCTTGAATATAAAGTAGCTGGATCAAACGCGCTCTTCACTAAGATTCTCCAGAAGGAGGTTATATTACGATCGCCACCAATTTCAGTTAGTATTGATGGTCCTGATAAATTATCAATTGGTCAAAATGGAACATTTTCATTTACTGTTCGGAATAATTCCGCATCAACCTCGATCCCAACCATTCTTAAAGTACAACTACCTCCTAACTTTACAATCGATAGCTCTGACCCTAAACCGATCTCACGTAGTACATCTTGGTCAATTCCTAAACTAGAAAAAGGAGGTTCCAAAACTATACAAGTAACAGGGTCTTTTGATGGTAAACAAGGAGATACTAATACACTTCTTGCAAAAGTTGGCACCCAAGGGGATGTTCCGACAGAAATTGGAGTGGTGTTTGCATCACAGAGTAGAGATGTTGTTTTACGTGCCTCCCCATTAGTACTCTCGATGAATTTTACTTCAGGGGATAGTGCTAATGAAGTTATTAAATATGGTGATAGGGCTAAAATAATAATTGCATATGCTAACGGTAGTCAGGAGGCTATTGAAGATGTTGGCATAACTGTATCATTAAGCGGTGATGCAGCAATTTATAATTCTATAGATCCTACAACTGGGTATTATGACTCAGTAGCAAAAACAATCATTTGGAATAAGGCTACATTCCCAGGGTTCGCGGTATTGCCGCCAAATGCTCAAGGTGAACTCATCGTCTGGGTGCCGATTGTTGCTCGCGGTACTAATTCCCCATCATTAAAAGTAACAGTTGCAGGTGTTGCAACCTCTAAGTCTGCTGATGATGTCGTCGCATCAGTTACAAAATCATTTACTGTTTCAGGAAGTGCTTCTCTTGTGGCAAGTACTCAATACAAGACCACCTCTATTCAAAATTCTGGTCCTATTCCACCACGACCAAACCAAGATACAACCTATACAGTTAATCTTAAAGTGTCAGCACAAAATGCTCTCACCAATACGAAAGTATCTTTCACACTGCCGGTTTATGTATCATGGAGAGGGGTAACTTCAGATCCTATGGTAACGTATGATTCAAAAACAAGAACAGTTAACTGGAATATAGGACACATGGATCAAGGAAAAGTCGCGAATGCAGACATAAGCCTTAGCGTCCGACCTTCACAAAGTCATGTAGGAATATCCCCAACTATTACCTCAGGTATAGTTCTTAATGCTGATGAAGAGGCAACGCGAATACATCTCAAGAGTACACTTTCAGCGCTTACTACTGCAGTTAAAAATGAAGTATGGCCAGAGAATCCATCGGTGGTGGTGGATAGATAATAGATAGACTGTAGTTATTAGACTGTAGACTGTAGCTTTTAAATTCATACTTCAAAAAGAGTGGCGCAAAGCGCCACTCTTTTGCATTACGCTACAGTCTACAAGCTACCTGCTAAAGTCTGCCCTCTTGTGTTAGAATGGCGGTATGAAAGAACATATCACCATTTCGATTTCTTCAGGGTCAATAGTCAAAGTTCTGATGTGGATTTGTGTGTTCGCAGGGCTTTTCTATATTAATGATTTTGTCATAGCACTCCTTGTAGCTGTTGTATTGGCATCTTCTGTTGAGATGCCAGTTAGAAGGCTTGTGAAGTGGGGTGCACCTAGATCACTTGCAGTTACTGGGTTGTTTTTGTCGTTACTTATTGTTGTCTCTGCAATTGTGCTACTCTTTATTCCGCCGATTGCTGATGATATTGCACGTTTCATTAAAACTCTTCCAACACTCCTTGAGTCAGTTAGAATCTTTGGGCGCGACCTGGGACTAAAGGACCTCTCGCTCATGGTTCAGCAGCTCTCACATGACATATCTAAAGGTCAGATTTTGACAGTACTAAAAAATGTATTCATGGGCTCAGGAAGTTTCTTTACAACGACTTCTGTTGTAATTGGGGGAATGCTTAACCTTATGCTTACCTTTGTGCTTGCATTTTACTTAGCACTCGAAGAGGATGGAGTTCATAAATTCCTTCGTCTCATTGTGCCTAAACACCAAGAAGAATACATCGCTAATCTTTGGGATAGAGCGCAGAAAAAAATCGGTATGTGGATGCAAGGGCAACTCCTCCTTTCATTACTAGTTTCATTACTTGTCTATGTGCCGATGCTTATTCTCGGTATGCCGTACGCGACACTGTTAGCAATCATCGCATTTTTCGGTGAACTCATTCCGATGGTGGGTCTCACGATTGCCACCATTCCTGCACTCTTTATTGCATGGGCACATGGTGGACTATCACTTCTTGGTATTGTTGCACTCATTTATTTCATCGTGAGTCAGCTTGAAGGAAATGTCTTGTATCCAAAAGTTATGAACAAGATGGTCGGAGTACCTTCTATCATTGTGCTTATTGCTTTAGTTATTGGTGCTAAGTTCGCAGGTATTTGGGGGATGATTCTTGCGGTGCCTCTTGCAGCGATTGCTATGGAACTTATTAATGATTTAGATAAACGTAAAGGAAATGTCTCATAAACGACTGATCAGTACTGCTATTGCATATGCGAATGGTGCTCCACACATCGGGCATGCTTTTGAGTTTGTGCTTACTGATACAATTACTCGATATGCGAAGCTGACAGATGATGTCTTTTTCATTACCGGAATGGATGAGCACGGTCAGAAGATACAGCAGAAAGCAGAAGAAAAAAATATCCCAGTACTTGAGTTTGTAGAAGAATATGCGAATGCTTTCAAAGATCTCGATAAAGCACTCGGCGTGTCGTATGACTACTTTGTACGTACAAGTGATAAAGAAAAGCACTATATTGGTGCCCAGGCACTATGGAATAAACTGTCAGAGAACGGAGACCTAGAAAAGAGAACGTACACTGCACTTTACTGTGTTGGATGTGAAGAGTTTAAGACTGAAAAAGATTTAAATGAAAAAGGCGAGTGTCCTGCGCACCTTAAGAAGCCAGAAGTTGTCGAAGAGGAGAATTATTTTTTCAAGCTCTCTAAGTATACAGATGAGATAAAAGCTCGTATCCAAAGTGATGAACTAAAAATCTATCCTGAGACTCGTAAGAATGAAATCCTCGCTCTCCTTGAGCGCGGCCTTGAGGACGTATCTTTTTCTCGTCCAAAATCTAAAGTTTCATGGGGGATACCAGTTCCAGGTGATGATACACAGGTGATGTACGTATGGTGTGATGCGCTTTCAAATTACATTACAGCAATTGGTTATGGAACTAACGACTTTGATGCTGAAAGATGGAAGGATGCTACACATGTAATCGGGAAAGATATTCTTAGATTCCACGCTGCCA
This sequence comes from uncultured Candidatus Saccharibacteria bacterium, assembly GCA_964406165.1. Taxonomy (GTDB): domain Bacteria; phylum Patescibacteriota; class Minisyncoccia; order Phycocordibacterales; family UBA5272; genus UBA11704. The sequence goes on from CAYOQQ010000017.1 coordinate 17,184, forward strand.
TTTGGCCGGGCATGCTTTTATCTGCCGGACTTCCTCTTCCAAAAAATATTTTAGTACACGGTCACATTACTAGTGGTGGCCAGAAGATGAGTAAGTCTCTTGGGAATGTAATTGATCCACAAGAGTTACTTGAAATGTTTAAACTTCCAGCTGGAGAACTTGCAGGTGAGGCACTCCGTTTTGTGCTTCTTCATGAGATACCGACATTTGACGATGGAGATATGACACTGGACTCTTGTAAGTCTGTGTATTCATCGTACCTTGCAAATGGTATTGGTAATCTTACAAATAGAATAATGAAGATGGCAATCTCTCACGGTATAACGCTTGATGGAACTACACATATTGTTACTGCAGATGAATTTTTGAGTGAATATAATATAAAGGGTGCTCTTTCAAACATTATGACAGCCACCACTATTCTTGATAGAAAGATTCAGGAAGAAGAAGCCTTTAAAGTTGTAAAAGTAGATCTTGAAAAGGGGAAAGAATACATTGCAGGGTACCTGCGAGAGTTACATGGTATTGCAGAAGCTCTTGCTGTGTTCATGCCACAAACTTCAGCAAAAATTCTTGAGTGTATTAAAGAAAATAAAATGCCTGAGAAGCCGCTCTTCGGTCGCCTCCTATAATGAAAAAAAACTATAACAAATTAGTCAGAGATAAAATGATCGATATCTATAAACATGATGTCGAGAATAAGATTAGTGCTAGTGGGTATAGTGTGCGGTATATGGAAAAAGAAGAGACACTCGAGAAGTTAAAAGAAAAACTGCTTGAAGAAGCGCAAGAAGTGTTCGATGCGTACGGTAAAGAAGATAAGACACACTTAAAGGAAGAGATTGCTGATGTGATAGAAGTTATTGATGCAATCCTCTACCATAATAATATTACCCTAGAGGAGGTGCTTACTATTCGTGATACAAAAAAGGAAAAGAGAGGAGGGTTCGAACAAGGGTTATATTTAGAAAGCATTGATTATTTTGATAAATAGCTATGAGAGATGAAACACAAGGGTTGGTTGATATTGGAAAGATGATTCTTTCGTTTGCAAAAGTGAACCGTGTAACATTACACGAAGATGGAAAGCGTCTGGAGTCTGATACTGATCATACAGTGATGCTTGCTATCTCTGCGCTTACTCTTGGAAGTAAGTTATATCCCAAACGCTTGGATCTGGGTCTTGTTGCACAGTTCGCTATTGTTCATGACTTAGTAGAAGTTTATGCTATGGACACGGACAGCTTTGGATTAAGTGATGAAGGAAGGAAAGCGAAGGAGGAACGCGAGCATCAAGCTTTTCTTCGAATTCAAGAAGAATTTAGAAGTGTGTATCCGTGGCTTCCAGATATGATAGCGAAGTATGAATCACTAGATACAATCGAGGCACGTTTCGTAAAAACTTTAGATAAGGCAATGTCGAAGATTACACATATTCTTAACGGTGGGCAATATTTCAAGAACAGAGGATTATCAGAAACAGAAATGTGGAGTGATTATATGGTTATGGTCCGTACTGCTGAAAGTAAATACGGCGCTGAATTTCCAGAAGTTATTTCTATCATGAAGGAACTGATGGAAGAAGCAAGGAAGAAAACGTATGAGCATTAGTTTCAAAAGTATTGTTAATTGTAAAGAATAATTCCCTATAGTGTGATACTATTTTATAAATACCATGAATTACGCATTATTTGATATCCATGCCCACATGCACGATAAAGCATATGATGAGGACAGGGAAGCAGTGCTTAAAGAAATGAAAGACTATGGGCTTGGAGCTATTACTGTTGGGACTGATCAGGTGGAAAGTAAAAATGCAGTAGAACTTGCTACGAATAATCCTCATATCTACGCAGCAGTTGGACTTCATCCAGCTGATAATGTCATCGAGCAGTTTGATGAGGGTTTTTATACTACACTTGCACAAAATGAAAAAGTTGTAGCAATTGGTGAGTGTGGACTGGATTATCATTACATAGATACATTTTTTAAACGTGATGTTGATGCTGGTAAGGTGACATGGAATAAAGATGATGAAGCGGATCGCCAACAAGCAATTTTTGAATCTCAAGTTGAACTTGCGGTGAAGTTAAACTTGCCACTGATGCTCCACGGCAGACCAAGTAAGGGAACCATGGATGCATATGAGGACATGTTGCATATTCTCGAGAATGCTAAGAAAAAGCATGGCACTAAAGTAAGAGGGAATGCACACTTTTTCGTAGGTAACATCGATATCGCTGAGCGGTTCGTGCAATTGGGTTTCACAATGAGTTTTTCAGGTGTGATTACATTTACTAAAGACTATGATGATGTGGTGAGATATCTACCTATCACCATGATACAAGCAGAGACTGATAGTCCGTATGCAACACCAGCCCCGTTTAGGGGTAAGCGTAATAGTCCAATGTATGTTCAAGAGGTTGTAGCGCGTATTGCTGTGCTTCGCAATGAACCACTCGAAGAGGTAAGAGTGCAGTTGCTTGAAAACGCGAAAAGAATTTTTGGGATATAGTTTGCAAAGTGTAGCTATATACGATAGAGTTTTTCCAGTTCTTTCAATTCACAGTATGGAGGTGATATGACAATTGGTACATTTATTATGCTCTTTTTTGCACTTGCGGGCATCTGTATGGGTAAGATGCTCATAGACACACTTTTTAACTACATTAAACTTAATATGTTTAATGTAAAGAAAAATAATGAAGGTCAGTTAGAAATTGATTTAGAGTTTGTAGGTGACAAGCAGATATTTAGTTTACTGCAAAATATTGAGTACCGTGTATTTCAACTCACCGTATCAACTTGTGCTATCGTTTTTCTTTCTCAAGAAAAGAACCCGTACGCATTGCTTGTTGGGCCTCCGCTAACAGTTTTTCTGGCAACGGTATTCATGCTGGTTGCCGCAAGTCTTTCTAAAAGGGTATTCAGACAGTTTCTCCCACAGGTTAAAAAGAATTGACAATTGTCCAATAAAAGTGCAGGATGGTGCCAGATCTTTAACTTCCCTTAAGGAGGACAACATGGAAAATAGCGCCACGCATTCCTCCTACTGGGGGAAACTGAAGCCAAGAAAACGTGTATCAGATGAGCTTGTTCGGATAACAATCGGGACACACTCATTCTGTGTATCTCGAAATGATCCATATCTTGCAGTTCTTCATGCTCGAAAGTGCAAAGGCAAAGTCTTTGTCGTGGTTGCAGAAGGTGCACATGTGCCAGATCCTGATGACGGAACAAAAGTCGCAACTATCCTTGAAGTACAAATCACTGATAGTTACTCTCGAGTCTCCCGATATCGTGAATTTTGGGAGAAGGAGTTTACTGAAAACACTCCTCAGCAAGGTAAACTGTTTACTTGAGACTCAATCAAGACCCCACCAAATGGGGTCTTTTCTTTTGCATAAAATCGTGGTATAATAGCACCCTATGACTAATGAAAATGAAACCACAGTAGATAGTCGCGTGTATG
>CAYOQQ010000018.1:0-20306 GCA_964406165.1 uncultured Candidatus Saccharibacteria bacterium
GAAGAGAGGCCTCAACAGCCAGTATCAGTATCAACAGTATGTTTATTAAAAATGTTCGGTATATGTTTGATGAGGTAGTATGATTGAATACTTAACATTGATACTGAAAGTACTATCCACCGTTGTAATTGCGTAATTTATTAAACTAGTGTATAATTGATTAACTATGGTAGTACGAATGAGACACACACGAGCGCATACGGCTAATCGCCGCAGTCACCACGCTCTTAAAGCAGCTAATCTTGTAGAATGCAAGAACTGCAAAGCATTAAAAACTCCTCACCACGTCTGTGACGCTTGTGGCTTTTATAGAGGCAAAAAAGCTGTAACCGTTAAGACTAAAGCAAAAACTGCTTAACTCTTACAAAGGATAGTATAACTAAATCTTAATCTAAGCTCTTTCTTAAAAAACATATGAGTACCCGGCACATCGCTAGAACTATCGCCCTACAAACGCTTTTTGAGCTTGATATCAAGGGTGCTTTGTCTGATGGTGAGGTTAATGTTGATGAAATTATTACCCGAAATACCGAAGAATTCGGTGAGGGTATCAAAGATACATCTTTTACTAAGAACATTGTTACTAACGCACTTTCAAGACGTATCACCATTGATGACATCATAACTCGCGCCGCTCCTGACTGGCCACTTGATAAAATTGGTGTGGTTGATAGAAATATTCTTCGTATTGGTCTTACTGAGCTTCTTTTCGGAGATAGAGCACAGGTCCCACCTAAAGTAGCTATCGATGAAGCTATTGAACTAGCTAAAGCCTACGCTGGTGAAACTTCAGGCAAGTTCGTTAACGGTGTACTTGGTGCTATCTATAAGGAGATGGGTGAACCAGAAAAAGCTCAGAGTACTAAGACAAAGAAGGATCACTTAGAGTCAGGGAAGCGTGAACTTTTGGCTGGTGCTGTAGTATACGCATTCCATGAGGGTAAGTTTCATGCTGCACTTGTTCATGACGTATTTGGTTATTGGACTCTACCAAAAGGTAAAATTGAATCTGGTGAGGATGAGTCGACAGCTGCTACTCGTGAGATAGGCGAAGAGATTGGTATCACTATGACCATTGAAGATAAGCTTGGTGAGAATGAATATATTGCTAACAAGCCAGAGAAGGGGAAGGTAGTTAAGCATGTCTCCTATTACCTTGCTAAGGCTGACTACTCACCACTTACACTGGAACAGAAAGGTGGGTTAGATGATGCTAGATGGTTCCCGTTTGAAGATGCTCTAGGGCTTAGAATCTATGATGATATAAAGCCTTTACTTGAAAAAGCAAAGACTATTTTAAAAGAAAAGAAAGCTGAGAATCACTAACTTATAAGATCCTCTTTATCGCTACGAGTTTACCTTTACTTACATGACACTCGAGGAATTTAAAGTAAAAAATAATATCGTTTGTAACAATAACGCACTCTTAGAGCAAGCGTTTATTCATCGTAGTTTTATAAATGAGAATCCAAAGACTGGATTAGTTCATAATGAGAGACTTGAGTTCTTGGGGGATGCTGTACTTGAGCTTACTGTTACTGAATTTTTGTACTCTAAATATCCTCATCAAAATGAAGGTGACCTCACGGCATACAGATCAGCGTTAGTTAATGCTGTAACTCTTGGTGAAGTCGCAACAGACCTTGGGTTTAATGACATGATGAAACTTTCTAAAGGAGAAGCTAAAGATGTTCATCGAGCACGCTCATCGATTTTAGCTGATGCGTATGAAGCATTTGTTGGTGCACTCTATCTTGATCAGGGCTACACAGCTGCAGCTACTTTTATATCAACAACGCTCCTTGGAAAAACAGATGATATTATTAGACGTGGTCTCTATAAGGATGCAAAAAGTTATGTACAAGAAAAATCTCAAGAAGTCTTTTCGCTGACACCTAGTTACAAAGTTCTTAACGAAGAAGGGCCAGACCATGATAAACTTTTCTTAATTGGTATTTTCTTTGGTGAAGATAAGATTGCAGAAGGGCGAGGAAAGAGTAAACAAGAGGCGGAAACCGCAGCAGCGCGAGCAGCACTTGTGGAGAAGGGGTGGGTCTCAAAATAACTACAATGAGATTGGATCAGGAGTTAGTTATCCGTCACCTTTGTGAAAGCAGGCAAGAAGCCCAGGAATGCATCGCAATGGGCTTCGTTACAGTAGATGGTCATATTGTCACAAAGCAAACTAAACAGGTCACTGAGGCTAACCAGATAGTCGTTAGCTCACGACGTAAGTTCGTGGGTCGTGGAGGAGAAAAACTTGAAGGGGCAATACTTGAAATATACCCCGATGCAACTATCGATCTATTTAAAGGTAAAACTGCAATTGATGTTGGCTCTTCAACTGGTGGGTTTACTGACTGCTTATTATCGTATGGTATAGAACACGTTGATGCTGTAGACGTGGGTACTTCTCAGCTCCACGCTTCGCTTCTAAATAATCCTAAGATTACTCTTTATGAAAATACAGATATTCGTAAGTATATAGCAACGAGTCTATTTGATATTATTGTTGCCGATGTTTCTTTTGTCTCACTTGAGATTATTATTGATGTCATTCTTTCACTAGGGCAGACCTCTTCTGAATATTTTTTATTAATCAAACCACAATTTGAAGTTGGTTCAGGGAATACTAAGAAGGGGATAGTGAAGAATGAAGAACTAGTTCAAGAAGTATTACAAAAATACAAATCACTATTGCAAGAAAGAGGTAAAACTACAATTGCGATTTTCCCATGCGCATTAAAAGGAGGAGATGGTAACCAAGAGTACTTTGTGTATTGCAAGTAAAAAGTAATTATCGATAAACAAAAAAGACCAATCTTTCGATGGTCTTTTTTGTTTGTTCGTAATTCTAAAGATTATCTTTAGAATGCACGACGAGGACGATCTTCGCGAGGTGCGAGAGGACGTGCTACATTAACTGTAAGACGGCGTCCTTGGAACTCTTGGTCATGGAACATAGCGATAGCCTTCTGAGCTTCTTCGTCTGATGACATCTCCACAAAGCCGAAGCCTTTTGAACGATTTGTCATTTTGTCGATAATGATCTGAGCTGAAACTACGTTTCCTGCTGCACTGAAGTGTGCCTTTAGATCATCGTTAGTAGAAGAGTAAGGAATACCACCCACGTAAAGTTTTGAATTCATTGATTTTAGAAACTAATTGTTAACAATAAGCCCCGAGCTTTAGTAATACAAGTGTAGAAACCGTAAAACGTGAGAGTTGCTTATATGGTTCTATTATACCACAAGCTCAAGCAAAAGTCCATCTATTTTCCACAGATTTAGTCAATATCCTTACAAAATAAGGAGAATTAGTATTGCTTTTAGAGCTTCCCGAGGTCTAAAGTCTGTGTTACGCCTATCTCTTTAACGAATTCATGAACGTGAGAGACAACAATAATTGGTCCTTCATACTTCTTAAGCGCTTCTGCAATAACAGGAATATGGCGGAAGTTTATATGGTTCGTAGGCTCGTCTAGAATAAGTAGACCAGGCTGTTGAAGTCTAAGATACGCGAACATAAGAAGTCCTTTTTGACCCTCTGACAACAACCCAATCTTAGCTGCGAGCTGTTCTGCACCTAGTAGCATACTGGCTGCAGTCTTACGGAGCAACTGATCATCTAGTCGCTTAAGAACTTTAGCAAGCTCTTGGTATGCACTCTTATCAAAATCAAGCGTAGAGAAATCCTGACGGTAATACCCAACATTGATTCCGTCTTGAATATGTACACCTTTTTCATTTTGTTTAGCTATCTTTTCAAGAAGAGTAGTTTTACCTATTCCGTTTGGTCCAATAATATGAAGTTTGTCACCTTTACGAAGCTCGATATCTACAGAGCGCTTAACAGGCTTACCTTCATGAAGAACTTCAACTGACTCGAACTTAACAATTACACTACCGATATCTTCCTGACAATTGATAGTAAATGGTCTAATAGTCTTATCTTCCTTTCGTACGTCAACTTTACTCTCTTCCAGCTCCTCAACCTCATCACGAAGTTTTGCGGCGAGTTTACGCATTTTCCCACCTTTAAGCGCAAAGAAGTTTACCTTATCTTTATTATTCTGAATCTCTTTCTCGAGTTGTGCGTTAGCACGTTCTGCACGTTCTACTTCACGCTTAATTTCTTCTACCACTTTAAAGTAATTACCGACATACTGTTCTATCTTATATTCCTGAGTGTTAATATAAATAACCCCATGAGTGAATGAGTTGAGGAAGTCTGCATCGTGAGAAATCACAATGACAGTCTTAGTATATGCCTTCATAAAATCTGTCAGTAGCTGAATACCTGCTTTATCCAGATTGTTAGTAGGCTCATCAAGTAGTAGAATGTCCGGTTCTTGGATAAGTGCTTGAGCAATTAACAAGCGTCCTTTTTGACCTCCAGACAAGTCCTTAATATGCTTATCAAGTGGTACAGAAAGTGCCACAGTCTCGAACACTCCAACTGCACGCTTATCAATATCATAGACCTTATCTTTAAATGCAAGTTCTAAAAATTCTCTAACAGTAAGACTCCACTGGGTGTGCGGGATGAACTGCTTAGCAATAGCGATATGTAAGTTTTGACCAATAATGATTCTCCCTTCTTCAGGCTGTAGTTCACCCATAATCATCGAGAAGAGGGTAGACTTACCTGCTCCATTTTGACCCATAAGCGTAAGCTTTGCGCCACGGCGAATCACGAAGTTAGACTCAAGGAGTACGGGTTTATTTTCACTATAATTAAAAGTAACGTCTTCAAAACGAAGAACGACTTCACCTCCTGTTGGTATTTGTTTTTCGACAGCCATATAAATAGTAGTTGATTATGGGACGTAGAGAAGGCTACACTCCATAAAAATAATAAACTGGCCCACAGGCCAAGATAGGTGCATGATAACACAAATAATCTCTACTGTCACTGCTTCTATGATACTTTTCCACTTCTTACTTAGCAATAATCAGGCTATACTCGATACATAATCAACTATATATATGTCAATGTACAAAGGTTTAATTGTGGCGATTGCACTACTCCTTATTGGAGGTGCTGGGTATTATTTTAAGCAGGCGGGGGTACCTGATCTAGTGGTGCAGGATATTAACAGAGACGGTGCTCGAGGTGGTTATGGGGTGTCAGCTATTGAAGTATACTCAGGAGAATATGAATGTGTCGAAAATACTGGGTGTAAAAATAAAACACGAATTGTTTTAGGGCAAGATACTACGTTTGATATCGTTGCTGAAATTGAGGGTGAAAAAGTTAGTCTCGGCCAAGGTACATGGGGGATTGGGACAAATGGGGCACTCGTTATTGTTCTTCAAAATACAAACCCTAACTCATTGATTGCTAAAAAAATTAGCACATTGAAAATCACTGGCTTCTCAGAAAAAAAGGGGTTATTTCCAGGCATGAAGGACCCAATATTTACCAGAGTTAAAACATCTGAGTCAGAAGCACAAAGTAGCGCAAACTAAAATCTGAAAAATAAAGCACCCTCGAGGGTGCTTTATTTTTAGTTACATCTATAGAATTTTATCTTAGTCCTCTTTATTTTTAACAAAATATTTTTTAAGAAAAGCCTCTAATTTTAAATGCCAGGTATGAATAACCTTACTTTTACTTGTTAAAGCATGTAATTTCTTTTCAACATATTTACTTTCAAAGGAAATAAGAATAAGACCTAGGATTAGAAAGAAAGTACCGTTTAGTATAGGAAGTATAACCCCAGCGACGCCAAGAGTAAGAAAAAAACTTCCTAGTACCCAGTTAATAATTCTTGGTAATAATAGTTCAGCTATACCTAAAAACACAAAGAAGCTTCCGATGATTGATCTAACTACTTTTCTTGTTGATGACATATATCAGGAGAGTTTATTTATGAGAAATTTGTTTTAGTATATCATTTGTAAACGTGTAATACTTTTCTCGAAGTGTGGTTGATGCGGCATTTGTAGTATAGCCTGCAATAATCTCACTATTCTTATAAGCAAATGCTGCTCCAATAACTCCGTAGTCCAGAAAAAGTGCATTAACCCCATACTGACCATTATGAAGACTGACAGATGCTGTAAGAAAGTAAGAATCTTTAAGAGAACCTTGGCCCTTTTTCTCAAGGAGTAACAATGTATCCACCATACCATCACCATTGATATCATACTGATACGGTTCACCTACTATACGAAGTGTAGATGTTGACTGCTTAAGGAGAGTGTTAGGGGATATTTGTCCAACTCCATTTCGGAACTGCACCAGCTCACCCTCAATGATATATGATTGATTCATGTAAGCTACAACTCCAGACTTTTCTTGTACACTATCAGTTACAACAGCTTTTTCTTGCGTAGGGTTTACGAATGTCTTACCGTACACCTTACAAGTCTCAGGGTATGTAGATAGTACTTTATAACCCGCAGCTATACAATCATTAAAACTAGTAATCTTAAGGTACTTCGTTTGAACTTTATGAAAGTATTGGTAACTAACGATACTCACAACAAGTATCGCCCCAATAAAATATATGAGACTTTGTGAATTATGTTTCTTCAAGATACACAGCAGTATATCATTAGCTTGGCTATATATACTCTGGAAAATAATACATTAGGAGTGGTTAAACAGGACCACTATTCTTCTTTCATGTCCTGATATGCCTTTCCTGGATATCGATAGAAGAAGACAGGGATTAGAATGAGTGTAAGCACCATCGCAAACATGAGTCCGAACATAATAGCAAACGCAAGTGGCCCCCAGAGCGCTGATACTCCAGCAAGTGGTATCATACCTACCACAGTAGTCACTGTAGTAAGCACAATTGGTCGTAGTCGGATGGAAGACGATTCAACAATAACATCATACAGTGTTGCAGGATGCTCTTGTTCCTTTTCATGTGAGAGCCTATGTAATATAGAATCAAGGAGAATGATTGCGTGGTTAATAATAACTCCAGCTAGAGCAATTAACCCAAGCATAGATGAGAATGAAAGGGTTTGACCAGTTATTGTAAGCCCACCGAGCACACCAATCAGTGATAGTGGGATAGTGAAGAGAAGATAGAATGCATATCTAAATGAGTTAAACTCGAGAACCAAAATAGCAAGCATACCTGCCATTCCTGCAAGTAACGCAAGAATCATCTCCTTAAATGTTTTTTGTACATCTTCATTTTCACCACCATAATCAATCTCTATACCTGCAGGGACTGCAAGTGACGCTTCTTGTTTCTTAAATTGTGCAACCACTTCAAGAGCAGTTGCTCCATCGGTAAGCTGACTATTCACACTTGCGATTCTCTTATTATCCTTATGACTAATAACTGCTCTACTCTCAGATACCTTCGTAGAAATAAATGACCCGAGTAACACTGTCCCATTAGGAGTAGCAATCGAGAGTTGCTTAATCGTATCAAGTGTTGTTTTGATGGTATCTTCAGGATTGATAAAATTAGCATTAAGGTCAACTTTAACTAGTACGTCAATATCTTCACCTTGTTTTTTAATCGTAGTTGCTGTTGTTCCAGCAATCGAAGCACGAAGAACTTGAGCAACTTGCGTTGCTGAGAGACCTGACTGAGAAGCTTTTGCCCTATCAATTGTTATCTCAAACTGTGTACCGTCATCACGCAGAGACGTTTCCACATCACGTGTTCCAGGTATTCCCTTCAAGATAGTTTCTGCTTTACTGACGAGAAGTGAGAGAGCTTCTAGATTATCTCCCTTAAACGTGATCGTAACTGGTGCACCACTTGGAGGACCATTATTACCTTGATCTACTTTTACATCTGCTTCATTGATTGGTGACAAATCTCTTCTAATTTTATCCATAATCTCAGTTGAATCTTTATCTCGATCATTCTTATCCGTAAGAAGTACTGTTATATTAGCAATCTTTGTTGCTGCACCTGTATTCCCATCACCCACAAAGGCAGAACCTGCCCCAACCGTTGTCACAAACGATGTCACATATTCTTCGTCATACAGTATTTCTTCAATTTGTCTTACTACCAGGTCAGTTTCGACGAGGGGAGTTCCTTGAGGCTTTTCGATAGTAACAAAGAGTAATCCTTGGTCATCTTGTGGGAAAAACTGTACTTTAAGTAGTCCGGAGATAGGGAGAGCGAGCGCAACAAAAAATGCAACAATAAGACCTAGAAAAAATTTATTTTGTGTTGATCTACTACGTAAAATAGACCCCAGGAATCCCATATACCAGGTTTTAATTTTATGGAACCATTCTTCTTGTAATTCAACGAACTTATTATGGCCACCACTGTCTTTTGTGAGAACAGTTGCAAGAAGTGGAACCATTCCAAGCGCAACAAAGATAGAAGCGATAAGAACGAAAATAATTGTAAATGGAATAGAAGAGATGAACTGTCCAACTACACCTGACAAGAAAAAGAGAGGGGCAAACACAGCAACAGTAGTCATTGTACCTGCAATGAGCGGCCACGCATATTCTCGTATGGTGGCAATCGTAGCATCTTCAACGTTACCATAAATCTTAATACGCGTATGAATACCTTCGGCAACTACAATACCAGAATCAACCAAGATACCAATAGCAAGAATAAGTGAGAAGAGTGAGATGAAGTTGATCGTATTACCAGAAGCATATAACCCGATAAAGGCAATTACAAAAGAAAGTGGGATAGATAGCCCAGCTACTACTGACTCCCTCCAACCTATAGTTAAAAAGAGCACAATCATCACAAGCGCAACTGTTTCTAATCCTACACGAGTCAGTTCACGTAAATCTTTAGTTACCTGATCTCCACCATCAAATGAAACCACAACATTGGCATTTAATAACATCGAAGACTTAAGGGACTCAATTTTCTCTTTTACTGCCTGACCAATTTCAGTTACATCGCCACCAGTTTTTTTGTATATATTAAGCGTTAGGGCATTCTGTGATGGTTGTCCATCGACAGATATACGAGAAAAAGTCTTAGGTGCCTCAAGTCCATCTGCCACAAATGCAATATCACGTAAGTAAATAACGCTTCCTGAAGGTGAAGTAAGAGTGATATCCGGTACCTGGTTAGCCTCATCAATTGAACCTGAGAATTTTACAGGGTAGTCCACGTCAGCTACAGTAATACTGCCAATTGGGAATGATGCATTTGCACCTGAAATAGCTGCAATCACTTGGTTAATAGAGACACCATATGTTGCAAGCTTATCCTTTCGTAACACCACTTGAACTTGTTTCTTTCTTGTTCCTAAAATATCCACTTGAGAAACTCCTTTTACTTTTCGTAATTCTTTTTCAAGATCATCTCCTAAACGTGTAAGCCCCGCAGGTGAAAGGTCTTGTGAAATAGAGAGGATGAGGATTGGCTGTTGAGAAAAGTTAACTTTAGTAACTGTAGGCTCATCAGCATCAGATGGAAGTTTTGTCTTTACTTTATCTACCGCATCCTTAAGGTCTTGAATAGATTTTTCAATATCAGCTGAAGCATTAAATTGTGCTGTAATTACTGAAACTCCTTCCTGTGATGAAGAGGTAACCTTATCAATATTTTCAACGTTAATAATTTCCTCTTCTAGCTTATTAGTTACTAATTTTTCAACATCTTCTCCAGCACCACCACGAAGTACTGTTGTTACGATACCGACAGGGACCACAACTTCTGGAGCGGACTCTTTAGGAATCTGTACAAGAGAATAAAAACCAATAAGCGTAAATACGAACATTGTCATGTACGTAAACGCGCGTTTTCTTAAGAAAAATAGCCAGAGTGAGTGCATAGAATTGAGTAGTTACAAGTTAGAATTGAATCATTGTTATTTAGTAGCAACATCTACAACCTGACCTTCTTTTAATCCTCGAGCATCAGTTACGATAATTTCTGTTCCAGTGAGACCTTCAAGAATTTGAATTTCTTCACCCAATATAGCTCCTTCTTTTACTGGGACTGCTATGAGAGTATTTGAAGCATTAACTACGAACACATTTCCTCCACGTGGTGTGAGCTTAAGTGCTGCAATTGGGATTATAATTGGGTCAGTTTTTTTAGCTAATGTTGTAGCTGTCTTTTTATCTTGATTAACCAAAATACGTACAGACTGGCCGTTAACAAGAGTACTCTTGATATCTTTAATACCAATTCTAACTTCAATTTTCTTTGTGGTTGGGTCAATTGCTGAAGCTATGCGAGTAATAACACCAGACACTGTTCCATCTATCATAACAGGAGCACCAACACTAATTCTTTTAGCATCATCATCAGTAACAGATGATACAACTTCAAGTGCCCCGTTATTAGATACAACCGCAACTTGAGTAAATGCACTTATATAGTCACCAGTACTGATAGTAAGTGAGTTGAGTGTCCCAGTTATTGGACTTCGGATAATTGTCTTTTCCAGTCGAGCAAGGGCACCATTATATGCACCGAGCGCTTGTTTTACTTGTGCATCTGCTGTAGCTAAGGCACCAGAAGATTGCAACTGATTATCAGCCCCAGCAACTTGATTAGCGGTTACACTTGAAGTTAAGGTTGAACGCATGGTGACAAGCCCAGAAATAGTAGTGGCGACTGCGGTACGCGCAGTTTGCGTATTAGTTTTACCAGTATCAATTGTTGTTTGACTGAAATTGGTATCTGGAAGTGCCTTACTGTATGCAGTATAGAGATCGTCAAGATACGTTTTAATGGTCTGAGCATCAAGAAGTGCGGCATTTAGCTCAGAGATGAGATCACTGTTTTGGTTGAGTGTTTTATTTTTTAATTCTCTTGCAATGAGAATTTTTTCAATTGCCTTTCTTTTTATTTCTAAAGAAGACGCAAGGTTCGCATCCGGCACAGAAAGTATAAGTTTTACTTGGTCAAATTTCGGGTCAGTGTACGCGCTGTCTGTTTTACCACGAACAGCATCTTCTATTGTTGTGTATGCGCTAATGACTGTATTTAATGCAAGGTTTTTTGTATCTACAAGGGAAGTTCCTGCTTGACCACTATTTAGTCCCGCTATATTTCGCGCAGCTTTAGCCTGTTCATATACACCCTCAGCTTGTAAAACAGCAGCTTTTTCACCACTATTCTCGAACTCAGCGATTACTCCACCTGCGTATACCATATCACCGAGCTTTTTTGAAACATATGTTAGACGGCCAGAAGATTCAGATCTAATAGTAGCTTCACTAACTGAAGTTACTGTTCCGACAAGAGGGAAATCTTTATCTGAGTTAGATAGCGACGCAACAGAAGCAATAGAAACCTTACGATGAGTTACTGAAGTTTCAGCAGTTGCGTTATCTCCACCAAAGATGAGTTTACCAAGACCAATGACAACAATAAGAGCAACCGCTCCTATACCAAGCTTCCTTCTTTTATTCTGCACTGTATACCAATTTACAAAATGACGCACCTTTGTGCTCATAATTGTATATAGTTTATTCATCAATATTGTTATTTTTTTCATATCTGGTAATTACTCATTAATACTTATAGTATAAGCTAGAAAGTGTATTTTGTTATACCCAATTCCTTATATAATGCTACACTACATAAAAAGCTCGTATGAGTCAAAAAACAGTCATTTATATTGGATTATTCATTGGGTCAACAATTGGAGGAGCAATCCCCGCCTTATGGGGTGACTCTATGTTTTCGCTTTCCGCAATACTCCTATCTGGGGTCGGGGGGATAGCAGGGATTGTGGCTGGGTATAAACTTACAACTTGATAGGAAATATTTCTCTCATATCTTACTCTCCTTTTAAAATTATTTTTGCATAAATAGGAAGATGGTCAGAAAGTAAAACATGAGGGGACTCATACATTTCAAATTCAAAATCATGTGACACCATAATCCAATCTATTCGATTTTTTGGGTTATCAGATGGAAATGTTGATAGCTCGTGAGAAAGTGGTTTGTACGTGCAAAGACTGAGTCGATCCATAAAATCTTCAACACGTCTATTTGGACTATCATGAATCGTGTCATTAAAATCTCCTGACATAATGATAGGCATAGCATGACGTTGTAAGACATTTTTTAGTATGTGTTGTAACTGGAGTGTTCTTGTGTCCGGATACAATATGTTTATCCATGTCGTATGAACAGAAGAAAGGAGCACACGTCTCCCTGGGCTTACTTCTACCTCAGTTAGAAGATATCCTTTTCTAGGAGTAGGGAATGCAATCGGGAAACGATGTGACTTAGTATTATGAAGTGGGAATTTAGATAAGATAGCTGTACCAAATGTGGCAAACGGTGTGTGAAAATGATTGCCATACGCAGTGTATGGATAACCAAGAATTGCATTTAGTTCCTTAAGCTCATCAACTTTTCCATTTGATACTGAATTTTTATCAACTTCTTGTAGCGTAACAATATCTGGATTGTACTGTTTAATAAGTTCAGCTATTTGATGAATATTGGCCATAACTTTTTCTTTTGGTACAAATACTGGCCATACAGGCGTCTTCGTATTTCTCCCGTGCATCATATTTAAATTCAGAATTGATATATTCATAGTGTATACGTTTAGTATATCAAATACTCCACGCCTACCGTCTAAATGAAATAGCCAACCAAATTGGTTGACTATTTGTAAAAAATTTCGAACTCATAAAGTTCGTTTCTGCTTTCGAGTGAATCTGACAATTGCCTTGAAACGTTGTTTCAAATAGTTTTTCCTTGTGGAAAACTGTGACTTACATTCATATAGTAACTCAGTCGTCTTTTGATACAACGCACTCGACTGTGCCCACTGTCTGAGAGCTCGAACTTTCTCTGCAATAGAATGGAACCACTTCACTTTCTCACATTCTGCACCGACAAGGGTGTAGAGTTGAGCAAAGAGTGCAGTAGCAACAACTTTTGCAGCAAGAAAAGTCACTGCGCCAATAAAAGGGTGACCATGACCGAGTAAATAAAGTGCTGTAACTTTTACTGGCCAAATCGATATTCCCGGAAGGAGGACAAGCGTTGCTATAGCCCAATTTCCTTTACGCTTACTCACCCAGTCTTCAAGCTGACGGATTCGCTTTGAATTTCGCGATAGCGTAACTAGCTTCACTGCGGGGTTCCATACGAATTCTTCGATGACAAAAATGTACAACCCTACAAGCAAAAGAAGGGGGAGTGTGATTATTTTCTTCAGCACAAAAATCCTTTCATTGAGAATGAACAATAAAACACCAATTTCTAATTTTGTATACTACTATACTTATTTAGAATGTCAATATTAGTAAGGTGTGTGAGTCTAAGCAAAATTATTAACTAGATACCTGTAACTCCGAATAATTTTCCAATACCAAATGTAACAGCCATTGCAATAACGCCGCCAAAAACAACTCGTATAATCGCCACACGTTTTCGCGAACCTCCTGCATTTGCACTTAATGCTCCAGTAATGATTAGTGCAACAATCACTGAAGCAAATGTTGCCATGATGTCATAGTTAGCTGGTGCGACTATAATAGCTCCAATTGGAATAACAGCTCCACATAAAAAGGCAAGTCCTGATGCGTATGCTGCATACCATGGATTAGTAAGATTATGTGGATCGATACCAAGTTCAACTTCTGCATGCTCACCAAGCGCATCGTGCTTAGTTAATTCCTTGCCAACTAGTTCTGCAGTACTGCGAGAGAGACCTTTTCTTTGATAAATCGTAACCAGCTCCTCAAGCTCAGCGTCAGGGGAGGTTGCTAATTCATGTCGTTCTTTTTGAAGTAATGCCTTTTCTGTATCACGCTGTGTACTTACTGACACATATTCACCAACTGCCATAGAAAGTGCTCCAGCAGAGAGTGCTGCGACTCCTGCGGTTAAGATAGCTTTAGTATCTTGTGTAGCTCCTGCAACTCCCACCACCACAGCTGCAACAGACACAATACCATCATTTGCACCAAGCACAGCTGCACGAAGCCAGTTAATTTTACTTCCAGAAATAAATCCGTGTGATTCTAAGTGTGTAATATGATGATTAGAATTTCGATGCATAAGAATAAAAAACGAATTAAATAGTTGCTTTATTTTAACACACATATGTACGTTAGAAACTAGAGATGCCCACGAGGAGTAATATATTTTACGACTCGTTTCTCTGTTCGTAACGTATTATAATATTTTTGTTTTACTTCTTTCCAAAGCACATTAGCATTTTCTTCAATAATAAGATTTTTATCTGTTGGTAAAATATACAAATACACTACAATGAGTAGAAGAAAAGTGTGGACTAAAAATCTTTTCATAGGGCAGGTATATATGTCCATAGTATATAGTACATAACTAAAATATCTCTCACAAAACATACGTAGTTTATTTTTTTATTAAAGATATAATTGACTACTATAATAATATGTGTTATAATTATGTGTCGCTCATTTTTTAGGAGAAAGCGTTGAACAAACAAGTTAAGAAATTTGCAGATATGACGCTTGGTGTACTTATCCGTGCAATTATTCGTTATTGCATTTTGCATCCGATACTGCTTTTGCTTTATCGCATCGAAGTGCGTGGCGAGCAAGATGCTCGAAGCTGTACGAACGGGTCGATTGTCGCTCCGAATCATGTCTCATTTCTAGATGGTCCATTCCTCATGAGTCTCGCTTGGCCACTTGCACGAATTCGCTTCGTGGTGTGGCATGCTGAGTACACGCAGTGGTTCCAGT
Source organism: uncultured Candidatus Saccharibacteria bacterium (assembly GCA_964406165.1). Classification (GTDB taxonomy): domain Bacteria; phylum Patescibacteriota; class Minisyncoccia; order Phycocordibacterales; family UBA5272; genus UBA11704. Next base: position 14,626 of record CAYOQQ010000018.1, read on the forward strand.
GGCCAATTATGAAGCTCTGTGGTGCAATCTGCGCAGGGAGCCCAAAAGACCTTCCGAAAGAAGAGCGTGCACGTCGAAAAGCAACCACGTTATCCATCATGAGCAAGGTGCTTGCTTCCAATCGTGCACTTGGCATTTTCCCCCAAGGGAAGATTGCTGGTGAACGAGTTGAAATCCAACCTCATCTATCCGGTCTCTATGATCTGATTCTGAACAACCCCGACAAGCCGCTCTTGTTAGTGAAGATTGACGGACTGCAGTATTCTCGACTTGGGAAATGCACCCCAAAGACTTCATTCTTTAAGAGACTTCCTGTCACAGTGACCATTCGTCGATTCGACAATGTATCTCTTGATGGCGGAGCACCTGGCTTGAACAAGCGTATTGAAGACTATTTCAACTACGGCACGCTACTTGCCACCAATTCGAAAACCTGATTTCTGGTAAGCCAGAACCTGACTCGCACACATCCGTGCGAGTCTTTTTTTATAAAATAAAAAAACCCACCGAAGCGGGTCCCGTAGAAGGTTGAAGATTTTGCACAATCACAGGGATATGCGAGTAGCCAGAGTAGAGATACGCAAGATACCGATGACGACCATTTCCTGCGATAGTGAAAGTTCCATCACCAATCGCGCAGACATCGATCGGATAAAGATCTTCCCCAGTCTCAAGATAGACCATGTGGCGACGAACCTTATCATCAGACACCTTACGCTTCTGCTTATCACTGATTCGAATATCGGTAAGTGCAACCAAGAGAGTAGTTCCCATGAAAACTCCTTAAGAGCTATAGAATCATGGGGACCTCCTTTCAGTGTTAATTATAATTACCAATTTTAAGTTCAACTCAAATGCTAAACAAACTAGGTGCCTAACTTCTTTGACGCAATTTCTACCATCCTGTCTGCAATCTCATACTCATTAGGGACTTGCGCAATTAACCATGAGATAAGAAAACAGCAAGCAATGAAAAGCAGAAAAAATGAAATAATCGTACCAAACATTACAACAAAAAGCATATTTTACCTCTATATAATGAACCGTAAGATGAATAATACAATACATATTGCTATACTGTCAAGTATTCTTGAAATTTAATGATACACATCACACATATACATACACAGAAAGACAAAAATTCTACGGCAGAAATTACTTTGTTGCATTTCTGAATTCTACTTCTCAAGTCTTTTCTTGAGCTCATCTATCACTGCCTTCTCCCAGAATTTCATAGAGTACTTACCAATAAGTGGCCCAGCAACGATACGCAGCCATCTCTTATGAATAGCAACCTGATATGTATAATCGATCAGAGTTCCATCTTCATGTTCAGATAACAACAACTCTTCGTGACCCGAAGTCCCAAACTTTGGACTTTCATTATCAGAAATAAATCCTTTACCAGGGAGAATTCGAGTTTTCATTGCCACTGGGAATGTTTGGCCGAATGATTTAACAGTTGCATCTATTTCAAGGTAGTCATTTTCACGTTTAACAACACGAACAGAAGAAGCAACTTTTGGGAAGTATTCAGGAAATTTTTCAAAACTCGTCATTATGTTAAATACCTGATCAAGTGGTGCCTTAATAATCCATGTAGCTCGAAGTTTGATACTTTTCATGTATTTATGAGTATAGCAACTTATATACAAGATGGAACATTCTACTATACATAAAAACACCCACCATACCAGTGGTAGGTGGGTGTAGAGAACCTAGGGAGTAAGTAAGTTGATGAGAGACTGAAGAGCACTCTTGTTGATGAGTAGATAACCAACACTCCATCCAACCACTGCTGAAATGAAAAGTGGAAGTGTGACGCTCGAACTATCAATTGGCTCACCGGTTGTAGCAGAAGAAAGTAGTGAGTGAAAGTTAAACACTGAGGCTAGCCACCCCAACATGCAGAGTACTGAGAATACTCCGAGAATAGTCGCACTGTAACCTACCGGCAACTTAATTGCCAGAATGTATGCGACCAATGCAACGAGTGCATAGACAATTTTCATTTGCTATCTCCTAGATAAATGAATGACGAAGTGTCAGGGAACTGTTGACCCTACCTGAAAATCAGGTGAAAGGGACATCATAACCACGAACTTACCTTCCTCTTCTATCGCAACAGCCCTTGGAAAAAATCCAATCTCTTTGTATAGATCCCTGAGGACGAGAGTAAAGTGTCCACGTGAGACCCCTTTGAATTTAAAAAGAGTCTCATGGTCGACCATTTCTTTGTCGACCATCAGCTTTATCATCTTTGGAAGAAGATCGAAAGCTACTGGATGGCCATTCCAAAAATCAGCAGTGACAACGCCATCGCTTAATTGAAGTTGCATATGTACTCCTATAACTTTCGCAACGCGCAAGAAATATAGTTTATTTGTGACAGACTTCAGTTACGATCAATGCGACCTGACACAGTAGACACTGAGCCAGAGATATTCCCGCAATCAACACGTCCAGACACGGTAGATACTGAACCAGCAACATTGCCAGAAATATCAACCCGACCAGAGATGGTGCTTACTTTACCGACATCGCCAGTAACAGAAACCTTGTCACAACTATCCACCTCAAGACTTGCAAGTGAACCATTGACAACAATGCTAATTTCCTTGGCATCAGGGGTAACATCCTTTCCGTCAACAGTGATATGACCACCATGGATGGTGATATTGCCACGTCCAGAAGTTTGGATCACAACACCATTAATAGTAACAGTACTCATCATTTAGACTCCTAAAATGAACAAAAGAAACAAATATCATTATACATATAATGTTATATTTTGTCAATATAATTGTTATGTTCACTGCCTAGAGAACACTCCATTTAAAATAGGATACTCCTAACATCTGTACTAGCTCCATGAAAGTTGCCTGCCGACCCTTTAGTAGCATAAGAAAATGAAATAGCTCTAACGTTGACGACGAAGTGTCATCATTGTTAGAGCTATAATTGTCATCAATATAGATATCTACTTTTCGCAATCCCTTACTGCAAGCAGGCGCCCACTATGAAAAGTCCCAGCTTTTGAAAGTGCCCACGGAGCATAGGGAAAGATTCGAGCTTGAACACATTTTCCTTTTGCTTTTTCACCGAGGAACGAAGCCCACTGGCGGTCATCTGTTGAAAAGGACAGCTGTGTGCCATCTGGCTGTTTGAGAAGTACACTCGCCTGGAATACTGGCGCTGAGTAACCTCCGACAATTGCACCTTCTGGCATTGCAGAGGAGACTGATTCGAGGCGACCACTAACGTCTTGTGACTTTATGTAGCCATATATCCCAACTCCACCAGTTGAACCTCCAAGAAATACTGATGCAAGGATGCCCAGGATTGCAAGGACAATCAAGAGCTCGATCAAGGTGAAACCACTATTGTCTTTCTTCATTTATCAATCTCCTATAGATTTAAAGTGCAGGTTGAAAACAAATATCATTATACACTTAAATATATATTTGTCAATAGAACTCAGCAACAAGTGGTTTAAGTCTAAAATATTTGAGATTGTATAAAAAACCGCCTAAGCAATCTCTTGCTCAGGCGGGGGGGTCAATAACCTTTCGGCCAAATGCGACCAAAGAAACCCATTTCACCAACACCATAGAGCGGGTATGGTTGTTGTTCTCTTGGTCTATTAGCATATGAAAGGCTGTATGCTGAATACTTCGATTTTCCACGATCATCGTCATCATCATGAACAGAACAGTATGCAGAGTAGGCTTGATGTACGTCACTCTCAGATACAGTAGGGTCACCAGATTCAAATCTGCGATGAAGTGACTGATACTCTTTGTAAGATTCTTTTGAAGTCATACACAGCTCCTTACATTGGTTGTTGAGAAGAAGTTCAAACTAGCACTACTTGTTGTTGAAATAATTTGCTAGTTGCGATGACGCCATACTGGCTGCAACAAGATCGCCGCCAATTGTTGACTGAAGGCCAAGTAGTGACTGGGAGATGAAATCACAGGCAAGACCTGCAACAACACCAATAAAAACAGGTAGGATTGATTTCATTTTGAGATTCCTAAGTTGTACATTTCATTAAAACGGAAATCGAATTAATGTATTCTTCATGAGTCGAGCGTGGTACGAGAATTCTTCGTCATCGTCTGATGTCATAATGCCGACAGAACCAGCACCAGCTTCACATGTATCACCTTTCTTGTTAACGGTAAGTGTCCCATCCTCTGGGGAACCGTGACGTACCCAACATCTATGATTGTCATCATCTTTGCGAGTACAATTAAAACACTTTCCATCCATGAACCAATGACCGTAGGGGGTCATCACAATGAGAGACCTTCCGTCTGAGCCTTTTCTATAATTACCAAATTTACCAATATCCCAAATAGCACCCGCAGGGATCTCACCAGCATTAAGCTTAGCAAGAGAATCTTCCTCACTTTCAAACTCCATATAGTAACACGTAACAAGCATTTTCTTTTTGAAGTACGTAAACGGAAAGATTTTTATTTGAAGGATATAGTAATAAAGAAGAGTCCCAACATCTGCGACCGGGCGAAGGAATGGCGGAGTTTTCTTAAAAAGTTTTATTCGCATTTTGAATTCCCTTGTTAAAGAACACTGTATGTACACTAAAATATATAATACTTATTGTCAAGTATAATTCTAGAGAAATATAAAAACCCGCCTTGGCGGGTTTGGTTCAAACGAAACAATCTCTTGCATGGTGAGGCGATCTATTTTCTCATTTTATTTAATGACAGTAGTCTGACCTACACCAAACTTTCCATGATTCCACTCAGATCCATGAATATCTGATTCATTGTGTACATGTATCGTCAGTGACAGGAAGCAATTCTCACCTTTTTCTGTTTGCATTTGCACCCACATCACTTCACGAGGGGGCACATCAGCAAAAATCTTCACGCCTTCACCTTTGTATTTCCGGCCATCCATACATTGATTAGCTGGGAAACTGACAACTGAAAGCTCTGTGTTCTTTCTTACCAAAACAGAGTACTTTGTATTTTCATGCCAGAAGACACGAGCAACATTTTTGTATTCCATACTGACGACAACCAGTTCAGAACAGGCTGTCAGAAAGAGTAATACAGTTGAAAGAATAAACCAGTACAGATTTTTTCTCATACGAGCCTCCGTTACTATTCTTGTGGATACTTTCCGTATGCGCGATGGCTTTCGGTGGCGGTCAATCATCAGGAATAATGACATGTTTCCACGATGGTGGAATACTGGGGTCTTTAATTCCAACAGGTTTACCACATGCACCACAATCTGTCTCAAACACAGAAGTGTGATGTGCCATTTCGTTGTATCTGATATCTTCGACAAAAACGCCAAGGGAAGATTTACAATGTGGACATTCCACACTGATGTGATTGTTATCAACCAAAACTTTCATTTGGAACCTCCATTACAAAAGGACAATATACATATTATGCATAACAATATGTATATTGTCAACTTAATACTCCAAACGCTACAAATGTTCAGAACTTTTGATTGGAAGAAAGTAAGTTTGGTGAATATATAAAACAAGAAACCGCCGAAGCAGTCTCCTGCTTGGCGGTAATCATATCACTCTCACACAATACTCTTTCAACCACGAAAGTAAATCAATCTTGAATGTGTCATCCAGTTTCTGTGGGATAACAGTCAGAGGGGTTGTTGAGATTTCAAACTCC
>CAYOQQ010000019.1:0-17467 GCA_964406165.1 uncultured Candidatus Saccharibacteria bacterium
ACTTACTTCAACAATCGGAACAACTACTTCGAACCCACCAACATCTGTACTTCTGTTTGCATATGATCTTGCAGCAGGTGCAACAATTTCTATCCCTGCACAGAAGCCTTCAGTGTGGGATTCAACATACTTTTTTGCAACCACGAGAATCGATGGACGATCAGCTGCACCTTCCATCATCACTTCAATTCTATCTGTGAGTGGTTTTTTCCTTACCCGCCACCAACGCATAAGCTGCTCAAATGCTTTCCCGCCATTTGCAACAACTATGACAACAAATATGACCACTACTACAACACCGAGAATCCACCCAACACCTTTCCAATAATCAAGCCCAAAATAGATACTCGGATAATACAGTAGTGTAGCAACAAGAAGTAAGAATGATGACATGTAACCCAGTGATGCAAAAGATGCGAGGGTAAGCACGCGTACATACTGACAGATATTCGTCCGTGAAGTGACTTCTATTCGTTTCTTTGAGCTGGCAAAAGTCCGCCAAATTCGTAAACCATGTAAGTACAACTGAGCATGCCAGACATTTGCTTCAATTCTCATGTTTTGCATGAGTTTTCTCCTTGAAATACAGTGTTAAAGGACAGTTCTACCAAAATTACTCTACATGTAATTTAGGTACATGTCAAATTTCCAGATGTACCTCAATAACAGCCACAGTTGGAATAAAAAATAAAATAGTATAGTATCTGGAGTGGACTATTATCTGAAAGGATAGACATGAGTACACAAGTTGAAATACCTTCGAAATCTGTTCGCTTTTGCATTATGGATAACGAGGTAGAAGTGGGACATGCATGGCTTTACTTTATTAAAAATGATCTTCATTCAACTCCGTATGGACTATTGGAAGATGTGTGGGTTGATGAAGCCTACCGTGGCAGAGGCATCGCTACCACACTCATAAGTGACGTCATCCAAAGAGCTCGAACTGAGAACTGCTACAAGATTATTGCAACTAGTCGAAACGAAAGAGAAGCAGTGCACAGCCTCTATAGGCACCTTGGTTTTGTTCTGCACGGCTACGAATTCAGAATAGACCTGCACTAAGGAACCACAGCCCCTACGGGCTGTTTTATTTTTGTATAATAATGTATCCTAGCATCGCCTCAATTATTTCTGGCTTATCTCTGCGGTACGAAAAATAATTCTCACTAGAATACGTACAGACATCAGATAACTGAATATTCACTTTTTGTACTCCGACAGCGACTAGCTGTGCCATAACTATATTCTGTAGATTAAGATATATTCTTCCATCAATTCTTTTTACTTCTTCTGAATAATCTTTAAAGATTTCTACTAAATCATCTTTAATTTCAAAATGGCATTCCTTAATATGTGGGCCAACTTCTACAAAAATATCTTGTGCTTCTATCTTAAACTCATTAGTCATCGAAGTAACAACTTCTTGAGCGATAGTACTCCTTACACCTCGCCAACCAGCGTGGGCTATACCGACTACTGTTTTTTGTTTGTTCCAGAAATAGATTGGTAAACAGTCTGCAGCAGTCACTCCAAGAATAATACCGTGCACATCAGTTACTAGTGCATCACATTTTTCTTGAACGTTTCCCCTCTCTCCTTCTGTAACAACTACTACACGATTACCGTGTACTAGATTTGCCATGGTCACATCATCAGTAGATAATCCAAGCCTTGTGAAATAATCCTGACGATTATTAGAACCATCTTGTACAGCGATACGCATGTTACCATCGGATTTTTCGGTGAGACCTTTTAGAATGGTTGGCATACTTAATCTTTGTGAGGCACTCTAAGCAATTTTTACCTATATCTCCAAAAGAATAGTCTTCTTTACACTTCCATCTTTTGCAGATTCATCTCCACGTTCAACAATAAACTTTCCATTTTGTGAGTAAGCAGTGAACCCAACCCCTGTAAGAGCATAATAACAATTTACTTTACCAAAAATAGATTTACCGTTCTCTACTAATTGGGTTGTAGACCCTGTACACCCATATGCATTTCCCAGCTTGTAACGCTTAGTTATATTGTCAACAAAAGTGACATCAATTGATATTACCTGCGCATATTTCTGAAAATCATTCTCATTAGTTATTGTAGGATTTGCAAGCACGATATTCCAGTTTATTTTTTGCACAGCTTTACTAGTAGTTGTTTCTATCTCTTTAACAGTTGTCCACGTTTCCTTTCCTAGCCCACTTGCATCTTCATTGAGCTTCTTAATAAAATATTTCCCGCTTTCGAAGAAAACTCCGTACCAAGCGAACACATCACGATTCACACAAGCAAGTCCTGGCAAGAGAACATTTGACTGTTTATCAAAAACACTTGCTGCATTAACTTTTTTAATATACTCATCCTTTAGGTTTTGTGAATTTAATTCTTTACAATCATTCCTGACACTCACATGCGTAGTTGTGACTGTACCATTAGGTAACCCAAGAGTCACCAGAGCGTCACTAAAAGTCTCATCGATTTTTGCTCCGATTTCCCATTTTACAGACACTCCGGCCTGAACCTGACATTTCATCTTCCCTCGTGTCATTGCGCCCACTCCGCTTGATGTTGTCACAAAATCCATTCCATGAGCTTTTTGCCAACTTACAACTGCCTTTGCTGTTGCTGGGCCATAATATCCAGTTGGCTTAGTAGTACTTAAATAACCTCCATCTATTAAATATTTCTGTAATGTAGAAACTTCTCCTCCTGTCTCGTTATCACTTTTACCAAGAACTAAATTATTCTTTAGATCAAGACATGTAAGTTTGTTCATATCTATATTCCCTGTAGTAGGAGTGACACTTGAGAGCTCTTGTATCTTTAGGTTAATTTTTTCAATAGCACTTTTATACGCATTAATTCTATCTTCCTTAGTAGTTGGTGCACTGTCCCCAAGGATGACCAACTGCTCAATAGTACAGCCGTTTATAGTGTCTCTGCAGTCCCCGTATGCAAACGCAGTTCCCAGCGAAACAAGTGATATAAAGCTTGCAATTAAAAATTTTGTTTTCATGAGGTAAAGTATAGCAAGAACATCTAATAAAAAGTACCACAACCTACTTACTATGTTTAGCATCTACAAAAAATCTCATTATAACTATACTGTTTAGATTATTACAAAATAAAAAACCCACCAAAATGAGGCGGGTGTTTTTAAACTTCACGTTACCCTTAACGAAAAACGTAGGTGCCAAAGAAAGTGCCGAACCAAGTTTGATTGGTGGAGACGTAGTACGTTACCCACATCGTTACATTGCAAATGAGGGCGGAAAAAATGAAGATCATTGTAATTAAACTGGCTAACTCCTCTAAAGTACTTGCTAAATAAATACCAAGAACAATAGAGATGACAGTGATTGCAATAAGTATTGGAAATGTAAACATCTTACCTGCGGCAAGACCAATGAAAAACGATAGAAGGACGTAAACCATGAGAACCTTTCAATGTTGTTAGTAGGATCAAACCATATATATTATATAATAAATAGAGTATTTGTCAAATTTATAAAACTTAAGGTGATAAATATGGTAGAGTAATTATCAATACTGTGTTAGGCGGTTACACTATAAAGTACATATAGACAAATTCATAAATATGTTGTAGTGTGCAATTAGTGGGTTACTCTTCCCTAACCAATTAAGAGGTACATTTTTATGAGGAGCCGTTATGGCAAACATCAGAAGGCAAGAAAGCTACACACGTCAACTGAACTACTTATCCATACACGGGACTTTACTTGGTCAACTGAAAGCCATGTGGGAAGACCCAATGGTCCAGCTCTACAACGACCAAGATCTGCCCATGAACCTTTCCAAAGGTTCGGTATTCCTAGCTGGACCAACATCAAGGAATCAGGTACTCGAGTGCCAATGGAGAGCTCAAGCTGTTCACCATCTTCGTCAAGATTACGATTACGATGGTTGGATCTTTTGCCCGGAACCACGTGGTCTTGAATACGAAGGTGACTTTACCGAACGAAAGTACATCCATAAGTGGGAGTCTGATCGACTGAAGGCGGCGAGACATACAGCTTTTTGGATTCCACGTAAGGCAGATGAACTACTTGGACTCAATACCAATTTGGAACTTGGTATGTCAATTAAACAAGCAGAGCTCGATGAAAGCTACCGCAAGCGATTGTTTGTCGGCTGGCCACATGAAGCCGAGCGCATGGGACTACCGAATCACTACATGGAAATAGCAGGAGTCTACCGCTACACTACTCTTGAAGAGTTGTGTCAGACAATCGGTAGTAGCCACACAAAGTAGTCCCACTAATTCTGAAGTTTCTTACCCAACCCACCTCTGGTGGGTTTCTTCTTTTCTAAAATAGGCAGCACATCTAAAACTTCTTCGAACTATTAACTCCATATACAATGAATTAAACAATGTTTTGCGGAGGCATTATATTGTCGCACTGCTGTGCTCGAAGTGGTTTCGTAAACTTAATTTAATATTGTTGCGGAGGCAACAGCATAGTCGTGATTACACTCCTTGCGTTGCACTGCGCAAAATCTGGTCGCGAGTACGCTCGCGATTTTGCGGAGAATGTGAGATTCGGTCACGAAACTCCTCGCTGCGCTCGAAGTAGTTTCGCGACCCCTATTCGAATCTCCGTAAGCCAAGCAGTTGGCTTACTTTCTTTATCTCCACTGTAATCAAAAATACTCAGAGATGAATCTCTGAGTATTTTTGATTATGCGGAGGTTGTGGGTTAAGTACCCACAGGTCTAGACCCCATAAGGGTATTTTAATGTATTTTTTTAGCACTAGAGTATGTATGTGGGTCACTAGTTATTTTTGAGTAATCATAAGTTAAATCTTTGTATATTTTTTTTGCTATATGATAGGCAAAATTAACTGGTACAGCATTACCTATCATTTTGTAGCCATCGGCTACATCACGATATTTAAAAATGAAATTATCAGGGAATGTTTGTATTCTTGCACACTCTCTCACAGAGAGACGACGATATAAATCTTCCTTACCCGGAACAAAAACTCTTTCATTTTGAGATATAAATTTCATTTTCGGAGCTTGTGGATGTAATGGTGCATGACGACCTCCTGCTTGAATAGTAAACGAGGGTTCACCCCAAGAGCGAACACGATTTCTAGACATATACATAGTTGAAAATCCACCTATCATGTATTCATGGTTTGGAATTTTTAGACTATCACCATTCGTTTTGTTTTTCTCTAGCGCAGGCTTTGCTAAGCGTAAGTCATAAATTGCATCTTTCAAAACTGGTTTATATTTTTGTGGTTCAGGAAATTCAAATTTCTTTTTCAAATCTTTTCTATAGCCAACAATAATTACACGAAGTCTATCTTCTGGAACATCAAAATCATTCGCGTTTAAAAGTTGATATGAAATTGTATACCCGGCATTTTCAAATTCTTTTAAAATTGCATTAAATGCATCTGCGTGTTTTGGATGTAAGATACCAGATACGTTTTCCGCAAGGAAAAATTTTGGTTGTTTATCTTTTAAAATACGGATGTAGTCATAAAATAATTGACCTCTTTGGTCATTTATTCCTCTGCCTGCACCTGCCTCACTCCAGCTTTGACATGGTGGTCCACCAACTATTCCGTCAATTGTTGGCACATCTTTACTCTCGACATCAGTGATACTTCGAGTATCGAGTTTTGTGTTAGGAAAGTTTAATTTAAAAGTATCCCAAATCGTTGAGTCATATTCATTTGCCCAAACAACATGAAAACCAGCTTTTTCAAAACCTTTATCTAGACCTCCTGCACCTGAAAAAAAAGAAGCTATTTTCATACATTTAATCTTGGCTAATATTAAGAATATTCTTAAATAGTTTCTTTGGTGATTTCAAAAGGTTAATATCAAACTTTAAAGAAGATTCAACTCTCGAGCTAGCATTATGAATTCTAAAAGATAAAATCCAATCATTATTCATTGTTACTATTGCCGTTGTATCACTATCGGTTTTAAATTGAATATCAATAATCTCTGTTGGTAATGGAACTTTTGGAGTTTTATACTTAGGTTGTACATCTTTGAAAGGTAAATTCAAACTTCCTTTTATGTTATATGCATGGATTTCAACTTTATTTTTACCTTTTATAACTTTATAAAAATCTCTATTCCCAACAAGGTATGCGACTAGATTTGATGCGACTTTAGTAGGATTAGCTTTTTGTAAACTTTTAAGTTCATCAATAAATGCTTTTAAAATTGGAATGTAAACGTCTATATGATAGTCACCAATTTCACTCCATTTTTTTGTCGCCTTGCTTTCTTTTCTTATCTTTTCTAAGTTATTAAAAATCGGTGTTACTTTATCAAAATAATTTTTAGAAGCCTTAATACCAAGCCATTTTTTACCAAAATCAATGTTTGAAGAAAGTCTTGAGTGTTTTACTGCATGATGATTATTCTTTGCAGATACACCTATTTCCCATTTTTGCAAAAGACGGATAGCAAGAACATCACGCACATCTCCAGCCTTTCCTTTATCGTCAGATAAAATTTCAAGTTGTAAAATATCATCTTTTCCAATATCGTTTGAAAGTCTTGGTTCAATATCCATTAAAAAATTTACAGCAAAACTTGCAGAAAGAGAATACTCACTCTGCTCTAATTTTGAAACACTTTCAAAGCACTCCTTCGCAATTTTATAGGAAGAATTTTTTATAACCTCAACATTTGTTTTACCTTTTAACTTTTCTTCAAATTGAGCTAAAAGTGAGTACTCAAAAGACTTACCTGTTATCATTTGTTTTGAAGTTTTCAAAATCATAATAATATAATTTTATCACAAAACATCAAAACAGAGGCATCTGGGTCATGTACGATACTTTTTTCTTATGGCGGAGAATGTGAGATTCGAACTCACGGACCTAATAAAAGGTCGACGGTTTAGTAAACCGTTGATTTAAGCCACTCATCCAATTCTCCTGAATTTTAAGCGTAAAATTCACGTCGAAATTAGCAAATTTCGACGCAACTCACTAGCCTACGTCTAAATTTTGCATTTTGCATTCCCACGCAATTAATAAACTTAATCCTCTGATTTTACCACATTCCCTTCAAATCAAAAAGAAACGCATTTATGCGCTTCTTTTTAGTTCATTCAATTATATACTCGATTATCTCCCAAAAAGTCTTCCAAAAAATCCTCGCACACCACCTTTGAACTCTGCAGTACTTGCTCCTGGTGCTTCTGTACTTTCACCCTTAACCATTCCTTCTCGTGGGACACGGTTCCCTTCTCCTCTTCCTTCACCTCGCATCACTGGTGTACCTGATCCGTTCATCATACCCTCATGCTCACTTTCGTTTTCATTGTGATGGATCATTGTTGATGATCCTTTTCGCATGTCCATACGAGTAGATGAAGCTCGCATCCATTCACCATTCCCGGTCTTTACTTTTCTATCTCCGATAACAGCTTTTATCTTCGCTTGATACTCGTCACGAATTGCTTTTATCTTCGCTTCCATTTCTGTTTGAAGCGCTTTAATCTGTGCATCAGTTGCAGCATCACCTGTTGTGATAGTTGGTTGACTCATCATAATCCCTTGGGAAGCAGGCATCACCATCGCAGCACGAGTTGTTGTTGCCATCATTCTTCTACCTTCTTGACCTTCAGCAAATACTCCAGTGATAGCAGTAAGAGCGATTGCAGTTGTTATAACGTATTTTTTCATAATTTTTATCTTTCTTAGTAAGTAAGTACCAGTATATCAAGTAATTTTGTATCTATTGTAAAGTATACACATATGAGCTAATACGCATTAGTACTTTTTTGAAAATACATGACTGTATGACCACTCCTTAATTCAAGAATACCTGTATTGTTAATTGAATAGTTAGTTACCATCTGAAGATCATTTGTGTAGACAGATTCCTGTGAATTAATACAAGCCATCTTAGTCATACCGAGTGGACCTACTTGTACGAACCCATCACTGCCAAATGTTGCAGTTCCAAAGTAACTATTACAATCGGTTGTACCTGAAATTTTTCCATCAGTCCCAAATGTAATGGTAAATTTATTTTTGTTTACTGGAGCAATCATTGTCGAACCATGTGCTGATTCTTTCCAAACCCATGTCACTCCTTGCACAGCAGATGGTGCCACCACAGAACTTCCAGCAGGTAATTTACTTTGTGGAGATGTCACATGAACATAGTAATCAGAACTGCCGTACAAGGTGTATCCATCGGATGTTTTCTTAGCATACACTTTTGCATGTGCACCAACTTTATTTTCAATTGACCCAAAGTCAGGGATTCCTGTTACCTTCCCAACAATCTGCTGTGACCACCCAATTGTCGTGACTACTTTTTTACCATCAACTGTAATACTACATTCACCATCAGCAAAACATGAAGTTGAATATGCGGTAATAGTTCCTTCGAATTCTTCACCCTTTGAAACTGGAAGATTGATTGCTGACTTCTCAAGCACTGCACGAGTAAGTGGGCCAACAAAGCCAGTTGGTGTGATGTTATTAGCTTTTTGAAAATCTTTCACTGCCTTAAGTGTTATAACCCCAAAATATCCAGTTGGAGAGCCTATCATATAGCCTTTTTGAATAAGTATAGTTTGGAGCGCAACCACTTGATTACCCCTACTTCGTATACTAAGATTAGCAGTGACATGTTTTGTTCCGGATGGAGTGTCTTTGATAACTCCACCATCACCAGATACTGTGGTGAATGTAACTGCAAGACTTTCGAACCCATTCTCAGGACATGGTGTTGTGATACATCTAATTGTGTTATCACGCTTATACACCACTGTGTAAGAAGTTCCTACTTTAAGGTTAGAGACAGTTACGTCTGTTTTACCAACTTCTGTTTTCTTTGGAAGACAGTTCTCTGGTGTTGGATAAATCGCGATACACACTTGTTGTGTCTCATAATATTGGAAATAGACCCCCTGCTTTTCTTCATCAGTTAAACCAGCTAACACAGTTGGTGAGAGTGAGAAATTCACAGTAGTACTTGTAACCTGCTTAACAGTAGGCCCGTTAAAGTATTGCGATGTTTCTTTTGGTTGAAATGCGAATACCCCTTGTAAACTAAACATAGCTAGCGCGCCGACTAATATAAGTGATTTTTTTGACATACGTCTGTAGATTTATTATTACCAAGTAAAGAGATTTTCCCTTGTACTTATACTAACAGCTGACACGGTACTTTGTGACAGTAAAAGAGCCTTCATGCGCTATACTATCTAGAAATATATGTTACAAATTGAAACCCCTGACGAGATAAAGCTACGCTTTGGTGAAGGCACAATCTCTGCGATACTTTCTCTATTTCTTTCTGTCGGTAGTTTACTAGGAGTTATTGCATTTTATTTCCCGGACTATTTAACAACACCAGATATTCGAGAACTCTATAGTGAGACATTTGCTCGTGGATTACTCTTTATTGCCATCCTGACATCTGGATTTTTCGCCATTCTTACGGTTATCTTAAGTAGAAAAATTAAAATCGCAAGCATCTCGTTTTGTATACTTCTTATAACGATTCTCCTTGGTGGTAATTCTGTACCTCTAGAGACCATCCCAACTAGATCAATTTATTTTGGGTTAGATTTTTTCATTCTGAATTTTATCGCCTTTGCACTCGTGTTTATTATTATTGAAAAAATATTTGGACATTATAAAAATCAACCAATTTTTAGAAAGGAATGGAAGACTGACCTCATTTATTTTGCTGTAAACCATCTATTCATTGGAATATTTCTTGTAATTATCAACATGTTCGTTGCACAATTCGATTTTGCTATTAACGACTCATTGCAATCATTTATTCGTTCACTTCCTTTTGTGTTTCAGTTTCTCCTTATTTTGTTCGTGGCTGACTTTGTGCAGTACTGGTCACATCGTGCATATCATGAGATTCCATTTCTATGGAAATTCCATGCGATACATCATAGCGCCAAAGAAATGGACTGGCTCGCAGGCTCACGACTGCATGTTGTTGAACTTCTCATGACGAGATCACTTATCTTACTACCTATAATTCTCCTAGGCTTCCAGTCAGATGTTGTTAATGCATATATTGCTTTTGTGGCATTCCAAGCAGTGTTTGACCATGCAAATGTCTCTATTAATCCAGGGATACTACGATACGTTTTTGTAACGCCTAACTTCCATCACTGGCACCACTCACAAGACCAAGAAGCCCTTGATAAAAACTACGCAGCACATTTTTCTTTTATTGATTACATGTTCGGCACTGCAGTTAATTCACAAAAAATGTGGCCTAAACAATATGGAGTACTTGGAGATTATGTTCCTTTTGGGTACATCAGGCAGTTCTTCTTCCCTTTCAAGGAGGCTCTCAAGAGTATCCGTAAGACACTTCAAAAGTAATCCGTTTTCACACTTAATCACGAGTGTTACACTACATTTATATATATGAAAAAGAAAAAAAGTATCCACGAAATTGCACTCCTAGTTATTATCGTTATTCTCTTACTCGCATTCTTAGTTCAGTTCGCTGACAAAAAAGAAGAGTCGAAGATTTCTTATAATGTTTCCCCGCGTATGTCTTTCTTTGTGACAAGTGCTAACCCTGGTCGCGGTGGAGACTTAGGAGGGCTCGCAGGGGCTGATGCCTACTGTACTTCACTTGCTAAAGAAGCTGGAGTACCTGGCAAAGAGTGGCATGCATACTTAAGTACTATTGATAAAAATGGCACACCTGGAGTTAATGCAAAAGACAGAATTGGTAATGGTCCATGGTATAACGCAAAAGGCGAACTCATTGCGAAGAATCTAGAAGAACTCCACAGTGTGAACGCTCTTTCTAAAGTTACAGCTCTCAATGAGAAAGGAGAAGTTATACCTGGTCGTGGCGATACTGTTAACATGCATGACATACTCACAGGCTCTAATGATAAGGGAGAAGCTATCGCAACATCAACAGACACCACATGTAGCAACTGGACATCAAATGCTGTAGGTTCTACCTATGTGGGGCATCACGATAGAATCGGTATTAATGAGTCAGCTCCAATGAAATCTTGGAACTCATCTCATATGACTCGAGGTTGTAGTCTACCTGCACTACGGTCAACAGGTGGAGCAGGACTATTCTACTGTTTCGCAACTAAGTAAAAATATATGCTGCCAATCACAATAACGACTACCATTAATGCCCCAGTCGAAAAAGTCTGGGATATGTGGACACTCCCTATTCACATTACTAAATGGGCATTCGCTTCAGATACCTGGGAAGCACCATACGCTGAGAACGATGTTACAGTTAACGGACGATTCAAGACCACAATGAGTGCAAAAGATGGGAGTGCGTCATTTGACTTCACAGGCATATATACTCAAATAGAACTACATAAGAGTATCGCCTATACCATGGATGGGGACGATGCCCGGAAGGTGCACATCACATTTGAATCTGAAGAAGAAACAACAATCATCACAGAAACATTCGATCCAGAAACTGAGAACCCAATAGAAATGCAACGTGATGGTTGGCAATCAATCTTGAATAATTTTAAAAAGTACGTTGAGATAAATTAATAAACACTTATTCTATGCAAAAGGTTCATTTTTCTATACACATTAGTGCACCAAAAGAAAAAGTTTGGAACACGATGCTTAATAAAGAAACATATGAGCGGTGGGCAACGGCTTTTGGCCCAACTTCAAGTTACGAAGGTACCTGGGAGCAAGGTACTGAGATGCGGTTCATAGGAACTGATGAAGAAAATAGTGGCCAGGTTTTAGGCATGTTCAGTCGAATTAAAGAGAATAGAGAATATGAATTTATTTCTATTGAACATCTTGGGTTTATTAAAAACGGCACCATTGATACCACAAGTGAAGAAGTTAAGAAATGGATACCCGCCTTTGAAAATTACACATTTACAGAGGCCACTAACGGCACTGAGCTTATGGTTGATATTGATGTTAATGAGGAGTATAAACAAATGTTTGACGACATGTGGCCTAAAGCGTTACAACAATTAAAAGCTCTCTGCGAGAAATAAACCTAATTATAGGGTTGTACAAGCTAATGCGTATGTTGATTATGCCCTCCACTTCCAGAATCAGTAACTCTTCCGTGCAACATATATGAAGCGATAAGCGTGGTGATTGGAACAGCAAGAACCAGACCAATACTTCCGACTAATATACGAACAATTTCTGTAGCGAATGTTTCGCTATTAATAATAAAGAGCACTCCAGTGGTTGCGTTTTGGATAAGTAAAAATAACGGTAGTGATGCACCTACATATGCAATTGCGAGTGTGTTTACTAGAGCACCAATATGCTCGCGCCCAATTCTAATACCTCGTTTATATACCTCTCCTCGAGTGAGATGCTTTCCTGCTCTATATAATTCTTCGATTGCAACCGCCTGGCCAATAGCACTATCATACAACACCCCAAGTAACCCAATCATAATTCCTCCGAACAATAGCCCAACCATATCTATAGCACCTCTTGCATTAAGATTGAGGAACATACTTTCTTCGGAACTATATCCACTTAACTGAGCAGCATCAACAACATAGTACGCTCCGATCCCAGTCACAATCACAGTAGCTATCATTCCAAGAACCGCAGAAGAAGTTGTTCGATTAAACCCATGGGTAACATATGAACCAACGATAATGATAAGTGATGCTACTCCTATACTTACCAGCACAGCACTGTATCCCCCGTAAATTCCTGGGATAAGTACATAAAAGATAAGCCCAATACTTCCAACTAAACTAGCAAGCCCCCGCACACCTTGGATACCTCCGAATATAAAAATAAGCACAATAAACGTAATAACTAACCACAACATAACATCCAATCGATATGGATCAGCAACTGACCACGTCTCTATACCGTCTACATGACTTGTAAGATGTCGAACATACACAATTTCCCCTTCTTTTAGTTGTATATAATCATTTTTAAATGTAGCAACTTTACCAGCCTCTGTTCCATTCAGAACTTTGATCGTAACCATCTGAGACAGCGAAGCAGTATCGAAACCCGGAATAGTAGTTGTAGAGGACTTGCTCACACTTTGCACTTTAGCTTTTGCAAATACTTCAACATCAGTCATTAACACTCCAGACTGTGCGGACACAAACAAAACACCAGAAAGAAGAAGCATGCTTACTGTTAGAAATTTTCGTATCATATAGTTAAGTATAGCAGTTTAGATAGCTAAGGTGATTACATGACTACTTTACTTTTTAGAGCAAGAAATACATACACCGAAAAATTCTAAAGCATGAGAATTAATTACTTTAAATTGTTTTGAATGAGAAAGTGTCTCCTTAAGAAGGCTTGTCTGGTCGCAACTTTCTATATCTTCTATCTTTCCACACACCTCACACACTATATGATGATGGTGATGGTCTTTGTGCAATAACTCATAATGCATAACACCCTCAACGAGATTAACTTTAGTAATAATTTTTGATTGAGCGAAATCTTCAAGCGCTCGATATAGCGTCACTTTGTCTATTTTAGTGTGGAGATGTTTATACAGCTCATTAGCTGTTCGTGGAGTATGAGCGCTACGTAACACACTTAGTAAATGCAACCTACCTTCAGTAACTCTGTACCCATGCTCCTTAAGGAGTTGCTTATCAACTTCAAGATCTTTTGATGCCATAGTTGCATTAGTATAGCACTAACGCAACTCTATTGCAATAATAATAAAAGTGATGTAGCATACGAGTATACGCAACTAAGTTATACCATTTAGTATGAAAATCGCCTTTGTTGGAAAAGGTGGAAGCGGAAAAAGCTCCACATCATGGCTTGCAGTAAAAACCCTTGAAGACATTGGTTCTTTAGTCTTAGCCGTAGACGCAGATCATAATATGGATTTAACTAGTAACCTAGGTCTTGATCCAGAGAAGACCCCTCTTATGCATAAAACTGAGAGAGAATTTATGGAGCATATCGGTGTTATAGAAGAAGGAAAAGTAAGCAGTGTTTTACACAAAGACACAGGCAGCCTCCCAACATTTACCATGAATCCACAAGACACTTACACTTCTTCGATAACCACAAAAGTAAGTGGTGGTGTTTCACTTATTAATATAGGTCTTGGTGCCCCAGATGTCATGTTCTCAGGCAAATGTGCTCACGGTCTCTCGGGACCATTAAAATTCTATCTTGGACTCTTAGATGAAAAAGATGACTTCGTTGTCATAGACAGTGTTGCAGGTGCTGACATGCTTAACTATGGTCTCTATGCAGGTATTGATGCTGTGATTGGTGTTGTGGAGCCGCACAGAAATAGTGTAAAGGTGTTCGAACAGATACAGGACATCTGTCGTAAATCTCTCATCCCGTGTTATGCAATAATCAACAAACCAACTGACAATGATTTCTATAAAGATTTCGTTTCAAAAAACAATAACAAGATACTAGGCGAAATCCCCTTTGATGAAAACATCATGAACTATAACTATTCTCGTGTAGGTACAGAAACTAAAGAAGCGATGAAAACTATTCTCACGAAAATAAAGCACCTCAAGAAACGTGGAAACCTTTCGACAATAAAAGACTTCCAAGAAATGAAGCAAGGTAAATAACATTTAATAGGTTGGATCTGTTTTCAGGTACAACCTTAGAGTGTTCTTTATTTAACCTGGAGAAGATAGTATGTCACTGCCGTCGATAGCTACCGTAGACACGCGTGGAATGAGTGTGGAACAACTGGAAGACACCTTGTTTCAAGCAATCCAGAAAGATCTCCCTTTGGCGTTTGCCTGGTTCAAAGACCTAAGTCTCGGAGTACATCACAAAGAAGACCCTTCAACACCTCTTGCAGGACAGATCAAGCGCGTTGTTGCAGATGGTATGCGACATGTTCTTGAAAAGAAACTGTTTGACGGGAAGAAGATTGTCTTTGCGAACTGTTGCGATGTGATAGTTGATCCACCAAAGGGATTCAATGCTGTCGCATTCCAGTTCGAAACCCAGAATGGGAATCTCAACTATGCAGACTGTTGAGAAACCATTCAGCGCTTTCTTATCTGAAAACGCAGACCACCTCCTGGAGCTTTGTGTTAAAGAGGGTTTTAGATTCTCTGTAAAAGAAAGCTCATGCTGTGTGACTGTGCGGTGTACTCTCCCAGATGGTTACATTCGATTCATTGTCTTTGATGACCATCGTATACAGAACCCTCACGGAGGTAAACCTCATGTGTGTAATCAGTGGTACAAGACCATAGGAGAACCAGTGTCCTACACACTCGGAAAAGAGATAGCAGATACTTCACGACTAAAGAGGGTCCTCAGAGCAACTGCAGTTATGTGCCTTACACAAAGCGAAGGCTACAACGAAATGAAGTCACAAGCCTTCCTCTAACTAAGTATGTTCAATTAGCTAGGCGTCCTCGTGGCGCCTTTTTCTTTAGGAAAATTAATGCATCATCATAACCTATTCTTTAGAATATTCCTGCTTCAATGTGAAGGGCACCATAAAGACATTCCCCGACATTGACTCACTTACGTTACATAAAGAAAAAGCTGGTACAACCTATGACGATATGTTGATGAATGATAAAGTAACCGCTCAATTTTTTAAAACTACTTTAGACAACGGTGTGAACTATCATTTGGACTTTTCTCGCACAACAATAACCCACTCTATTGTGCCTGGGGTTATATGGACGAAGAGCATTGCAGTATGCACGCGATTGTGAGCGAAGATAATCAGTGGCTTCCTCCACAAGTTGGATGCCCAATTAAAATTCCAATTAAAGATGGTAACACTATTATTGGCCTTCAGATGCCGACACTGAATGGAGCACGGGGGTTTTATTTTAAAGAAATAGAATTTATGTAAACTTTAGAAATCTATAAGTTTTCTACAGCTCAACTTTCTGCTTAAAAATAGTTCTCTTTTCATGAGATCGGTTCGGTGTAACAGGCGAACTAACTTCTTTATAAGCTTCAAAAACAATATCAACTGAATTGTTTGTTTGATTTTCAAAAGAGTAGATTGTGTTAAAATAAGTATTTTCAACTACAGGAGAAATAATCGTAACTTCCTTTATGAGTCTAATTGTACTTGTTGCTTTAGCACATTCATCAATGGTCTTACATGCTACCAAGCGAGCTGAGGGGTCTATCTCAAATATCGCTACACGTATCGGAACAGTCTTATCCTTTACCTCCCCAATCTCTTCGTATGAGATATATCTTCGAGCATTACTACTTACCCACACTCCGTGATGTGTAATTTGTGGAGCATCCCCTTCTCTAACTACATTAGCGCCGTTGTTATTTAAACTAAAACTAAAACGATTAATAAGCGTAGCTTTTTCAGATGAAGTATCAATAAGTACTGTTTCTGAATCAGACAATCCAATCTCTCCTCCGCCAGCACTTACTGATAACTTTTTAGTGCTTTTGTCGAAGCTACAACTATATGCACGAGCATTATTAAATTTATTATACTCTACATCAAATTCACCAAACTTGTAACCTTTAGCATCAAATAATCTGATCTGTCTACTAGTACCTACTTTTGAGTGAGTTTCAACCAGAAGAACTGATAGATCTGTAACATTCTTACAAATAGGATCGACGGAAACCTGTGGTTCAAAGTTACTAGCTGCTACAGGCTTACTGATTTTGCTTTTTCTTTCTTCCGCAAACATAAAAGCGGCAGTGATTAAAAAAACAAATCCACATATAAAACCGAAGGTAAAGATGACAGAAGCTTTCTTAGACGGAATCATAGTTGATACTTTCATTTGTAATTATGTAGTGCGTTTTATAAAGCTTCCATGTGATAATCTAGTAAAATCAATAATATAATATATTATTGATAGTAGCAAGGTCTTTACTTGTATTCACCTCTAATCTCCTTAATTCTTTCTTTAAGTAACTTAACAATAAGAGCCTTGGGGAACTTAACTCCATACGGAACACGTACACACCCTTTGGATGTTGAATAGTCTTTCAGCAATTCTTTAAATGTAACTATTGGGCCAGGCGTTGGATACAATCCTAAATGACCCTTCATTGCTGCAAAATAGAACAATGGTTTCCCTTTCCATGAATATGCTGGCATACCGTAGGCAATACTTTCTTCAGCGTCATTTACCGCTGACTGAACAATTCCTCGCAGCTCTTGAAGGAGGGCTTGCTTATCCTTATCTGCTTGAGCAATGTAGTCGTTTACATTTTTAAAAGTTTTCATAGATGTATAGTAATTATTTTAGCAATAATTATTATGGATTACTATGAGATAACGCGGAGACGATGAGATTCAGTCACAAGACTTCTCGTCGCAAGCTCCTCGATAAAGTCTCGCGACCCCTATTCGAATCTCCCGTAAGCCACGCAGGTGGCTTACTTCTCTATCTCGCATGTAAACAAAAATCCTCAAAGAAAGAATCTTTGAGGATTTTTGTTTATGCGGTGTACTCGGGTTAAGTACCCAAGCTCTCAACTGTTATAAGGCTATTATAG
>CAYOQQ010000020.1:0-4140 GCA_964406165.1 uncultured Candidatus Saccharibacteria bacterium
TGTTGTCTACAGCTAAATTAGTAACATATCCATTAGTAGTAGTAGAGTTACCTACGATAAGGTCGGTGATGTTAGCTAAAGTAGCAAAGAGAGAAGCAAAGAATCCATTAGTAGTAGTACTGTTAGATGCATAGAGATCAGTAACAGTAAGTGCTGTTCCTGACGCTGTAGCGAAGTTAGTCTGTCCTGATACGGTAAGGTTAGAAGCTGTTGTGTTACCTAGGGTTGAAGTACCAGATACTGTAAGACGTGTAGCTGTTGTAGTAGCTAATGTTGTTGTTCCTGTTACTCCTAGAGTACCTCCGATTGTTTCGTTACCAGTTACTGTAGAAGTTCCTACAGTAAGACTTGAAATATTCGCAAACGTACTGAAAAGAGTATCAAAAATACCAGTAACAGCAAAGAGACGGGTGGATGTTGCGTATGTGAACACTGCATCAGTGGCAGTTAAACTATCAAATATTGCAGTTACAGCATGAATAATTGAGGCAACAAGATTACTAACGAATGCATTTGTACTAGTACTATTAGTAGCAAAAAGACTACTTACAGTTGCGTTTTGGGTTTGTAAGTTAGTAATCGTGCCAGAAGCAGAAGTTAACTCATTAAGTGTTCCTGTTGCAACGCTAAGATTGGCAACATATGCATTAGTTGTGGTTGCATTTATTGCCACGAAATTAGTCACATTGCCATTTAAAGTAGTTGAAGTCCCTACATTTAAATTACCAATTGTTGTACTTCCTACTGAAAAATCACCATTTACAGTTAAGTTACCATTTGCTGTTAGATCACCTGATGTATTCGTTAGAAGATTAGTAGTTTCAATCCAGGTAGCACCATTCCAAAAGAACATAGACCCAGTCGCAGAGCCACCTATAATTGTCCCAGTAGCATTTGACCAGTATGTAGATGTGCCATTACTAACTAAAATCTGCCCTGAACCCCCCATTACACCTGACCCATCATATAATGCACCAGTCACTTGAAGATTACCAATTGTCGACGATGCAATTGTCGCTAAATTGTTAATAGTTATATTGTTTGCGGTAATGTTTCCAGCTGTTACATCTCCGTTAAACGTAGTTGTTGCGAGTGTTGTTGTCCCAAGAGCAATTAAATTACTGTTAAATATTGCATCACCATTAAAAATACTTGTTCCGTTGAGCGTTGTGCTTGATAGCGTAATATTAGACCCTGAAGTAAAGGTAGCTGCAGAAGAACCTCCTGAACTGGTTGTTGTATTAGTTACAGCAAAGAAAGTGCCTCCACCAGAAGTTCCGTCACGACCATCTTTCCCATCCTTACCATCACGACCATCTTTACCGTTAGCACCAGGTACTGTTACATATCTTGTAATGTAGGTAACTGTAGTTGTAGAAACATACACAGTCGTTGGTGAAGAAGCAACAGAACCGGGAGTTGTCCCAGCTGTAATTGGTGTCGAAGTTACTGTAACCGGCTGCTGTTTCGGAAGCCCTAACAGAACTTTATCATAGTCACATCTGTCTACATCAGGAGAAGCAAATAAAGAAGAAGATTTACAATACAAAGTCAGCGATGCTCTATCAAACAGTGCAAAAGTGTTTGAAGTTTTATACTCTGACTGTTGCGCGTAAGTCTTAGAAATACCAACACCAAACGATGGATAACTACTGAGGTATGTTGTCTTAATAGTTGCAATTACTGGCTTAACAAAATCATACTTCTTGGCAGAATCTTTTTTTATGTAAGTATTATCAGAAAATACATCATTAGAAATAATACTTGTAAGAATCGCAATTCCATTTTTAAAAACAGGAGAAACTACACCATCCCCCGCAACACCCACACTTCGCTTCTCTGCTTTAAGAAGTGAGAAAGTGGCTGGATTAGTATTGGAATTAAGTGAACCAAAAAGTGATGTATTAGACTTAGAAGTTGCTGATGAATTTACAAATGTTGAAGGGAGAAAATTACGATCATAATTATTCTTTGTTAATGAGAAAGGAGCAACAGCTGAAGAAAAAGCGCTAAGTGCTTTAAGTGGGGAGAATGACTCATCACTTGCCGAAGCTAAAGGAGAACTCTGAGTTACTTGCTGAGCAGGCTGAATAGGTTGGTTGAAATCACCACTAATAACCGCTGCATAAACTGTGGAGAAGGAAAGAGCTTGTATGAGGTATACGGCTAGTGCCATAGACAATGTGCGACCAATTCGACTACGAAGATCTTGCATGAAGTTTTATGTAAATCAGTATAGTAAATATACGAGCTAAGTACATACTAAAATCACAAAAAATTGTGGATAAAGTACAATTTAAAAAAGCTTATTTTAAAAAGTAAATTTGCCAAAAACTGACAAAAAAATTACAAGAATATTCTCGTAAAAATTGATTAGAAAATAATCAAAAAAAAATGACAAATTTTAGAAAGAAAAAAGCACTTCAAAAAAATAAAAAATATACCAAATTTTTTTAAATAAGCAATAGGTAAGATAGCCAATAAAATGAAATAAATTTAGTTGATTTAGTATTTTCTAATAGTTTATAACTGATGTATAGCAGACAAAATTATGATAAAAAATATAAACGATTATCTATATAAATTTAATATAGAAAGATCATTTCATGATTATTTATCCTAAAATTTAGTATTTAATTGTAAATACTATGAATTAATTACATGAATCGCATGAACATCAACTATGTACACACCCCTCTTATATTTTCTATATTTATAGGAAGTATTTATTAACAATCTGTAATATCTAATTGTTTAAATTGTTTTTATTTTAAACAGTTTTGTATTACTTTTTTATTATACAGATTATTAATTATTAGTACTTCTCTATATATCCTTCTGACAAAATAATAGAAGATATTTTCCCCCTGAGTTTAAATTACAGTCAAAATATTTTCTTAATTTATCCAATGAATATTTCTCCCCTATTTGTTACAATTGTTAGTAATATTATGTTTGTCCACCTTCGTAACCATTCTCACTATTCTCTACTTCGTGCACTACCTAAAGTTTCAGAACTAATTAAGGAGGCTAAGAAGTCAGGTATGTCGGCTCTTGCATTAACTGATTACAGTAATATGTACGGTACTATAGAATTTTTTAGTACCTGCAAGAGGGAAGGTATTAAACCTGTTATTGGTGCAGAGTTCACAACTAGTATTCATGATAGAAGATTCCAAATTGTTATCCTTGCTAAAGACTTGGTAGGTTACAAAAACCTAATGCTCATAACTTCACTTGTTAATATTGATAACCCGATCGATCCAATTCTGAGTGATGAGATATTAACTAAGCACAAGGATGGGTTAGTTGTCCTTTCGGGCGGTCTTTGGGGTGACGTAAACAACTTACTTATTATTGACTCCAAACTTGCCCAAGAGCGTCTCTCATTTTATAAGTCTCTCTTTGGTAATAACTACTACCTCGAAGTTAACCCACAGACTGGGTTAGACAACTCTCAAGCAATCAGAGAGCAGACAATATCTTTAGCTAGGGAAACTAACACTAAACTTGTTGCAACTTGGAATACACATTATCTACACCCACAAGATAAACCTGCCCAGAAAATCTTGTATCTAGTTAACGGGGAAGAAAACTCACTAGAGCAATATAACCATTTATTTCAAAAAGATACATTTGCATTTGCAACTGACCCATATGTAGATTTATTTAAAGATATTCCTGACGCAATTGAGAACACGCTACTAATCGCGGAAGAGTGTACTGTCGAAATTCCTCTAGGGCAATGGGTGTTCCCTGCTATTGAATATAAAATTAGTTATAATGACGACCTACGTGAGCTAGCGTATGCGGGGCTCTTGGTTAGAAAAATGGAATTAAATGATTCGGTAAAAACGCGCCTCGACTACGAGTTAAAAGTTATTGCTGATAAAGGTTATTCTCCATATTTCCTTGTGGTGTATGACCTACTTAGGTATGCTCGTGAAAATAGTATTCTTACAAATATTAGAGGTTCGGTTGCTGGGTCTCTAGTTACGTACCTCCTTCAAGTCACTAAATGTGACCCTCTCTCCTACAAACTCCCCTTTGCGCATTCATCCGCATCTTGGCCAGGGACGTTTGCAGCACCAGTTTCTTCTTGGTCGGTTCGTACTGTGCCTCGGCCTCTTTCACCGCATA
>CAYOQQ010000020.1:4150-17182 GCA_964406165.1 uncultured Candidatus Saccharibacteria bacterium
CGTCTGCACCTGATATTGATATGGATTATGCAGACACACGACGCGATGAAGTTATTGATTATGCTAGAAAGAAGTATGGCATTGATAACGTTGCTCAGATTGGTACTTTCGGTACAATGATGGCTCGAGGAGCGGTTAGAGATGTTGCTCGTGCGATGAAGTATCCCTATGTCGTTGGTGATAGAATTAGCAAACTTATTCCTCCACCTAAGCAAGGCTTCCCTGTAACTATTGCTGGAGCACTTGCAGAAATACCTGAGCTTAAGGAAGTGTATGACACAGATAGAGAAGTGCAGGAAATTCTAGATATGGCGCAAAAGGTTGAAGGGTGCGCTAGACACATTTCTGTTCATGCAGCTGGAACTGTTATTTCTCCGCGGCCTCTTTGGGATTTTACTCCAATTCAAAAGGATCCTAAAGGAGGTAAAGTTATTACACAGTATGACATGTACACCATTGAAGACGCTGGACTCCTTAAATTCGACTTTCTCGGAATTAGAAATCTTACCATCCTTGGAGACGCTATCACTCTTACTAAGGAGCGGTATGGTGTAACAGTAGACATTGAAAATATTTCTCTTGAAGACGAGAAAACATTCTCAATGCTGGCTCGCGGGGAAACCATGGGGCTATTCCAATTAAATGGCTCGGGTATGACGCGCTTTTTGAAAGAACTTAAACCTACTACAATTTTCGATATTAATGCGATGGTGGCACTTTATCGACCAGGTCCACTGGAAATGATTCCTGAGTACATTCGTAGAAAGCAAGATGCTTCTCTTATTTCATACCTTGATCCACGACTTGAGCCAATCCTTGACCAATCATTTGGTGTGATTGTGTATCAAGACGACGTGATGCTTATTGCTATTCATCTTGCTGGCTATTCATGGCTTGAAGCAGATAAACTTAGAAAGGCGATGGGTAAAAAGATCCCTGCTGAGATGCAAGCACAAAAAGAAAAGCTATTTCAAGGTTTTTTGGAACATGGTCTCTCTGCAAAGAAGAGTCAGGAGTTGTGGTCACAGATTGAGCCATTTGCCGCTTACGGGTTCAACAAGGCACATGCTGCTAGTTACGGCAGAGTGGCATATCAGACAGCATACATGAAGGCGAACTTCCCTGTTGCATACATGACAGCCATTCTCTCCAACGAAAGTGGGGATGTTGAGAAGATTTCTGAAATTGTTTCTGAGTGTAAACGTATGGGTATTATTGTTCTACCACCAGACATAAATAAAAGTGAAGGTGGTTTCAGTATTGTGGTTGATAAAAATGGAAAAGAAGAAATTCGATTCGGTCTTTACACCGTTAAGAATCTTGGTGTAGATATATCTGATGCAATAATTGCTGAGAGAAAAAAAGCTGGCCCATTTACTTCATTTGAAAATTTCATTAGGAGAATAACTCATAAGAACCTCAACAAGAAATCATTGGAGGCGCTCACCATGTGTGGTGCATTAGATCATTTTGGAGAAAGAAATGAGATACTGGCAAATATTGAAAATATTCTTGAATTTCATAAGCATGTAGTTAAGGATAATATTTTTCAGGACAGTCTTTTTGATGTCGCTAATGATTCTTCGTTTGTGATGAAGAAAGTGCCTGCCGCTTCTCAAAAGCAAAAACTAACCTGGGAAAAGGAACTTCTTGGTTTGTTTGTTTCTGGTTTCCCTCTTGATCCATGGAAGGAAAAGATTGTAGCGAGAAACCTAGATATCGAGAAAGTCCAATCACAGGTACCTGATGGTAAAGAAGTGTCACTTGCAGTTATTATCGAGAACATTAAAATAACAATTACTAAAAAAGGAGACAAGATGGGCTTATTAAAACTCCGAGATTATACTGGCTTCATTGAAGTGGCTGTATTCCCTGAAGGCTACAAGCGCTACAAAGACCTTATTGTTATTGACACCCCGCTTGTTATTAAAGGTAAAGTGTCTACACGAAATGGTGAAAAGACTATCGGAATAGATGAGATCAAAAAGCTTGAAATTTCAGGTTAACACCATCTAAGAACACTACTTCTACGCATCAAAAACTTTCGTTGGTTGTCTTTTGGTTACAAAAGATGACTTATCTACAGATTTTTGCAGAAGTTACTATACTATGATAGAATAGTCCCATGTTTCAATTGCTATCTTTTGTGCAAGTATTACTAGCGATTCTCCTTATAACTCTTGTTCTTATACAAAGAGCTAACACTGATGCATCAGGTGCTTTTGGTGCAGATGGAGGATCTGGGGCGGCGCTCGAAAAACGAGGTGTTGAGAAATCTCTACATCGCTTTACTATTGTAACAGCGGTACTCTTTGTCCTCTCTATTTTGTTCCCTGTCGTTGCTCGCTAATACATAGCTTATAAAGATAGTCCTTTGTGAAATCTCACCATGGACACATCACATTTTAAGGCAAAAGTTAATACGCTAAAGAGTACGTATGCACGTATTTATAAATCACTTTCTCCAGAAAAAGTAATTATTTTCTGGTCACTTTTGATGATAGGTATCCTCTTTTTCTTTGCAGCACTTATTAGTTTTAATAAGCGTTTTCTTGTTACTGTTCCTACCTATGGAGGAGAATTACGTGAGGGAATTGTAGGTACACCACGCTTTATTAATCCGGTCCTCGCAACATCAGACCAAGACGAAGACCTTACTGCACTTGTTTTTGCTGGTCTTACCAAAAAAACAGCAGAAGGAGGAGTAATGCTTGATATGGCTGAAAGAATTGACTCAAGCGAGGATGGTCTCAGATATGTTGTAACAATTAAAAATAGTGCACGTTTCCATGATGGTGAGAAAGTTACTGCTGACGATATTATTTATACCGTTGGTATTGTGCAGAACCCAACAATTAAAAGTCCACGACGCGTAGAGTGGGAAGGAATTACTGTAGAGAAAAATGCAGACAATCAAGTCACGTTTGTTCTCAAGAAACCATTCCCTCTATTTATGGAGACACTTTCTCTTGGCATTATTCCTAAACATGTTTGGAAAAATCTTAGCGATGATCAAATCAGTCTTAGTGATTTTAATATCCATGCAATAGGTAGTGGCCCATACGAAATTACTGATATCGTTACTCAATCAGGCATCCCAACTGTCTTTACACTCAGAGCTCATGACCACTATACGCTTGGCAGACCATATATTGAGACAATAACTATACTCACCTACCAGAATGAGAAATATCTAATGAAAGCTTTTGATGACCATGACATAACTAGGGTACACGGCATATCACCGGAAAAAGTTACATCTCTTAATCTTGCAACAAGTAGTATTAAAACTTCTCTACTCCCTAGGACGTTTGCCATTTTCTTTAACCCGAATAAGTCTACTCCACTTGCTGATAAAAATGTTCGTGCCGCACTTCAGATGTCTATCGACAAACAAGCAATTGTTGACCAGGTGCTTTATAAGTATGGAAAAGTTATTAACAACCCTTACCCATTCGACACTACCGATACTCCTTCTGAATATAACGTTCAAGCTGCAAAAGACTTACTTGTTAAAAGTAAAGCACTTAAAAGTGCATCTAGTACTTTAGAGATTACGCTCGCAACAGCAAACACAGATGAGATGAAAAAAGTAGCAGAGATGATAAAAGCTGACTGGGAGAAACTCGGGGTCAAGGCAACAATTGCAATCTATGATGTGTCTGATCTTAACCAAAATATAATTAAAGATAGAGACTTCCAAGTGTTACTCTTTGGTGCAATTACCGAAACACCGTCTGACCTATATGCTTTCTGGCACTCATCTCAGCGATCATATCCAGGACTAAATATCTCTAATTACGTAAGTAAAGAATTGGATGAAAATCTTGAGATACTACGAACAAGTACGGTTGAAGAAGAAAGAAATACTGCATACGAGGCAGTTAAAAATGAATTCAAGGAAGAAGTGCCTGGCATCTTCTTATTTGCGCCAACTCTTATTTATGTCACTAATGATAAAAACACAACCCCACTCCCTCTCTATAGCTACAACAACGCTTCTCGTTTTATGCTTGTTGAAAGTTGGTATAGATATACAGATAGCGTTTGGCCAAAAGCATATTACAAACCATTATTAGAAATAGTTCAAAATAGTATCCATTAATAACATTACAATATGAATCCAAATAATACAGAAATAATTACTAATACAGACACACCATCACAAACTAATCAGATGGATGTATCACAGGCACCTGTAACAGGATCACCTGCGCCATTTAAGAGACCTAACGATAGGCCTCGAAGTGGTGGTGGGAATCGTATGCGGAATAATAGACCCCCACGATCTATGGTTGGTCCAAAGTTTGACACAACAGTTACAGGAAAGCGTGAGACAGACCATATCCCTCCTCTTAAGGATGGAGATATCCGTATCATCCATTTAGGTGGAGTAGAAGAAATTGGACGAAATATGAGTCTTGTTGAATACAAGGATACTATTTTGATTGTGGACTGTGGAGTTCAGTTCACTGAGACCAGTACTCCTGGTATCGATTTTATTCTTCCAAATACACGATACCTTGAAGAGCACAAACATAAAATTAAGGGTGTACTAGTTACACATGGCCACCTTGATCATATCGGTTCAATTCCGTATATCATGCCTCGAATAGGTAACCCTCAGATTTATGCGCGCCTCTTTACATCTCTTATGATTAAAAAGCGACAAGAAGAATTCCCTCACCTGTCACCGCTCACTATTAACATTGTTGAAAAAGGAGATGCAGTTACTCTTGGCGACCTCAAAGTTCGATTCTTTGGTGTAACTCATGCCATCCCTGACTCTATGGGAATCATGATTGAGACACCGTATGGTGATATCGTTCACACTGGGGATCTTCGACTTGAGCATAATGATGGTGTCCCAACAGATGATGAAATTGAACGCTACAAAGTTTTTGAAGAGCGAAAGACCCTCCTTCTCATGGCTGACTCAACTAACTGTGAGAACCCAGGCTTTTCAATTTCAGATACTGTTGTATACAAGAATATCGAAAATATTATTCGTGAGACCCCGGGCCGTCTAATTATTAGTACGTTTGCATCCCAGGTTGAACGTATGCTCTTCATGCTAGAAACAGCAGAGCGCTATGGTAAGAAAGTAGTTGTTGAAGGAAGAAGTATGAAGACTAATGTTGAGATTGCAAAACTTGCAGACATGCTCAAAATTAAACCTGAGACTCTTATCCCTCTTGAAGACCTTACACGATACCCAGAAAATAAACTTATTATTCTAGCTACGGGACAGCAAGGAGAGGAGTTTGCAGCACTAGGACGTATTGCAAGTAAGACGCATAAGTTTATTCGCCTTACACCACGTGACACTATCTTGATGTCATCATCAGTTGTCCCTGGTAACGAACGAGCTGTACAGAACCTAAAGGATAAACTATCACGTCAGGGTGCTCACCTTATTCACTATAAGACATCTGACGTTCACTCTTCAGGACATGCTAACGCTGACGAACTCAACTGGATCCATAGAAAGATTCACCCTAAGTTTTTCATCCCTGTTCACGGGTATCACTACATGCTTCGTGTGCATGCAGATCTAGAGCGAAAGCTGGGCATGAGTGAAGAAAATATTGTTATCCCTGATAACGGTATGATTATCGAAATCAGAAACGAAGGTCAAGCTATTGTTTCAATTAAAGAAAAGGCACCAAGTGAAATGATTGTAGTTGACGGAACGTCAGTTGGTAAAATCCAAGATGTTGTTATGCGTGACCGACAAACACTCGCTGAAGATGGTATGTTTGTGGTTATCGGTGTTATCGATAGTCATACTCATATGCTTAAGAAATCACCTGACCTTATCTCTCGTGGGTTCGTGTATCTTAAGGAATCACAAGACCTTCTTTATCAAACACGTCTCTTAACTAAGAAAGTAATCGACGACTCTCTTGCTCGAGGTGGATATACTAACCTTGACCAAATGAAGCAGGATATTGCAGAAGCTACTACAAAGTTCCTTCTTCAAAAAACTGCTAAACGTCCAGTTATTATTCCGGTAATCATTAGCGTTTAAGTAAAGATAGGCTGAAGAAAAGCAGGCGCCTACGGCGCCTGCTTTTCTTCATATATCAACACACAACCCTACAGAATCCACCTTTTCATTGGTATACTATACATCATATATGCACTCGATTCTCCGTAATAAATTACTCCTTGTCACGTATATGATGACATTCTTGTTCGCACTACATTATGCGATACCAGTGTATGCTACATCATCATATCTCCATAAATTTTTCAACTCATCCCTTGTAAGTGCTATCTATATGGTTGGGAGTATCTTAGCTCTCATTGCTTCTATCAATATCGCTCGTTCAGTAAAAAAATTTCATACCTATGGATTCACATTTGGGATAGCGCTGGCAGAAATCATCATCATAACCCTTTTTGGGCGTACCGAGAATATCTATCTCCTACCAGTACTTTTTATTATTCACTTTGTGCTTCAAGTACTGCTTAATATTTCACTCAATATTTTTATTGAGAACTTCACAATGCATGCAAAAGTTGGAAGCGTAAGAGGACTATTTTTAGCAGTATTTAATCTTGCTGTTCTTGTGGCACCATTTATTGGTGGAGCAATTCTTAGATACACCTCATCATTTGCAACTCTCTATGCAGTAGCAGCCAGTATGCTCATACCATACCTCTTTTTCCTACATAAATATCTAAAACACATCAAAGAACCTGCATACCACCAGGTTAATCTATTCGGTGCAGCAAAAGAAGCATTCAGAAATAAAAATCTACGTGCTGCTATTATAGGGGAACTTGTCGTGAACTCATTTTATGCAACAATGGTTATTTACTCACCGCTTTACCTTGCCGCAATCGGGATACCGCTTTCAATGTATATGATGGTTATTCTCCCATTTGCGCTTATCCCACTTGTTGTTTTACCCTATGAACTCGGCTATTTAGCAGATAAAAAATTTGGTGAAAAAGAAATGCTTATCATCGGACTTCTAATACTAGTGGTTACCACATTTTTATTTGTTGTTATTACAACTAATGAGTTATGGGTATGGATGTTGCTTCTTATTGTCTCTCGTATTGGGGCCTCTTTTGTTGAAACAATGTCGTTTACGTATTACTTTAAAAAAGTTGGCGCCGAAGATCCGTCTCTCACCGCACTCTTCATTAATATGCAAGGAGTGGGTATGCTTATTGTTGGTACAGTTGGTGTCATTGTTGCCCCATTCCTCACTGACCGACCACAGCTCATGTTTATTGTCCTAGGATGTGCTATATTATGGAGTATATCGTACGTGCTCCCAATGAAGGACACCCGTTAATGTACTCTCTACAACTCACCATGAAAGAAATTAAAGTAACAAGTAAAGAAGAAAAAAGAATCAATGTTTTTCTTCGTGATGAAGGGATCGGCTCAAGGCGCACCATTGATGATTACATCACTAAAGGGTACATCACTATTAATAAGATTCCTGCAACTCTCGGTAGTAAAGTTAAGCACAACGACATAGTAACAGTTAAAACTCTTGCTAAGGATTTAGTCTATGCCCTCTATCATAAGCCACGTGGTGAAGTCACCGGAAGAATCGAAGCACTCCCTGGGTGTGAACCGCTTGGGCGACTTGATAAGGAAAGTGAAGGACTGCTCCTGTATAGTAATGACTATCGTGTTGTGGATGCACTCCTTAATCCTAAATTTGCCCGTGAGAAAGAGTATGAGGTAGTCATACGAGAAAAGGCAACCCCTCGAGTTATCACCCTTCTTAAAAAGGGAATCAGAACCCAGGAAGCGCAATACGCTCCTGTTAAGGCGGTGACAATTTATAATGAAGGATATTCACTTAAGATTATTCTTACGGAAGGAAAGAAGCATGAGATACGTAGAATGCTAAATGCACTTAACTTAACAGTTATGTCACTTAAGCGTGTTCGTATCATGTCGTTTGTTATTCATGGACTGAAATCAAAAGCGGTACACATACTCACTCCTAAGCAAGTTGATACATTACTTAAAGATTGCAACTTAAACTAGAATTGCATGGCTATAATTAATATTTGACATATTTTATAAATATGTTATTATATGCAGATTGTTCTTCACAAGGAAATGTACCATGAATATTCCCGGCATTGTCTCATTTAATGGACAATTCAAATCTGTTGAGACTCTTACCGTTGAAGAGCTAGTTGAATACTTATTTTCTAAACTAACTGGTAGACTTGTTCACGGGTCAGGAAAGGTCTATTCCCCTGCCCAACAGTTCGGGATTCTCCTTGTGTACTTTCACATTGGGACCGAAGCAGTGAGCAAGCTGCTTACCTCTGACCAGAGTTTGCGTTCTGTAGCAATGGAGCTGCGCTCGCGTCTTGATAAGGGTGAGTGGCCAAATATTGATGCATTCAAATAATGAACCTGCTTCACATTGCCGACCTTTGGTCGGCATTTTTTTTATATAACAAGATGATACGTATTTCTATTCTTCGTAATAAACTTTTCTTTAATTAACTGATCAATAACTTCGTGAAGTCTATTATCGTTAGGTAACTCTTCGTTTCGAGTTATGGCAAAAAGCACCTTTGCTCGAAGCTCTCTTAGTGACCCCTTATACGGAGTTTGTACTACATGATGAGCACTCTTTTTATTATGAGAAATTTTTTGTGATTTTAAATATGCACCGAAGTCCATAAGTGCATAGTAGAAATGTCTTGCACCTAATTTTTTAATTTTTGGAACTTTGGTTAATCTCTCTAAATCATCATAGAGTATCCCATCCTGAATATTCTCCTCACCTTGATGAAAGTATTCAATGAGCACTGTGCGAATATTGGTCTCAAGTACAGGGTGTGTAAATGTATCGTACGCAAACGCACAGATAGCCGAGGCGGTATATGGTCCGATACCAGGGAGCTTGAGTAACTCCTCATATGTTTTTGGTAACCTGTTTACTTCTTTAGAAATTGCAAGCAGTGCTTTTGCACGGCGTTGATACCCGAGACCTTGCCAGAGTATGAGTATATCTTTTAGTGATGCAGTGCGAAGCGCATCAAGTGTCGGATACAGCTTCATCCACTCGGTAAACTTTGGCAGCACACGACTTACTTGAGTCTGCTGAAGCATGACCTCACTTACCAATATCTTATATGCATTAATCTTTTTTCGCCAGATCAAATCATGCCTACCATACTTTTCATAGTGACTCAGTATATCTTGTATCAGCTCAGTATCTCTGTCATTCTTGCTAATTCTTGTCATGAGAGTGTCTTTTAGTGCTCTAGATACTCATCCTATCAATGAGATGTTATTTCGACCCTTTAAGCCAACATGTGAATAACTTTCGATTTATCACTTGAGTATATCACGAGCAGTTGTTACACTTATTTGTAGGCAGTTGTTTCGTTATCAGCAATTTTAATAGAAAGAGAGTATCTATATGAAATTCTCTTACATCTATCAAGATAAGAATACTGCTTGTACACTGTGATGTAGCGATACACCATAGTTACTACAATAGCTATAATTGTCGACGCCGATAAAAAAGCAGATGCGGCTTCAAACAACTGTAGGAACTACATATCCTTATAAAATGTGTAGTACCGACAAGACAGAAGCCTCTCTAGTCTTAATCACAAATACTTGTATAAGTAGTTATGCTTAAAGCTTAAGGAGCAACTGTACGCATCAAACAAAGACGTCTCTTAGAACTTTTAGTAATAAGACACAGTAAAGACCGCCATACTTACCAGAGGGGCGGTTTTTACTTATCTGCCCTCTGTATGCTAAGATAAAAATGAAAGCACCTAACCAACAGAAAGGAAATACTGATGATAAAGACTTTAGTGGTTATTCCTAAAAGCGATCAGGTAAGAAGCATACCAGACCTCACACCATCTAGTGAGACTATCAATTTCTTAAACCGCATCCTCCCTGGTACGCATGATTGCCCTAATGTATCTCAAGGTCTTCGTGAAGGATTCTTCAAACAAGAATATGAATCTGAGTAAATGAATTCATGGCACTATTGACCGTCTCGCAAATGCGAGACTTTTTATTTACTTTATATATAAAAAACCAGCAGTATCTCTGCTGCTGGATGTGTCTTACACCGACATACAATTAGTGCAAACGATTCGTCTTTGCTTTCAGAAGTTGGTTTTGAACTTCAGGGTTCATGTACGTCAACATGTACATGCACTCGTTTGGGTTAATGGCTTCTTTCACCCAGTTAACAAAATCAATTTGTTGCTGGATTGAATACCCAAGGAAAAGTGCAGCAACTTGCCGACCAACCTCATCAATTTCTTCTTGAGAGGCGAAATCGAGCTCACCATCATCTAGTACGATTGAGTCTGTCAGCGCAACCACCCTCTGGTAAAGCTTGCTGAACTCTTTATTCCTGCTTTCCACAGAGGAAGCAGTACTTGCTGTTGTGTTGGCCATGGTAGCTCCTTCTGTAAAAGTACTTACATAAGTATATCATATATATGTGAAAAGTCAATATATACTTGTTATAAATAAATGGTAGACACCTATAGAAAATAGCGGATAATAAGCATAATGACAGCTACAATAACCGGCAACCCTAAGATAACACTAATAAGCTGATTATCTTTAGAGGTCATTTTCGTTTTTTATACATTCATGAATATAGTGCCCTGCATCTACTCCAGTGGTACTGAGTGACTGCATAAATCTGCCATTTTTATTTAACGATGGATTAAGATCTACATTTACAACAATATACTCGTTGTTGTGATGAATAAGATCAATACACGCAGGTGTAGTAAGGCCTAGTGCCTTATATACCTTAGTAGCCACTGCACGCATATTTTCTTTTCTAAATTCTGGTGCTTGAAGATGAGGTTGCATACGAGCTTCCTTGGTAGGAAGATTCCCCTCTTCTGGAAATGTATCTACCCACATTGGAACATACACTTTTTGTTTTCTAAAATTCGGGAGCACTGCCATTGATGTCGTGTGGAGCTTACGATAGGTAAGCACATGCATATCCACTCCTTTCTCGTGATACTCACGAATAGTACTCTCAAGGTCATGATACATACGAACAATCTTAGATGGGACAGGCGCATGGGTGTGCAGTGGTCTCACAAGTAGTGGTGTATGAAATCGTGTCCACAAGTCTCTAAAGATTTCACTTTTAAGTGGAGACTTTGCTCGTACCACAAATGTGTCTGGCACCTTAATCTGCTGCTGTCGTAAGATGCGATATAAGTCTTCACGATTAAGTGACATTGTTTCATCTTCTGAGAAGATGAGTGAGATCTGCATTCTCTTAGCGAGCTTTTGATATTCTTCACCGTGCATACGCGTAGTGTCTACCACAGTGTGAGACTTCGAATAGACCTTATGTGGGTCAGTAGGTGCACCGTGGGACGTCCATTCACCTTCCTTATCGATAAGCACATCAACTGGTTCATAGCCAATCTTTGTCAGAGATGCCAACACTTCAGCCCCTTCTTGGAGAGACTGTTTAAAATTTCTATTGCCACCACGAAGTACCGCGATATCAGGTAGACTTTCAGAAACTTTCATCATAGCTACAGTATATCAGTGGTTGGTGGCTAGTGACTAGTGGTAAATGAGCATTGTACTGCCCATATGTACATATGATAAACTATAATTCTATGCAATAGGAAGTGTCGCCGCCACTACCAGAAGATGGGTCGATTCACTACTATTTGAGCGAAGATACGATCCAGTACCCCGGGCCTCATAACCCCAGTTAGATTGTTTCTGTAAGTCGAGCCAGGCAGAGCTATAGCCTCTGTCTTTTTTATACCGAAAAGGCGCAACCGAGGGTTGCGCCTTTTCTTTCACACGTATACTTTTTAATTTCCCACCTTAAGCAGCTCCACTTCAAACTGTAGCGGTGAATTAGCAGGAATAACATTTCCTACTGCACGACTTCCATATGCGAGGTCTGCTGGAATGGTAAGCTTACGCTTCCCGCCTACTTTCATCCCTGCAACACCCTGATCCCATCCCTTAATAACTTGTCCTGCACCAAGAGTAAATGTAAACCCTGTGTCTCCATGATTACGTGATGCATCAAACATTGTGCCATCTAAGAGTGTCCCAACATAGTGTACCGTCACACTGTCCCCTGCTTTTGCTTCTGCTCCAGTCCCCACCTTTTCATCCTCGATAATTAATTTTGTTACGTCCATAGTTTTTGTTGCTTTGTTAGTTGTCTTTGTATCCCCTACTTGCTTAGCCGATGTTGTAGTCGACTCTTTACCTTTTGTTTCAAGTGGTTTGTCTAAAATAAAATGTAAACCAATGAGCCCAACTGCCGCTACGATGATAGCAATATGTGTTGTTTTCATAATGACTACTAGTATATCGCAGAAATGAACTATTTTCCAAAATCTTTGTATTATATGCACTATTTACTAAAAACTTGACACAATAAAAACGATATAGTAATAATGAATATATGACAACACGTCACACAACACAATCATATATGCAAGCAATCAAAGCAGGGAATGTATTCCTAGCTGGATTTTCTCATTGTGTGATGCTGTGTGCGTCGTTATAATCTCCGACAACTCTCTATAAAGAAATACAAAGCATCACATAAGGTGATGTGTGTTCTTTAACACTAACCCACAGGAGAATATATGGCTAATGCATTTCTGGTAGGTAAAAAGACGGTACTTCGACCAATTGCACCCAAAGACGCAGAACTGCTTACACAGTGGAACAATGACCCAGTGACCAGAAGGTACCTCGGTCGCAGGTTTCCACTTACTGAGCTCGATGAAAAAGCTTGGATTGAAAAGGTAAGCATCCTCTCAAAATATCCTAGTGATATCGTTCTAGTAATTGAATCACTTGAAACAAATGAAGTGATCGGAATTATGGGGCTTCACAGTATCGATTGGGTAAATAGAAATGCAGTTACTGGTACCATCATCGGTACCGGGCACCGTGGTAAAGGTCTTGCAACCGATGCCAAAATGGTGCTACTTGAGTATGCATTTCTAAATCTTGGTATGCATAAGATTATCTCTCACGCA
>CAYOQQ010000021.1:0-16003 GCA_964406165.1 uncultured Candidatus Saccharibacteria bacterium
TGAAGATAAATATGGCGATGATGCTTCTGCGCGCAAAAACATTGTAGAAATTTTAATTGAAAAGCATCGTAACGGACCAACAGGAATGGTAGAACTCTACTTTGATGATAAGAAGACGTCATTCGTATCAGTTGAAAAATCTGAGTTTGGCGATTTCTCATTACCGAATGTGAACGTGAATGTTGGCGATTTTTGATTTTTAAGCCGAATTTTAAGCGTAAAATTCGCGTCAAAATGAGCACATTTTGACGTAAACTAAATTACAAATTCTGACGCAACTAAACTAGCCCATTTCCTTATTGAGTTTGAATTAATAAATTTGAGGCAAATAATTCGTAAACGTGGATAATCTTCAATATAAAAATCACCCAACAGAAGTTAGGGTGATTTGGTGGCTGAAGACAAATAATTCATGAGCGACTCATGCTTTAAGTGTATCCCTTGTGCTAGTTTACCACTCTCAGTGTGCAAAATTCTCAGCTCATAGCGTACCTTAGAATAATTGTGTTCACTTGATGCCACAGCTTCAGCAATGTTTAAGAGTGTCGAAGCATAAAATGCAACAATGTCTTTCACATGTAGTGAAAGTTCGTAAGGAATTGGTATAGGTGTAGTAGAGTACTCGGCAGTTTTACCTTTCTTTACAATGACCTGCACCTGCCTTTCCTTTTCTTTCAATCTCGCTGGATCATTTTTTCTTAGTTCTAAGATTGCAAGCCAAAACTTTTGTTTTACATCATATACTAACCTATTGGTTACCTGCTTAACTTTCCTAGGTAAAACATAATCCTTATCCCAAACAGACACCACAGCCTTATCTTTCTCTGAGACAAGAATAATTTTTACATCATCTTCAACAAGTGAATACATGAGCAGATACGAAACATCTTTCCATTCACCAAGTTTCACAAAAGCATTGAGACTAATCAATGAAAGAATATCATCTGGGGCAAATTTCGACCTTTCCATGAGTCGAACATTCGCGTGATATGTAATGTACAAGTAAACCTCCTGATACTTTAGCAACTACAGTGTATCCTAGTATATGACCATCATGCTGTCAATTTACCAAGTTAGTCTAAGTCATAAACGAGCTAAAAAGCTTATTTTATTAATATTTATGCAATGTTTCTTTGTTTAGACTTTTAACGAAAGTATTGACAAATTGTTATTTCCGTGTATAATATAAGTATGCGTGATAGTGGTCTAAACTACAATCACTTGTTCATTTAACAACGAGGAAGCAATGAAAGCCAACAAAGCTCGCAAGGTCAATTCTGTTCAGGTTTCTGTCGTCACTCTTTTGTCTCAGCGTCCATTAACGAATGAGATGATCGATGCTCTCGAAATCGATTGGTCAATCAATCATTCTGAAGCACTGAATTCCTCGGTCCTTGAAATGGAGCGTGAAGCTCACATCAATTCATGGATGGCAGACTTTGAGAAGCTGTCCCCTGAGGAACGTATCTCAGGGGAGTACTCTTATTTCTTGGCACGTCGTCCAAGTACGGTTCGTCGAGTGAGGCGAGCAGGTTTGTTTGAGAAAAAGATAACAGACCCTCTTGATTTTCTTTTCCTTCCTGAGATTGACTTCCGTGATGATTGGTATTATCCAGTCTGGGATTATGACGATCTCTACGACTTTGACGATACCCCCGTAATTGGGGACCGTGAAGAAAACGATATTGACCGATTCCTCTCTCGAGATGATGTGTTTGATGACATGGGCATCTTTGATGACTATGAATACGGCGACCGCTTCACAGACGAAGAGGAGTTCATGCGACAGCAAAGGTTGACTGGACTCAAGTACGTCGAACTCCGTTCTGTCATTCGCGACTACTCATTCCGATAGACACCCGCCTTGCGACCCAAAACTCGCAAGGCGGTTTTTATATTCTTTACTCCATGTATCACTTCTACTTTCTGTCCGTTAAGTTTGATATACTTAACAAACTTATGAACCCTACCGACCGGCTCACCGAACTCTTCATGCGATTCCCAGGAATTGGACCGAAACAAGCGAAACGCTTCGTGTATTTTTTGTTACGTGAACATTCTCATTATAAAGAACAACTCATCAAGGCTCTCGAGGAGCTCAAGTTCACTGGTAAGCAATGTGAAAAGTGTTTCAGATTTTACGGTGATAAAAATGCTGACCCTGCTAAAACACTATGTGATATTTGTGCATCATCATCTCGTGAATCAACATCAATCATGATTGTAGAAAAGGAACTCGACTTAGACGCAATCGAAAAAACTGGATCATACAACGGCCTCTACTTTATATTAGGTGGTCTTGTCCCCCCGCTTACTGAGAAGCCATCTGAACTCATTCGTATACGAGAACTTACTCACTATATCCACTCAGGAATTACTGAAAGTACACTCTCAGAAGTCATATTCGCGCTTCCTGTGACAGACTACGGAGATACGACAACAGAATATGTTGAGAAGACTATTAAGCAAATTGTCGGAGTAGAAAAACTAAAACTCACTCACCTAGCACGTGGCCTCTCGAGTGGCCTTGAACTTGAGTATGTTGACAGAGATACGTTTAAGCAAGCACTGGATCACAGAAACTAGACAAGCATGTAGACAGTAGCGTATAGAATAGATACAAAACACCAGAAACTTTCGT
Source organism: uncultured Candidatus Saccharibacteria bacterium (assembly GCA_964406165.1). Classification (GTDB taxonomy): domain Bacteria; phylum Patescibacteriota; class Minisyncoccia; order Phycocordibacterales; family UBA5272; genus UBA11704. Next base: position 2,642 of record CAYOQQ010000021.1, read on the forward strand.
TTCTGGTGTTTTGCTACACGCTACACACTGCTGTCCACTGACTATTATTTGATTGACTCAATCTTGAGACTCATAAACGGCTGACGGTGACCATTCTTCTTGTGATAACGTGACTTCTGTCGGTAACGTACAACAAGAACCTTGTCGAGACGTCCGATTTCACTGATAGTTGCAGTTACTGATGAGCCCTTAATAAAAGGAGCACCAAGAGTAGTTGTTTTACCATCATCGGTAAGTACCACATCTGTGATAATAACTGTATCCCCAATCTTGTGCTCGCCAGCTAATTTCTCAACTGCGATTTCGTCGCCTACAGCGACTTTGTATTGTTTCCCACCTGTTTGAATAACTGCGAATGACATAGTTGTGAAATTATACACTAATTTCAATAACTATGCAAGACCAGATACTTGACACTAATAATAATAATGCTAGTGTAAGGAAAGTCCGTCCTTTACCTTAAGAAAGAGGCAATTTCAATGTATTCTAATCTTAGCTTTTTTGTTACTTTGTTTTTGATACTCTGTGCTGCAGGTACTCTCATTTTGATTGTAGTTTCCCTTTTCATTGTGTGGCAAAACAATATAACAAATAAAATGATAGCGGAGATACGAAAAAATCCCTCATCTCAGCTTTTACGACCACCTATACCTAAAATGGTAAAACCAATTAAACAGATGCCTGTGCGTGATTTTACTAAAACCAGGATTAGCTTTAATGACACCCAGCAAAACTCTCTACACTGAAATGAGCCAGTTCGGAATTTGGTTTAATACGTGGGTAAACGCCTGCGCAATCTACTTGGATCTTTCTGTCCCAAGTATGTACGCACTCATTTGGTTTAGCTGTGGCCTTCTTGGGACACTGGTTCACCGATATCTTTCACACGGGCCTGCGAACCCATTAGGCGAATCAATTGAACGTGAAACCTTTTGGATCATCCTCATCTTTGGTCTTCTGGGACTAGTGGTTGCACTGATTTCATTTTTAATGTATTCGTTCGAAACTATTCCAAGAAAAAAGGTGAGAAAAGTCGACTTAGAAGAAGGGTCTGGAACTCTAAGTTACAGCTCAAAGACTGGACTTCCGATCCTCCCTAAAACATACTAGTTCAACTAACATACAAATGCACCATCTTTGGTGCATTTTTTAATTACAATTATTCATCATCCCCTGATGGTTTATCTAAAAGCATCGGATCCATTCCCACTTGGCTCTCGGTGATTCTGAAAACATCTTTATCTACTTTTTTAAGTTCTTTACTTGAACTATTATAGTGATTCACTACTGTACTAAGTGTATTTCCTAACTTATTATGATATTCCTCATAGCTCTTTAGATGTTTACCAAGTTCTCCAACACGCTTTACAATATCCTTAGCTGATTCTTCTATCTGCATTGCCTTGAGCCCCTGTAGCACTGTCTGAAGGTACGCAAGGAATGATGTTGGTGAGACGATGATTACTTTATACTTTGATGCCGCACGATGAATGAGATTCTCAGTCTCTTCGGTAACTGAGCCAACTTTGTTCAAGATAAGGTCATAATAGATAGCCTCATGAGGGATGAACATGAATGCGAAGTCCATGGTGTTCTGTTCTGGCTGAATATACTTCGCTGTTTCGGTGATGCGATTCTTCAAATCATTAACGAATATTTTTTCATACCGTGCTTTTTCAGCTGGATCATTTGTTTCAGATATTCGATTATAGTTCTCAAGAGAGAATTTAGAGTCAATTGGAATAATTTTATCCTTAACAAAAACAGCCGCATCCACAATCATCCCATCCGGGAATCCAAATTGCATCTCGTACGATCCAGGTGGCATGACGTTCTTAAGAAGTGTCTCAAGGTAGTACTCACCTAATATGCCACGTTGTTTAGGATTCTTAAGGATATCTTGGAGGTTCTGTAACTGCTCGGTCATTGAGAACACCTGCTTATTCCCCTCTCGTACTTCTGTGAGATCTCGGGTGATGTCATTCATAAGTCGATTAACTTCTGAACTTTGACGATGAAGTACCTGATGAAGATCTGATGAGGATCGCTCAAGCTTCGTGTCGATGGTGTTACGAAGTCGTTCAAGTTGATCCTGGAGAATAAGAAATGTTTGGTCATCACTTTCTTTTTCTACTTCTTTAGTTTGGCGAAGTAAAATAGTAATAAGAAGAATAGAAATAATAATTCCGAAAATAATGATTGCAATTAATACTGGAGACATATACAGCATAGTATATAGTATGTTTATAAATATAAATATTATTTTTTATTTTACTTTTTCCTTTTAAAAACACGTGTCATTTTCTTGCTAGAAAATGCACTCCTTCTCGGCTACCCGCCTCCGAAAAGTTTTTAAAAGAAAAAAGTTGAGGTAGTAATAAATACAAAATACAGGGCGGCCTTCGGCCGCCCTCCTCATAATCTCCGCTCATATGTTATAATATCCCCATTATGCAAGAAACAATTAAATCAGCTCTTAAGCCAGCAATGATTGCAAAGGATGCCGTACGTGTAGGTACGCTTCGTATGATCATGGCTGCATTTACTAACGAATTAGTTACACAAGGTCACCCACCAACAGACCCACTATCTGATGCAGACTGTCTCAAGGTTCTTAAGCGTCTCTCAAAGCAACGAAAGGATTCTATTGAACAATACATCGCAGGAGGTCGTCCAGAACTCGCGGAAGATGAAAAAGGAGAGCTCGCTATCATCGAAGAATTCCTTCCAGCCCAGATGTCAGAATCTGAAATTGAAGCACGTGTGTCTGCTAAACTTGCAGAATCTCCACTTGACCCAACTAAGAAAGGGCAGTTCGTTGGTGTAATGATGAAAGAACTTGGTGACACTGCAGATGGTGCAGTTGTAAAAGCAGTTATCGATAGGCTCACTGCATAATTACAATAGTACCAAACTCACAATGGAACAGTTCCACTCTTCCCCACAACAACCTCCACAAATTCCCCTCTTCATAGAAAATCTTCCACAAGGAGATGAAGAGTTAAGTAAACAAAATATCAATGACCTAGAGATGGCTCTCGGTGGTAAGTTAGCTATGTATCGAACAGCCGATAACACAATTCCAGGAAATAAATTCCTTGAGCTATATCGATACGCACAGACGTATGGCGTAAGTAATAAAGTTCTACTTAAATTTCTCAAAGCAAGTGGCGTAGAGATTAACTCTCACCTACCACCCGAAAATACTCAAGGCGCAATTCGCTACCACTAACTAGTACTGTAGTATGGTTTGATATTCCCCTGTGGAAAAGTAATTTGACTTATATACGAAAATATTGTATTGTTTTGTCAGTTGTTCTACATAGGAGAAATACACATGACCACTATGGCACTTCAGTCGGGCCAGCTTTCTTTTGCAACTTTCAAAACAAATAATCATTCGAGGCGGCGAAAACTTCTCAACTATGAGGATGCCTATCTTGGGTACGAGTTCATCCACGCCCATGTAGAGCTACGGTGTAAGGTGGGTGCGTGGACTGATAGCTTCAGTGAGGTAAAGGCTCATATTGCAAAATATCTCCACCCTGAACTCAATATCGAACGATACGGAGATTTGCCAGCTGACACAAAGAGTTTCGTTGGGAGGTGTAGTGGGTTGAAAAAATCGTCCCGCTCCTCCTCATACAGCCAGCTTGCACGGCTTGAGCTTGAAAAGATTCGTCAAGAATGTGATGCGCTCTATGAGTGTGCCATTACTATCCCTGCCAAAGAAGCAGAGAACCTGATCTACATTCGGTCACTCAATGAGAAGTATCAAGAAGCGATGCCTGACATGCTCGATGAATGGTACGCATATGCTGAACGATTCCCACATCACGCGTATCCGGAGAGTGTGTAAGATAGTCCAAGGCCGGTTGAAGCTTCGCTTCAACCGGCCTTTTTTCTATTCGATATACTGGATTATTACCTACTCTTTACTTTCCACACTCCACTCTCTACTAATTACATCTCACAGGGATAGCAACTCGTGCTGGTGCGCGCGTACGTTCTGCTTGTGTAAGAGCTTCTTCAAAAATCATCCTACATGGAACTTTATTTGGAAGGACATACCCTATCCGTGTTTCGAATCTCACCCATCCAGGAACCGCCCATGATGTCTGTGCTACAGCTGCAGAGACTCCAACTATTTTCCCAGTAGAATCAACTACAATAATTGGGAACTTCCCCTCTCTAAACATGCTAGACCTCGCTTCACCCACAAACGAAAGTCCTGTGTAAACTATCCCACCTTCATAGATAGAGAGATTACGAACAATCTGACTTCTGGTTGTACCCGTTTCTTGTAGTGCTGTGGTAGTCGCCTGCTGAGTTGTATAGGTGTTGTATGATGTAGTCGTCTTCTGACTGCCACCATACATATTTGGCGGTTCAATGAATGCTTGTGAACCTTCATACGAAAAAGGTTTTGGTGTCACAAGGATAGGTGCCTGCACTACACGCGCACTCGTTGATGATGAAGAAAAGAATCCCGAATATTTTCGAGGAGATGGAAGAAAATCAGACTTCGGCGTTGAGCTCGCGCGAGTTGCGTTATCAACAGTTCCTCGAGGGATAGCAGAGGAGAGCCAGGCAACGAGAATAATCACAAACAATCCAACTGCTATTTTAAAAAAAACTATAAGTAAGTCGCGTACTGAGTCCATAGTTATTGTGAAAATTGTTTAGAGCCATTACAGGTGTTCTCTGCCCAGAGCCCGCGTTTTGCACTTTGTGCAACATACTGTAGTTCTCTAAATTCTTTCTGATATTTATATGGTGTCATATAGGTATACTCATATGCATACCCTTCTGCAATCATCTTTCTATTGAGCATTTGGCCGTCTTCTAGATACACATATGCGAGTAATCTATCATACGTATCACGTAGTGACTGTGAATCATCATACTCGAGTCGAACGACACCACCCTTAGCTAATTCTTTAAGTCTCTGACTTGCTTCTTTGCCAAAGCATTCAACTGGTTTTTCTGGGTGCACCGTCTCAGGTGTATTTATTCCTATCAAGCGTACTATCTCATCTCTCCCCTCGATCATGACATGGAGAGTATCTCCATCTGTAACTTTGGTTACTTTATAATAAATACCGACAGTGTTCGGTGTTTTATCAGGAAGCCCGAAACTAACAGGATCACTAGCATTAAAATTAAAAAACGAAGCAACGATAATAATAGCAATTGCCACTATAAGATATAACCTTCTATTTTGTAATACTTTTGGATCAACATGAGAAGACATACTGTAGATATATAGAGATTAACACACATTTGGAGCTGTTACTTTCTTGGCCAGTGTATAGGTAGCGATACAGAGGATGATAAGCCCTACATAGCCAATTTCTTGGCCTTGGTACGGTAATAGATTAAGCATTGCAGAAAAGCCGAAGAATCCTAATAAGACACTTAGAAACGCCGTACCACATGCTGCACACCCAATACCCAAAAATGCCAACAGTAACCCCATTCCACTATAAAGACCGCTCTTAAGAATCATATCTCCTCGTATCTTAATATAGGTATACGCAAGTGATAGATTGATGCCACCTAATAACGACCCGAGTGTTGCAAGAATAAGAGTTCCTGCTGTGAAGGTGCTTGTGATATCGAAGAAAACGGAGAGCGCAAGAGATAGACGTTTATATAATGAAAGTGTATCGAGTGATAGCATCTGCATGCTCGCTTTTCCATTTTGCACTACGAGCAACAACAGGAGAAAAACAATTGTTGAAATAATAATAACGTTCCTACTATCCTTGCGCGATGAGATAAGTAGCAGACTATCCAGAAGCGGCTTCATAATAAAATAATTATACCAAATAATAGAAAATTAAGATAAGAAAATGCGCGAGGCCTTCGGCCTCGCGCATTTTCTACTACACGCTACACGCTACTTTCTACACGCTACTTACACTATCTCATTCCCGACACGTCGTCGCTTCATAAACTCCTCAAGTTCTAGAAGTTCACGTTCAACAGCATCCTGCCATGCAGCTTCCCCTTCCTGGGCTGCATGTAGTTTCGCCTTAAAGTTAATGTAGAGTGGGTACACAAGTTCTGGGCTATCTTGAACAATTTTAAGGAATTCATCTTGTTCTTCAGATGTAAGCAGCATAAGACCCGCCTCAAAAGCACGAAGCTCCTCAAAGGATAGCGTCGTTTCTTCTAGTGCTTTTCTTAGTTCTCCGCTTATTGCCATATAATTGCGTAACTAGCCTTTATTTATAAGGCTATTAATATGCTTACTCTCTCATACATTACCCATCCCGTCAAGGGTATAAGTGCCCGAGAATTTTGTAAAAAAATATAAACAACACCACCAAGACTTATTTCTTCTTTTCAGATAATTCAGCCACACGTAGCGCAAGTTCTGTCAGAATCCATCCCCCCATGCCTAAATTGCTCGCAGACGATGTAAAGGTGTCTTGTGCGTCATCATCATCACGAGCACGTTTTATAGCTGGTATGAACTTCCTGTGGGCGAATTCACGTAATCCCATCCGAGCGTCTGACAACGCAACTTCTGAATGTAATGTCTTACTGAGAAGTGTTGTATTTTCTTCGTGCGTTGCATGCGACGATGGATGTGATGACATACAGTGTTTCTAAATGAGGTGGTTAATGAATACGAGTATACCCCCATGACTTCCTATCGTGCAAGCAATCTTCCTGTGTTGTTGTGTATTATTTAAAATAGTGTCTAAAAAATATTGCCCGCACGTATTTTTTTAAAAATTGACAGAAAAATTTTTCTCCATGGTTGTTTATCGTATGCAGATAAGCGTATACTTTAACTACGTATGGAACACTCTTTTAACAATAAACTCCCTGAACACGCACCACTTTCTGAGTCATCACCTGAGTCAGTTGAAAGTACAAGCAGTACCCCTGAAGCTATTGAGTTCGTTCCGAAATTCTCCCATATTCAAGAAGATCTCCTCTATCTTTTTAATATCCAAGTTACAAGTGAGACTTCACTACAATATCCGTGGGTAAAAGATGAAATGTATGCAAAAGCAGTTGAAGAACTTAAGCTTGGTACACCATTTGCACTCGATTATTTCTTCGAAGAGAAGTTACTCACACGCGACGAACTTCGCGAGCGTGGTTTTTATGAATTAAAACCCTATGCTCTCACTATTCTAAAAACCTTTAAAGGTCCCCGCCTTACCCGCGCAAAAGATTTGTTCATCGATACGGGATTATTAAGTGAGGAAGAAACGAAGAATAGCGTGTAGTGTATAGACAGTAGCGTGTAGAATAACTCATGGAAAAAAGTACACAAATATGCTAGTATATCTTCCACATAGCGTTCAACATTAGCACGTAGAAAGTCCCAACTACTCTCTACACGCTACTGACTACCCGCTAGTTATTTTGGGGTATCGTCTAATGGTAGGACATCAGGTTTTGGTCCTGAGTATCGAGGTTCGAGTCCTTGTACCCCAGCACTCGTGGACTTTGTTCACACAAACGTTCAAATTGTTCTTGTTTTTCAACTGTATCAAGAGGTTCTAACCTTTCTTTTATTGCGTGGACTTCTTCTCGTATTCTTTTAAGTGGGAAAAGTGATTTCTCTATATCAATCTTGAGGATTTTGTCTTTCATTACGAGGTCCGAACCTAGTGTAGACAATATACCTCTCTTTGTAGTGAGTGGACCGTGCTTAAACTTGTCTACGGCAGTTTCAATAAACGTAAGCATCTCGTCACCCGCCTTTTCCCATTGGTCAATTCTTTTGCCTGTATCATTGAAACCTTTTTCTATCTCTTTCTTTTCTTCAAGCAATTTTGTTTTCTTTGCCGTATATTCTTCTGAAGTGATTTCTCCGAGTGATCTCATATCCATCAAGCCATCAATCTTTGCTAGACACGCCTTATACGCTTTTTGTTGACTAGTCACAACAGTGTTTCTTTTGACTATCTCTTGTTCATTCTCTTTTCTCCACCACTTCATTGCAAAACTGTGGAACTCTGGTGGCATCTCTACACTTTCAATCTCTTTTGAAACTTGTTGAATAAGTTTCTTTTCTTCAAGAGAACCCTGTGAGCAGTTTGGGTCTTTTCTTTTAGTACAGTGATAATAAATATAAGAGTGAACATTTCCATTCTGTTGTCTCTTTATCTTTGTTTCTGCGGTTATCATTGCACCACATTCACCACAACGCATCATCCCAATAAAAGCGAATATATGCTTTTTAGGGCGAGGTCTTCCTGCTTTTCCAAGTAAAAACTGAACCTTATCGTATTCTTCTTTTGTTAGTATTGCTTCGTGTATACCTTGATACCAATTACCACTTCCTTTCGGGTATTCATATTCACCATAATAAAAAGTATTACTTAATGTGCCATATATTGTACTTCTGCCTATTTTCTTCCCTTCTGGTGTCCTATAACCCCACTCATCAGTTGCTATTCTACGTATCTGCATTGGGTTGTAATTACCTGTAAGCATCAAGTCAAACATCTTTCTGATGATTGGTAGAGTGGTATCACTTTCTATACCTTTATTTCCTTTCTCTGCATATTTATCGTTCTTATATCCGAGAGGAGGTCTTCCTGGAAAGATACCCATCTTCGCTTTCTTCTCTAACCCTCTTGTCACATCTATACCCTTTTTATCGTTCTCCATCTTTGCCTGATTACACATCAAAGAGAACATAAACTTATCAATGGGAGTATTTTTGAATGTTTGTGTTGGCGTAACAATTTCAACCAACTTTTCACGGTCCATAAGATCAACGAGTAATGCAGAGTCAATCGCATTTCTTGAAAGACGATCTGGATGCCAGACAATAACACCGTTCATTTCTTCTGCCTCTATCTTATCTATCATCTCTCTGAACTTTGGTCTGTTATTTGTAACCTTCGCTGATTTACTTTCACTAAATGTGAGTTCCTTTACTATTCTCACGCCCAGTTTCTCCGCAATTTCGTTGTTCTTATCTAATTGAGCATCAATGGAAAGCACTTGTCTATCCTCACTTTCAGTGGACTTTCTTGTGTAACCGCCGTATATCATTTTTATACTTGGCTTATTATTCATACTTTACTTAATTATACTACGTTACTCTAATAAATGGAGCATTTCTAACGATTTTTTCCATATTTCTTAAACTCCAGTAAACCTTTTTCAACAACACTAACAACTTCACAAGAAGGAACATCTTGCAACATTACTGCTGAACTTTCAATTTTTTCATCAAGACGTGTAATACAGGTCTTTTCACTCCAAGTTGTCAGAAACTTATTCTTTACTGTTTTTGCACCTAGTTGATTTATCAATTGATGAAGTCCGAAACTAATAAGCACTTTGTTAAGTGAGTGAACACTGGTATCGCCATCTCTAGCCCGACTAACAAGAGTATTGAGCACATCTTCTGGCGAGAGTGTCATTTTGAAGGCAAGTTGATTGGATGGTCTTTCAATAATATCTTTCCAGTTCTCAATAAGAGCATCTTTACATAATTCTTTATTGAAAACTGTTTCAAAAGAAACATACTCTGGCTTGTTTGGTAAAAGTTTTCCAATGATACTTGTCACCGCTCTCATACCGTTATAACGAACCTCCATCCTTAATACCTGATCTCTCATCAACTCTCGCTCTTTGATTATGTCTTTCTCCTTTTGTGTTTTATTTTTATCAACGGATATGTTTTTAGTTTTTTCTATATCTTTTATCTTGTCATAAAAGATGACATTGTGCGCTGAATTGTAAAAATATAAACTTTCTCCATCATTTCTGTACTCTCTCATATTCACTTCCATACGCTTTCCAACGTCCGCTTTCTTAAGTTCGTTTATCACATCTCGGACCGTCATCGGATAAGGTAACAAGATATTTTTACCGAAATGAACCCTGGTAACCGTTGCCTTTTTTATCGCTGTAGTGGATGTTTCTATGCCCATAGAAAGCAATTTTCTTACTAATGTGGTTACAACTTCATCCATATCTTCATCTGACAACTCACTCAAGTTTTCACCAAAGATAATTTTTGGTACTGAAAACTCAATATGTAGTTCATAGGTAAAATTATCAATAACATCACTATACCTTCTGTATGCGGTGAGCATTGGCTTATAACAATCTGCAAACTTGTCTTCTTTGGTAGCATTTTGTGTATATTTTTTATACACCTGACTTTTCTTCCAGCCGAACGGCGCATTACTTTTTGTAAAGATAAGTAGTTCAGGATAAAACAAATCAGGTTGCAAGACCTTAAACTCTGATTGCTTTAGTTTTATACTGACAGTATCTATCATAAAGTCGTGCCTGTCTGTGTACTTTTTGATGCTCATATTTGTTCTTAATTACTTAAACTTGTTGTCCTGGTATACCGAGGAATACACCATTCAAAAGTTTATGTAGTTAAGGTAATATGTTTTCCTGTTCATTTTCCTTTTCTTCAACAATAGGAAAAGTGCCCTGTCCATATACAGTTTTGTAAAGATCTACCAGATTATTTGCACGTAATGTTGCTTCTTCGTCAGAAAGAAGAACTCCGTAAAGTTTCTGATATATTACTTTGTATTCAGTTATGGCTTCTTTTGGTAGCATTCATAAAGTCCACTCTTTACTTGGCAAGTTCTTGAACGCCAAACGGCACTTGCCAAGTAAGCAATGGACTTACTCTTTTGACGTTCAAGATTTCGCCTAGCCAAATAAAAAACGGCTCACGTAGAGCGTACCGTTTTGTGCACCGAGTCACTTCCGAGTCGGATTAGAAATTACGAGAAATGGTGTTAGATTTCCAAGTAAACAGTTCTTCTTCTGTGTTGTATTTTTCTCTAACTCTAGTATTTATTGCATACATTGTATCCTGAACAGATCTTCTGTCTTTTTCAGTATTTCTTCCAGTCAATTTCTGTGAAAACTCATTCATTTTTTCAAAAACAATAGACCAATCTACTGGTTCACCTTTTCTGTACTGATACATAACACGGCAAAGATAGTGTTCATTTTTATAAGGAGGCAACTGGCACACTTCATTGTTTACAACCAGTATTGCTTTTTCGTTATCAAAACTAATACCGTTTTTTTGCAACGGAGAATAAACTGATTTTATTTCGTTATTAAGTGCCTTTATTTTATCGTTTATTTTTATCAAAATATCATACTCATTTGGCTCGTTTACATACTTTCCAAGATATGCAACTTTCATCTTCTTAATATCAATAAGTCCCTCTGTTTCAAGCGCTATAAGAGTATGAAAAAATGGTACATTTTCTTTTACTATCTTTCTTATATCTTCCTTATTAAGCAAAAACTCATTGCCATATTTTTCTATATAACCTGATGACTTTATTGTTTCAAAAAATACCTTTTTGGAAAACTCATATCGGACCAGATTATCTCTTACGGAATAAGAACCGCCATCAATGGCTTTATGGAGATTGTCTTGAACGTATTTCTTTATATATTCATAAAACTCTTTTCTTACAAACTCCAAATCATCAGAAGGAATAAAAAAAGGTCGCAAAAACTCATCAAAACTCAACGAAGAAAGGATACCCATATCATCAAATGATATTGTTTGATTTTGTTCAAAACTTTTTATAGCACTGTAGGTGCTATCTATAAAGGTTGGATTATACGTAGCATAAAAACTATCTTTAGGACCGTCTATATAATCATTCTCTATTACTTCTTCAAGTTTTTTATTTATTATTGAAAAATCAATTTTTTCGTACCTATGTTTTTCATCCAGTGAGATAGTATTAAGAAATAAAGTTTTTACTTCCTTGTTAGTTGAAACCGTAGCAAAATGATTGAAAGGAAGTGGCTTGTATGTAAGCAATAGTTTTTTGTTACTTTTCTTAAAAATCTTTTCTACATAAAGATAGTTTTCCATATACTTACCTCCGAAAGTTAAGTCATAGATACTCACATACTCATTTCCATCTTGGAAAAAGTTTTCTTTTTTATCTCCGTCAAAATAGACAAAAGTATTGAATAATGTTCGCCAGAGCGAAAGAACCTGCCAATCATCAAGCATTTTATTTTCTTCATCAACCTCACTTGTTATTTTTACATCATCTCCAAGTAAAATTATCGGGGCTTTTTGTCTTTCTGTTCTTTTTTCTTCGTCATTTTCCATAGTAGGCAATATCAAGATTATGCATACCTAAACAATAAATGCATTGTAACATTTTTTTGATGCTATTATTGACTTTTTTTGCTATAATGTTTTGTAACTTTATTTACTATTTATGAGCATCATAGAACTATTACCAAAGGTTGTGTCCGAAGGAAGACGTGAAGCAAATCGTATTCTTGAAGGTCTTTCAGATCCAACAAAACTTCTTCTTCAGACAAATGAGTTCGTAATACCTTCAAAAGATAGTAATTACCAAGACCTTTTCAAAGAAATGGATCAAAAAGGTACATTAGAAAATCTCTGGAAGAACCGTTTGCTTTACGGCGACAATCTATTAGTAATGCAAACATTGCTAACTGGTGATGAGAGTTCAGGTTTGAAAAGTATGCGTGGACAAGTGGACCTAATTTATATTGATCCACCATATGACAGTAAGGCAGATTACAGAACAAAAATAACACTTCCTGGGTTTGATGTTGAACAAAAACCTACAGTAGTGGAGCAATTTGCATATTCTGACACTTGGTCTGGAGAATTAGGGGGTGAACAAATAAAAGGAACTCTTGCCTACTTAAAGTACCTGTATCCTCGCCTACTTTTGATGAAGGAACTTCTTTCTGAAAAAGGATCAATTTATGTCCATATTGATTGGCATATTGGTCACTACGTAAAAATATTACTAGATGATATTTTTGGTAAAGACAATTTCAGGAACGAAATTATTTGGCGAAGAGGTAACGCAAATACAAACACGTCTTCATCTCAATTTTCTCGTAATCACGATGCTATTTATTTTTACTCAAAATCATCAGTGAATTATTTTGAGAGACAGTACAAATCATATAGTGAAAATACTCTTAAGATGTATAAGTTTGACGACAATGATGGACGTGGGAAATATCGTCTTCAAGAATTAAGAGATTACTCTGAAGAAAGTATACAAAAAATGGATGAAGACAATCGTATATATAGGAAAAATGATAAAAGATACTTCAAACAATACTTAACAGACAAAGGCGGGGTTTCACTGGACTCAATCTGGGAAGATATACCAAGTTTACAAGGTTCTTCTGATGAGCGATTAGATTACGCTACACAGAAACCGAATAATCTCTTGGAAAGGATAATTACTGCTTCTTGCCCAGAAAATGGAATTGTTATTGACTTCTTTGGTGGTTCAGGAACAACAGCATCTGTGGCTGAAAAACTGGGAAGGAAATGGATTACGTCAGATATTGGTAAACCTGCTTGTA
>CAYOQQ010000022.1:0-3663 GCA_964406165.1 uncultured Candidatus Saccharibacteria bacterium
AGAATTTTTGAAGTTCATCACGAGTATCGAAATGCCCCATGAGTTCAGCCATTTTCTCTGGTGTAAGATCGAACATCCCAGTGTCTACTTTTTCTCCATGACCTAATTCACTGTAACGAGAAAGTACGTGTTCAAGTGAAGCATGTGAACAAAGAAAGAGAAGAAGTTCGATTCCTTTATCTTCGATAGGACGAAGAAGTGATTCTAGTTTTTCGTTAGCAGGGGAGAGGGTGCCCAGATATAGTTTTTGACCAACGAGTTTAAAAGGTACAACGCCAGCTTCACGTGCTTCTTCTTCGTGAAGATAATTCATTGCATCAGGTTCAGGAGCAATACCGCGTAAATCAATATACGGTAACTCATATTTATCAGAAAGTATTTTGACAAGCTCTTCCTCCTCCTCTTTATGAAGCTCAAGCAACTCATCATCTTGTTTTGCATCATCAAAGACAGTAGTCATGAGAACAGTATACAGTCTCTGGGTTGTAGGTTGTAGGGGATAGGTTGTATGAAGAGACAATCAGACGTTCAGACTAACAGACTTGTAATTCAACAATGAAAAGTAACAATTATAGCAAAGTGCGTTTGTCTTCCCGTCAGAATGTCTGACAGTCAGACGTCGCACTCAAACGCTTGACAAAACGCCATTTTTGTGTATAATGTAAGTAAAGTTTTGTGGTGTGTGGAAGGTCCATATATCATGTAAAACTAGGTTTTTCGTTCATTCAAAGGAGATTTCATGAAGAAGCTTTTCAGTTACTTGATTGCAGCCCTGCTGCTTTCGTTTGGTGCAACTGCATTTGCGCAGTGCATCCCGATGAACGCCGTCGGCCCCCCGAGAAATTGGGATGGTGTAAGAGGTTGTTGGGTTCCTATGGGAACGCCATCAGTTGACTCGGGTTCCACCGTTCAGGTGATTCGCCCGGTTCAGCAGATCGTGGTACCCACCGTGGTCCAAGCCCAGCAAGTGGTGAGTAACCCTCCTTGCTCTGCAATTGCAACGTGGGGAGGGGGATTGGTTGGTGCTGCCATCGGCAACGCTATCGGCCAAGGAGTAACAACCCAAGGTCACCGTCTCGGAGGCCTTGGTGCTGTGGTCGGCGCTGTCGCTGGAAGCGATATCGGCTGCGAGCTTGCTCGTAGTCGAAATCAACCCCAGCAACAGCAAGTGGTTGTTCAAGGAAATGGTCAACAACAAGTAGTGACTCGTGTCGCTGCTCGTAGGGTCATTCCTCGTCCACCGGTCGGCAACTACCCGTGCCGATTCGCTTTGAACGGGGTCCTCGTGGACACCGCTCTTACCACCAACAAGGCAACTTGTGATGCGTGGACTGATGAACTCGGTGCAGATGCAGGTGGTGTTCTCCAACAGTGAGGCTCTTCGCCCCACAAAATCCCGTCTCAGACGGGGTTTTTTCTTTTCTTTTGTATAATAAAAATCATTTAAAAAGGGCTTGACAAAACGCCATTTTCGTGTATACTATAGACATGTTCAAGTGGTAAAACTCTTGAGCAATCCGTAGTTCTTTCACTTTTTCCAATCATCAACGGCTAGCAATAGCCAAGCGTCTAAAGGAGGCGCTCATCAATGAAGAAACTCATTTCCCTGATTCTGGCCCTTGCGGCCATGGCTCTCTCGTCCTCTGCATTCGCGCAGGTCGAAATCTGCCAACTGTTGAAGCACGAGAAAGGTCCTGTGGTTGCGTCCGTGAACCGGGCGCGACTCGCACCGAACGAGACCTGCGACTCTTGGCGTAAAACCAAGGCAGCAGAACTCGGCCTCGTGGCCGGCGTGCAGTGCGAACTGCTCGCCGACGGCAAGCTCTCTTTCGAGGGTTTCAAGGATGTGCCCAAGCGTGGAACTTCCATCGTGAAGGGCACCCCTGCACAGGGTCAATCCTGTGATGCATGGCGGAACGAGCAAGCTACCAAGCTTGTCACCGGCTGATTTTCAACCAACAACTCAAGGAGAAAATTCAATGTCTGACCAAAACTCTGCATCCGCAGTGCCTCCCGAGCAACCCGGCCAACCCCCGCAGTTGCCACCGCCTGCCGCATCGGCACCTGTGGCTCATGTCCAGGCGCCAGCACAAGCGGCCGCCCCGGTGGTCGTCAAGCAGGGTGGCCCCGCCCTTTGGGTCGTGGCTGCACTGCTCGGTGTCCTCGTCCTCTTGTCGGCATTCATTGCCTTCAAGCAGACTGTTGGCCAACCGGTCAACATCAACGCTATTGTCGGCGGCCCCGGAAGCGGTGGTTCCACCACTGCCCCCCCGGGTGCTCCATCTGGCGGCACTGTTGTGGACGCAACGCGTAACGGCGGCAAGTTGATTCTTGCCGAGATGTGCACGCTTCAGTCGGATGGAACCGCGCGTTTGATTTCGGCTCAGGTCGATCTCAAGCGTGCCCAGGACGCTATTGGCAAAAACCCGAACAGTAAGGAGGCGAAAGCTTTCCTTGCCAAGTTGGAAGAGTCGACCAAGTCGCTCCCCCCGCATGCGGTAATTGCTGAGATCCCGGCGTCTGTTCTTCCGGACAATGTCACCTGCGATGACTGGAAACAACAACGGGCATATCAGCTCGTTCTTGGGGCCCCCAAGCCCCAAACCAAAAAATCCTAACCCTGTCAAAAGGGTAGGTAGGCCACCAACTCGGTGGCCTTTTTCTTTTAATATAAAAGGTGACTCTGTCAAGAAATGTAAGGAAAAGTACTTGACATTTAGTTCATAAGGTAGTATAATAGTAAAATAGAATTTTATTAAAAAAGTCTTACATATCTATGAAAAAAATTATTACACAATATACAACAGCGATCATTATGATTGGTTTTGTATTTTCAGGTAACGTTGGTATAGCACTTGCCCAAGCTACTAGCTACATCGGCAGTTCATACGACCAGAGTTACATTGGTACAACATATGACACAGGTTATGTGGGTACTTCTTACGACACTGGTTATGTTGGTACAACATACAATACAGGCTATGTTGGCACTTCATACGATACAGGTTATACAGGGACCACATATAACACTGGTTATGTAGGTACAACCGTTGACTCAGGTTACGCTGGAACTTCATACAATACAGGATATGTAGGCACTACTATTGATAGTGGCTATACAGGGACTACATATAACACTAACTACGTCGGTTCAACTGTAAACTCTGATTATACCGGAGCTACATATAACACTGGTTATGTTGGTACAACTCTTAATTCAGGATATGCGGGTACCTCATATAATACAAACTACACAGGTACTGTAGATAGTGGTTATGCAAACACATCATATAGTAGTGGTATTGTTAACCCTACCGTAAACTCAGGCTATGCTGGAACTTCATATAACACTAATTATGTTGGTTCAACTGTTGATTCTGGATATGCAAACACCTCATATAACACTAACTACGTAGGTTCAGTGATTGATAGTGGATATGCAAACACTTCATATAGTAACGGTTCAACAAACAACTATGTAACAGGTTCAGCTAATAATTATGTTACTGGATCTACCAATAACTACGTAACTGGTTCAACAAACAACTATGTAAACGCAAATGTTGTAACTAACCCAACTGTATACGGTACTCCTGTTACAACAATCTCTACACCGGTAAGTACAGGGTTCACGACTATTACTACAGGTAACACTATTCTTTG
>CAYOQQ010000022.1:3763-14823 GCA_964406165.1 uncultured Candidatus Saccharibacteria bacterium
ACAAACACTATCCCTACGGTTACTAATGTAATTTGTTCAGATGGATTTGTGCCAGTAAATGGTACATGTATTCGTACAACTAATCTCCCTACATCTTACTATCAAACATGTTGGGATGGGTCTACAATTCCTACATCTGCAGTTTGTCCTGCACAGTATAAAGTGTGTCCTAATGGTACTAGTATTCCTGTGAACCAAGTATGTTACGGAACTACCCCTATATACATTCCTCCACAAGTTGTTAAGTTTAATAATGTGGTAACGAGTGTTGCTACAGAAATTAGTAAGACAAGTGGACGTTGTAACGGAATCGGTCTCATTGCTAATAACGCACAATCTACTGGATGGTTCGAATATGGTGAGACTTCTGCTCTTGGAAGAACAACAGCTTCAGCAAACATTGGATCTGCTAATACTGCACCGTTCTCTAATGTTCTCGTTAACCTTAAGCCTTCTACAAGATACTTCTGTCGTGCTGTGATGCAGAATCAGTATGGTCTAGTTAAGGGTGAAATAGTGAGTTTCATGACTAAATCAACAGTTGTTACGTACGTAAAGCCTGTTGTTAAAAAGCCAGTTACTACTACAATAACTAAGAAGCCTACAACTGTCATTACTTGTTCAGATGGTTCAACAGTTAACACTAAGAGTACTTCATCAGCGTCATTACTTAATCAGGGAGAAAAACTTCTTGCTGTGCAGGTAGAAAAAGTTGATGGATCACTTTCAAGTGGTGAGGTTGTACGTTATAAAGTAACCTACAAGAATCTTGCGGATGCTCGTGTAACAGGGGTGATACTTAAGGTAACACTTCCACAAGAAATTGTGTTCGCAGGCGCAACAGCTGGTAATTATGATATGACTACACGTACACTTACGCTTAGTCAGGACATGATTGATCCATATACTGAAGGTGTCATCATGATTACTGCTAATGTTCAGAAGGATGCTCCTATTGGAAAAACAATCGTAACGAATGTCTATGCAATGTATACCGTTCCAGGTACACATACTCAAGATGAAGTTACTGCATATGTTGTTGGTTCAATAACTCCAGCCCAAGTTATCTCTAATCAAGATACTGGTGCGAAGAAAGTAATTGGTGCATCAAGTGAGCGAGGATTCATGCCAAACAGTCTTATTGAATGGCTTGCACTCCTTGCAATACTCTTTATCATCTTTATTCTTGGACGTAGTGTCTACGCTTCATATAAAGAAGATGAAGATCAACATAAACACTAAGATAGCTCATAAAGTTAATGCCTTATGTGAGCCAATAGGTTAGAAAAGCGCCGCCCGAAGGGCGGTGCTTTTCGTATTCCACTACAGTTTTAAGTCTACGGTCTACAGTCTATTTATGTGGTATTATTGGTACATGAAAGAGCCGTTTATGGTAACAGAGAGAGATTTAGCAGATATTGCTAAGAAGGTAGTGGACACCCTCGCTTCCTCGTATTCTACGTCTGCGAAAGTGTTGTTCTTAGAAGGTGACTTAGGGGCAGGGAAGACAACCTTCACTAAAGAGTTGGCGACAGTTCTTGGTGTAGATAAAGAAGAAGTTCATAGTCCAACATTTATTCTTAAAAAAGAATACAAAGGTGAGCATGATTTTTTCAAGAAACTTATTCATATCGATGCGTACCGTTTTGACTCACCAGAAGAAGTAAAGGTGCTTAAGTTAGATAAAGATCTTGATAAGCATGACACACTTATTGTTGTTGAATGGCCGTCTAAACTCTCTGGAGCCATTAATGAAGATATGACTATTGCTTTTAGTGTTGTAGATGATGAAACACGAGAGGTAATGATTAATTACACAAATACTCATCTTGGTAATTCTTCCTCATCGATTAAGCATGCTATTCCTACAAGCTCGAATTTCCGAGACTCATTTTTCCTTCCATGATTAAAAGTAAACTAAAGACAATTGTGCTTCTTGATGCACACGCCATCCTTCATCGTGGATACCATGCGATGCAAGGGTTCGCAACACGTGATGGTAAACCAACTGGGGCACTCTATGGGTTCATCATGATGGTGCTCCGCATCTATGAAGATATTAAGCCGGATTACATCGCGGCTTGTTTTGATTTACCTAAGCCAACATTTCGGCATATTAGTTATGATGGGTACAAAGCAGGGAGATCAAAGACTGATGATGCACTTATCACACAGATCCAAGAGGCATATGCTTTATGTGACGCACTCGCAATTCCAGTGTACAAAGAAGAGGGGTTCGAAGCTGATGACTTACTTGGCACACTTGCTGAGCAGCTTAAGAAGCAGCCGAACACTCGTGTGATTATCGCAAGTGGTGATATGGATACGTTTCAACTTATTGATGGAGATATCGTAACGGTGTACACGCTTAAGAAAGCTAATGAAGCTGCGCTCTTTAATTCTCAAACAATCATCGATAGGTTTGGCTTTGGTCCAGAGCACATACCCGACTATAAAGGTCTTTCAGGGGATACTTCAGATAATATTATCGGTATCAAAGGAATTGGAGATAAGACAGCAACAGAACTCATCAAGCGATATGGCACGATTGAGAATATGTATGTAGAACTTAAGAAAGATAGACAAACACTTCTAGACGCTGGGTTTAAGGAGCGTGTTGTGAAACTTCTTGAAGAAGGTGAGGAGGATGCACTTTTTTCTAAGACGCTCGCTACTATTAGACGTGATGCGACATCGGTGTATGTAGAACCAGAAAAAATGTGGAAGGATATGTTAAGTATCGAGAAGTATCAAGAGATGTGTGACTTGTATGAATTTAGGTCACTTCGTAATAGACTTCATATCGTAAAAGGTGAAGAAGAAACAAAAGAAGAAGAGGTGTCAGTTGCGTTACATGATCTAGAGGAGATGCGTGTCATGACACATCTATTACATAGTGAGATGACTAATGCACACTTTATAGATATTCAAAATGTTGCAAAAGAAAGCACTGTAGAAAAAGTAAAAGAGTCACTCACGAAAGAATTAGAAAAAGAGGGCTTACTGGAACTTTTCACAACCGTAGAAAAACCAATCATTGGTATCTTAGAGGAGATGCAACGAGTGGGTATTACTCTTGATGTGGAGAAGTTGAGTACTATGAGTAAAGATCTCCACGGACAAGTAAAGGTGCTCGAAGAAAAAATACACAAGCTCGCTGGGGTAGAATTTAATGTAGCTTCACCGAAACAATTGGGTGATGTGCTCTATGAAAAGATGGGGCTTGGAAGTAAGATTAAAAAAACAAAGACAGGCCAAAAGAGTACTAATGTGACTGAGCTTGAGAAGATACAAGATGAACATGAAATAGTTCCACTTATTCTCGAGTATCGTGAACTCACAAAATTACTTTCAACCTATGTCGATCTCTTGCCATCGTTTGTAAAAGAAGATGGGAAGATTCATGCACACTATATCCAGACAGGGGCAGGCACCGGGAGATTCGCATGTGAAGATCCTAACCTCCAGAATTTACCTGTTAAAAGTGTGCTCGGCCAAAAAGTTCGTGGAGCGTTCATTGCAAGTAAAGGTAAGGTGCTACTTTCTTGTGACTATGCACAGATTGATCTTCGTGCTGCAGCTATCCTTTCAGGAGATGAGAACTTGGTTGATATTTTTAAGAAAGGAATTGATGTTCACACAGGTACTGCAGCGAGAGTGTTTGGGGTAGATGAAAAGGATGTGACTTCTGATATGAGAAGAAAAGCAAAAGCAATTAACTTCGGTATTCTCTACGGTATGGGGGTGACTGCACTTAAAGAAGGGATGGGGGTTGAACGAAAAGAAGCCCAGGAATTTTTCGATCAGTATAAGTCTACTTTTGTGAGATTGATGGAATTCCTAGAAGAGATAAAAGCAGACGCATGGAAGCATGGATACACAACAACACTTCTCGGACGTCGTACGCACGTGCCATTACTTAAGAGTCCATTGCCGTTTCTCCGTGCACAAGGTGAGCGTATGGCAATGAATGCGCCGATACAAGGAACGAGTGCCGATATTGTGAAGCTTGCGATGATTGATGCAACGCACTATTTTAAGGAAAAGTTACTTACTGGCAAGGCTGACCTTTTGCTTCAGATACATGATGAACTTATTTTTGAAATAGATAAAGAGTTGGGAGAAGAGGTTGCAGATGAGCTTGTGAAAATTTTAGAAAACGTACTTAAGAAGCGTGGACTAACTGACATTCCATTAGTCGTCTCAAAGTCGCTTGGTAAAAATCTTGAAGTGATATAATTGGTTGTATGATTTATTCTATTGTTGGAACACACTACGGACTACGCGAAAAGGGGAACAAAGAGATTAAAGCTCTTGGGGGGGCGATGCACCATATCTACAGTGAGCAGATAGGAGAACTTGAGGCACTTATTGATGCAACGAGTCTGTTTGGTGATCCGGTGATTGTGGTGTGTATTCAGCTCGGAGAAAATGCTTCTTCTAAAGAAGAGCTTAAGCGATTAATGGACGCAATGAGTCTATCGGTGAATATTTTTATTGTTGATGAGCCATTCGCTGATGTTCATCTGGTGAATCGTTTACAAAAAGTTTCTAAGAAATTATTTGATGCACGTGAAGAGAAATTAAAGGATACAAGTGTGTTTGCGCTTTGTGATTCATTTATTGCACGCGACAAGAAGCAAGCGTGGGTGGATTTTATGAATATTAAAAAGCCTGATAATGCTGAGGCTATACAGGGGGCGCTCTGGTGGAAGTTCCAAACGGAATGGGTTAAGGTAAAGGAAGGTAAGCGCTCACTCTTTAACGACAACGAGTGTGAACGGATTGGAGGAGAACTTGTACGTTCAAGTATTTTAGCGCACCGTGGCCAAAAAGATTTATTTGTTGAGCTTGAGAAAATAATACTGTCTATTTAATTTTAAAACGGATAATTCTGTCTTATCCCCCAAGAGTATCAACCGGGGTTGATGTTGATTCATACTGCGTTCGGCAGGCTTTTTCCTCAGCTTCAGTTTTATAATAAAGTGTTGCAGAAATAATATAGCGACGGAGCCCTTTATCAAGTTTTGTTACATCTAAGTACCACGTTTGATCAGGCTCACTCCAAGTACTTTCACATGTTGTTCCTGTGCCTACAGTGTGAGATTTTAGGATAAGTTTCTCACCTTCGGTTGCAAGAAGATAGAGTTCGCTCGTACAAGATCGTGCAATGTTGGCTCCGACAGTGTTACTGTTTTCTTCATACATCAAAACCTTTGAACCAGTTTTTGTGTCCAATATATATACCTTATTTGTAAATTCACACTTTTCTACGTTACCAAGTGAGTTCTCGCTAAGATAGAACTGTCCAGGCGCACCTACAATCGGAATACTATTTATAATCGCTGCAATTGAGTTCGTTGGCACTACGTTTACAACATGTGTTGTCCAACCTGTGGCGTTTGTTGAAGTGGGAGGGAATGTGTAAATGATGTTCCCTTTGTCATCAACTATAGATCCATTTTTAACTGTATAGCGAGTCTCATTAAAGAGTGCGTTTTTTTCTGAAGTTGGTGTCTGCTTAGAGGTTTGTGTTGTTTGTTGTACAGCTACTGTTTCTTTCTTAGGTTCATTGGTAAAAATAATTTCAACTTTCTTTATAACAGAAGCAACACTGTCTGTAACTTTTTTAACAACAGTCTTTTTTGGAGTGGCAACAGGAGACTGTGTATTATTTGTTGAAACAGTAGATACTTGAGTGGTGGATGTACTTGTGGTTGCCACTTCACTTTCAAGGGGTTCCATATAACTTGGAAGTTCCTGCTTGCAAATACCGAACTCACAGTTTGGTCCACTGCGAGGTACAGTACTACCGTCAGGGCAATTCATGACGTCCGTTGGACACATCTCTACAACTGGTGCTTGGTGTTTATTTCGATAAAGTACACCACCAAACACACCACCTAAGATAATGATGATGACGAGGAGAATCAGTTGTAAGCGGGGCATGTGAAAAGTATAGCACTCAAATGAGAGTGTAAACGATACTCACACACAGGTAACAATTGTGATCATGACAATAATGTTCCTCATATTTATATTCCTTTGCTTATAAGTATAGGTAAAAGTATTGGAAGAATAGTATCTTTAATAATTTTTTCATAACCAGCTTTGTTGGGGTGAATACCATCACTGTTGTTAAGTTCAGGCTGTAGAGCTACACCTTCTAAGAAAAATGGTACAAATGCAAGTGAGTATTCTTTTGCCAGAGAAGGATAGATAGCATCGAATTCTTTTTGGTAAACAGAACCATTACTTGCTACAGATTTCATACCTAAGAGAATGACTGGCACTTTTTCTTGTTTTAACCTGTCTAGAATTTTTCTCAAGTTTGTTTCCACTAATTGTGGTGAAGTGGATCTGAGCATGTCGTTAGCACCTGTTCCTAAGAGTACAAGAGATGGTTTCTGTGAGAGAATAAAATCAATTCTGTCTAAGCTTCCGCTTGTTGTTTCCCCAGATACTCCCATATTAAGTATTGTGACATTTTTATTTTGCTTTTGTAGGTATTCTTGAAGAAGTGCAGGGTAGCTTTCTTCAAGTGAGTTGCCGTATCCTGCGGTGAGGGAGTCGCCATATGCAACAATCATAAATGATTCCTCTCTACTCTTTTCGGTTAAAGCTAGAGGCGTATCATCTGCCTCCTTTTTATCTCTTGTTTCGATTGTATAGACACCAAACCCTACGAGAATTAAAAGAAGTAAACCAAAAACTACTTTTAAAGGGAGGTCTTTAAGTAAAGAATGTGACATGATTTTACTATACCATAGCCCTGAAAGGTTTTTACACATAAGACATGACATTTTACCCCTAATAGGGAGCACTTCGTAACACTCAATGTAATACTGTATAATCAAAATACCACTCTTACATATGATTATTGCAAAGCACGTTTCTAAGACATTTACCGATGGTGAAAATAAAGTTGTTATCCTTAAAGATATTAATCTATCCATTGAAACAGGTAAGCGCATAGCTATTATCGGTCCGTCAGGATCTGGTAAATCTACCCTCTTATCCATCCTTGCTGGTTTAGATAAACCTACTACTGGAGAGGTTATTATTGACGGGGTTGATATTGCTACTCTAGATGAGAAAGAGCTTGCACTGTTTCGTAATAAGAAAATGAGTATTGTATTTCAGGCATTTGAACTTGTGCAGTTTTTTACAGCGTATGAAAATGTTATGTTGCCACTTTCGATCCGAAATGAAGTTAATAAATTAAAGGTCGACGACCTGTTCCGGGATATTGGACTTACTCACCGAAAACATAACATGCCGTCAACTCTATCTGGTGGAGAGCAGCAACGTATCGCAATCGCTCGAGCTTTGGCTTCTGGGAGTGAGCTCATATTTGCTGACGAACCAACTGGTAACTTAGATGCAGTAACTGGTAAAAAAATATTAGATCTATTTCTGTCGACAATTAAAGAAAACAAAAAAACATTTATTGTGATTACACATGACATGAACATTGCAAAGCAAATGGATGCAATTTACGAAATAAGGGATGGGGAACTGCATTTACTACCTAACAAAAATGATTTTTAATTTTGTCATCATTATCTTTAAGCGTTCGTATAAGTATCTTTTTCTAACTTTTTTTAGTCTGTTAATCGGAGCTTTTTTGTTTGGAGCGATCATTTCCGCGTCAAAAAGTTTACATATTTTTTTTACTGAGCAGGGTAGAGTTCTTGTTGGTGGTGATATGGTATTTAGTGGCGCAAATGAAATTGATACTTCTAATGCATATTTTAGTTCTCTTCAAAAAAGCGGGCATACGGTTATTAGTGAACTTGGAGTACAAGTGGTGTTTAGAAGCGCAACAGGTTCTTCTACTGTCCCAGCAGCAGTACGAGCGGTCGACAATGAATTTCCTTTATATGGAGATGTGACTTTAGTAGAAAATGGTGGTGTCTATTCTCCGGGAGATTTTAAAATATATGTTGATCAATCATTTTTAGATAGAATAAAACTTTCTGTCGGAGATAAGGTGTCTTTAGGAACAAGTACATTTATAATCGCAGGGACTCTCCTTAAAGAGCCGGACGCTGTTTCAGTTGGTATTTCATTTGTTCCAAAAGTTATTATAGCTAAGGAGGATATTTTTCGTACGGGAGTAAATTTGTCGCAAAGTAGGGTTTCGTATAAAGTGCAGGTTAGAAAAGGTGAGGGCCTCTCGCTGACAGATAATGATATACAAGTTGCTAAGACATATGCAAAAGAAAATAAGTTACGTTTTGATGATGCGCGTGACGGACCGAATAATCTTGTGAGGGGGTTGTCCTCAGTAAAAAGTTTTGCAGGAATTGTCGTTGCTATTGCGTTATTCTTGGTTGCGGTTAATATCGGTGCGAATCTCACCTACATCCTCTCACGCTTCAAAAAAACAATTGCATTAATGAAGACATTTGGGGCAACTAATCAGCAAATACAAAGTATCTATTCTGTTGTGCTTGGTGCGATTGGGTTAATTGCGGGGGTTTGTGGGTCAGCTCTCGGGGCTTACTCTGCTAATTTATTTTTACCAGAGCTATCAAAATATGTAGAAGGGGTTATTCCGAGGAGTTCAGTTATTGAGACGGCTCTTCTTGGAGGAGTAAGTGGTCTAATTCTTATTATAATTGCATCCATTCCATTTTTTAGTTCTCTTAAGTATGTTGAGCCAAAGCAGTTACTTTCAAGTATTGCTGTCACTAGTCAAAAAAGAAGGGTGTTATTTAGTTTTCTTGCATACACTCCACTACCTTTATTCTTAGGGATAGTGCTTTATGGTCTTACAAAGAATGTACAGTTAGTTTTATATAGTATCGTAGGAGTTATATTTCTTTTCGTGCTATTTATGGCCATCGCTTACGGTCTCGTTTCATACTTGTATGTTAAACGTGAGAGATGTACGTTCATGTTTTCAAGTATTATTTCATTCCTTAAATGGCGGGGACTTGAAACCATTGTTACTTCTGCTGCTATTATGACTGCCTTATCTGGAGTATTTATTATTTCGGCCATCGAGAAGAATATTGTGTATAATCTCGATAGTTCAATCACACAATCAGCACCAAAGTTATATTTAGTAGATATTACAACGTCACAACTTCCAAAGGTAAAAGAATTAGCAGGAATGACTTTTAAGGAATATCCAGTAATTCGTGGAAGAATCGTAAAGATAAACAATCGAGATGTGGCAATGTCTGCAAATGGAAGCATTCGAAGAGAATTTAATCTAACATACAGATCAGGCCTCATAGACGGTGAAAAAGTGATAGAAGGTGTTTGGCACGGCGCAAGTAAGTCCACTGACTCTGTTTCGTTTGAAAAGTCGTTTGCTGAAGATATCGGTGGTGTGAGCGTTGGGGACGAGGTAAGTATTTTTATTCAAGGTCTTATTGTTAAAGCAAAGATAACAAGTATCCATGAAGCAGATAAATCTAGAGGAACGCCATTTTTCTATATGGTGTTCTCACCTGATGTACTTGAAAAATTTCCAGCGTCATATTTTGGAACAGTTGATGAAAATAAAGATGCGATTACAAAGCTTGAGAATGAATTAGGTGGAATATATCCAAATATTATTCCGATACAAACTGGTAAAATCCTTGAAACAGTAAATGCGCTTCTTACAACTGTTCTTCTTGTAGTTAAGGTTGTCGGTATTCCAAGTATAGTTCTTGGTCTTATGTTAGTTCTTGTAATGACAGGGCAGTCATTATATGAAAGAAAAACTGATGTGCTTGTCCTGAGAGTTTTTGGATTAACAAAAAGTAAAACCACCTATCTTTTTATTGCTGAAGCTGGAATACTTATTTTGATAGCTTCATTTATTTCGTATGCAATTGCACATGTGCTTGCATACACACTTAATGTGTTTGTATTTTCATTTGCACTATTTTCATTTGCAGTGACCCCGATATATATTAGTCTAGGTATTTTAGTAGTTACAGTTGCAGTTTCGTATTATATTGCTTCCTCATTAGTTGGTTCTTCGCTTAAAAAGTTGCTTGCGGAGAAGCAGGGATAGGTCGGAGGTGGTAAACTGAAGTGAAATTTGATATATTTGCCTGCAGTAGAACTTTTTTAAGGAGAAATAACATGGGTCTTAAGCTCTTAGAAAGGAAACCGCTCCCTATTACGTGTCCAAATGATGGGAAGGTGGAAAGGATTCGAATCGTTGGTGGTAGGATGCAAAGTGTCTACCTGACCGAAGAACAGGTTGCAGAGCAACACAGACGCACGCAGTTGCTTAAAAAAAGATGGAGAGAGATGGATAAAATTGAACCATAGGTTGTTTGGAGGTCCTCGCACGTGAATGCGGGGATTTTTGTTTATGTACGTGACTAAGGTCATGTATTCTTGGGGGCACTTGTGGTCACAAGTTACTAATTGCGCCAATCACACTTTGCGTGGGTTGCTCATAATTTCCAGAAGGGTATTTTTTTAATTTTTTTTCTCGCTGACAAACCTCATTCAATTCAACAGAAGGGATCGGTCACAAAACTCCTCGCTGCGCTTGAAGTGGTTTCGCGACCCCGTATTCGATCCCTTACGAAAGCCAAGCAGTTGGCTTTCTCTGGGGGCACAAATATTAAAAAGCGAAGTCACATGACTTCGCTTTTTAATATTTGTGCCCCGAAACGTGACACGACCTTTTGACTTCCTTACCCCACAAGGTCCGTTTGGTGATTTTTGGTATATCAGTTTGACCCTTCTCGTGCGCTCATTAAAAAGTGACAAAAGTGACACTTTTTTAACCATAAAGTTACACTCACATGTCACTATTCTTCATATACTTACATCTTCTTATATATCTTCAGTTATGGAAAATTAAAATTAATTAATGCCAGCGAGGATTTTAAAATAACCATTCTCGATTAGAAAAATTAGCAGGAATATGAGAAAGATTTTTTGATATTTTCTATTTAAACCATATAAAACAATAAACTTGTATTAATTTGACTAATTTTGTTGACGTTAAAAATGTGATACAATGTATGTACAAAAGCAATACCTCGAGTGATTTTTTAACTAAAAGCTCGCGCAACCTTACCCAAGGTGCGTGAGCT
>CAYOQQ010000023.1:0-12950 GCA_964406165.1 uncultured Candidatus Saccharibacteria bacterium
ATTACACAATGGAAAAATTACGCACTTTATGGTAGTATTTCAACACAGCAAACTAGCATACAAAAATTTTGTATTTAGTATTGGCTAAAGGCTACAAGCTAAAGGCTGCCTCTTGAGGTATCGTCTAATGCTCCCGTTTCCTTAGATTGTACTCAATCTGTTGGAGACGCAGTACCGGATAAATATATTATTTATTACGAACTGAATGATGACAAATAGGTGTATTTAAACAAATTGGGGTATCGTCTAATGGTAGGACAGCAGTTTCTGGAACTGTTAATCGAGGTTCGAGCCCTT
The DNA here is from genome assembly GCA_964406165.1 of uncultured Candidatus Saccharibacteria bacterium. Lineage (GTDB taxonomy): Bacteria > Patescibacteriota > Minisyncoccia > Phycocordibacterales > UBA5272 > UBA11704. Next base: position 298 of record CAYOQQ010000023.1, read on the forward strand.
GTACCCCAGCCACACATATTTAAAGCATGCGAAGCATACTTCTGTTGTTTCGTGTGGCTGGGGTACAGCACATGAACTGCTTCATGTGCGTAAGGGCTCGAATACGGGGTCGCGAAAATGCTTCGAGCGAAGCGAGGCAGTTTTGTGACCGAGCCCTTGCACCCCAGCAGATTTTAGTTTTTGTGAGCGCAGCGGTCCTTATACAAAATAGTATAAAATCGCTTAGACTTTATTTTCACACATTAAACGATAGCAACTTTTCCCCTCTACTCCTTCTTCCCAAACAACATTGGTATCCCCTTTTTTGCAATTGGGCATGCATCCTTCCCAACCTTATCTAACTCTTCTACAGTTGAAGCTTGATAAAATATACATTCTTTTTTTGCAGCATCACTTGATAACGTAAGCAAGACACTCTCCCCGAGAGAGCGAACGACTGTCTTTGTTAATCTGTCTTCTAGTAATTGTTTTTTAGCTTCAGAAGTAGACGCATTATTAGCACGCATACGTGAAGTAGAGACAACAATACTGTTACTGTTAGCGAGTGCTCTACTCATAGTGTACGTAGATGATGCTGATTTCTTTGAATACATATCATCTGAGGTTAACAAAATTCCACGGGTGGATGATGCGCTTTCCTTAAACCAGGTAAGCATATACCCGAGCATCATGTTTTCGTCGTACTGTTTTCTTTCGTTGCTGTACCAAGCTTCAGTTTTAGGCAATTGGTCCAAAACAATAGGAGAGATGAGAGCATCTACGCCATAGTATTCAGAGATTGCTTTTTTTGTAATCTCAGTCTCTTCCTCAGGTACACCTTTCATTCGAAAGATGAGAATAGTATCAATTTTTACTTTTGGAAGGACCCCAATAAATAATTCTCGACCCCATTCTTCCTGGGTAAGAAAGTTTTTTGGTGCCTCGATACTAGGATTAGTATTAACTTTAGTAATAGCTATGTGCGTAATAAATTCTCCGTTTGTTATCGTAAGAGAATGTATCATTTTTGTAGCAGCGTCAAAACTCATTTCCTTTACTATTACACTTTCTGGAGAAAGTTGTTTTGTAAGAGAAATAGTATAGAACTCCTTACCATCAACCACCTCTTTTTTTGGCAACGTCCAGGCATCGTTTGCTTGTGTTATTTCTGTTACGGTTTCATTTTTTATACCATTTGAAGAAGTACTTGTACTTTTTGTATCAATCATCTGCCAAGCATCTGGTAGTCTAACTATTTTAAGAGTTTCAGGATCTGTTGTAAAAACTTTAACATAGGATATATCTCCAACCGAAATCACTTCAGTTTCCATTTTTGATTCATTCGGTTGCAACTTAATCCATGATGTTTTTTTGGTTACATCAGCAGTAATTACCCCATCAGTGGTTATACTTTTAGAAGAATCTTTAACTGTGACAGTTCCTTCATATGACGTTACCGTAGAGGCGCTTTTAAGAAGTGAAGAAAGAATACCTTGTGGGGAGTTTTGATAATACACCCAACCTCCTACACCAATGAGTGCAAACATGAGGAGAACCACAAACGTAATCAAAATATTTCTCTTACCGTGTGACTGAGGAGGTGCGAGTACTATTGTAGGAGCGATTTGGGTCGGCGGTGTAGAAACGGTCTGTTTTGCAAGTGGAGCGCTTTGTATAGGTTGAGTCTGAGGAACTTCTATTTTTTTTTCTGGAGGCATTGTATATATTGTTATGAACAAAGTATAGCAACATAATGATTACTATTATAAAAGTTGTCAACATTTTCTCCTTTATATTGATAGTACTTTAATAGTACCATCTTAGTATGACTTAACTGTACACACTCCTACCTCGACATCATTATCACCTTCCCTTCTTCTGCATAAGGCGCACTTATTGTAATAACATCATTTGAGTTCTTACTAATAAGATAGCCTGTTCCATTTGTACCAGCTGCTTTCGGGTCTTTTGGTATCTGTGAGATATATCTACCGAGCGAACTACCTAAATCCACCTTACCTGAACAAGAATATCCTGTAGTGCTACATAACTCTGTTGGTCTGCTTGTTATACCATATGGCAAGACAAGGTTATTATCCTCTATAAACTTTCCAAGTGCGACATGAAGGTTATTGATATCATTCTGACGCTTTGCATTTCGAATGAGCGCATTTTCTCTATCATCTTGTGCCTGCACTACTACCAACGTAGGTTGAGTAGTGGTTGTGGTTGATGTACTAGTTACATTTTTGGGAGTGTTCACCGTAGTCGTTGCGACACTTTGAGTTGTTGTAGCTACAGTGACCGATGAAGATGTTGCTGCCACCTGATCCTCTGTTACTTTAGTAACACAACTTATATCTTTAATTTTTTTTCTTGTCATTGGCCCAACCGCACCAACCGGAGGTAGCCCAACAGAAACCTGGAATCGTTTTACAGCTGCTAATGTAGCCGGCCCGAAGTAGCCATTTGGTGTAACCAGTAGGTGACCAGTATCTGCAAGGAAGTATTGAAGTGAGAAAACATGATCCCCTTCTGATCTACGTGAAAAAGATTTCGTTAGTGTGGTACACGTTAATGCAGATACATTTGTAGCAGTAAAAGAAAGTGAAAAAAGGAGAATAAAAGATAACAAATAGAAATGTTTCATACCTATACAGAATAACATCTATAGTGTGACACGGTAGTGAATAGCTACACAAGAAAAAACCGCCCACGAGTGGGCGGTCTGTACAAGACACCGGCTCCTTCTAGAGGAGCGCAGTACCAATCTTGCTTAGCATTGCTTCGGCTTCTTCAATCATCGCAAGCTTGCCACTAATTTCTGCGACTTGCTTCTCGAAGGCTTCCTTTTGAGCAATCAATTGCGGTTTTTGAGCAATCAAATACTCAATCCGTGCCGCAGGACTCTCAGGTGGTGGTGGGGTATCTGGCTTAGTTTCGAGAAGCATGAGCTTACCTGCCTTATACCAACCAACTTTTGTCTTCTTTTCAGCAATAAATGGTTCAACCCATCCGAGGCTGACGAGCTGCTTGATTTTTTCTTTCACACCAGATTTGATGATGAGATCATTCACCATACGACAGCCGACAAGACCGTTATTTGATGAAGCAGCAGCGAGGAAACGCTGCTTGAATATATCGTACTCTGTCATTTTTTTGACTTCTTCCTTCTTGGTTTGTGGTTGAGTTAAAAAATCAAGCAAGCCATCAGAAACATGCATCTCATCTGACCCGCTCACACTTACACCTTTTTCAGCAACACCTGATGCCTCTTTTGACTGACAGGCAAGCAGTACATCCCGGCATGACTCAAGAACTTGTCGTATTTGACCAGTCCCTAGAACAAATGGGTGTGTATCTATCTGCCCCTTCAATCTAAACGAAGTTGAGTGCTTAGTGAACCGTGTAAAAACGGCATACCTCACACTTGGTGGTAAAGTGGTCGGTCCGTGTTCAAAGAAAAGAATAGCACCACTACTCACTAACCTTGTAAAATCGCTGTGGTTGGAATCAATCCAACCCACAACAGCAACTTTATTACCGGACCCAACCACCTCTCTTACTTTTTGTGTAAGCGCAGTTAGTTGATCAAAATTCTGTATCAAGACACTCCTTTCAAGTGAAAATAGTACTTTCCCATACTTAAACTACTACTTTATTAACGATATGTCAATACCACGCCCAAACCCTGTACTACCTGGTGACACTAATAACTTTCCCTCCCTCTGCATAGAGAGCAGACACTGTTATTCGCCCTGAGTTATTTTTACTTATAACATATGCAGTGCCTTTGGTTGAAGTCACTTGTGGATCTCGCGGAATCGCTGTTACATATTTCCCATTACCTGAAAGCACGCTGAGATTAACCATACCACTACATGAAGTTGCTCCTGTTGCACATATTTCTGTTGGTGTAGTAGTAATACCTTGTGGCAAAATGCCATTATTATCTACTGCGTACTGTGTAACTGCATTAAGAATGGTGTTAACAGCTGAATTACGTGATGCGTTACGTACATCAGACGGCTGATCAGAAGTTGTACGAGAAGACGATGATGAACAGCTGAGTGATTTTACTTTTGTTCGTGTACTAGGACCTACAGACCCTACAGCAGATAATCCATAAGCTCTTTGGAACTTCTTTAGTGCCGCAACTGTCCCAGGACCGAAATAGCCATTAGGCTTAACTGACATATACCCTCTTGCGTACAAGAACTGTTGCAATGCTAGCACTTCGCTATTTTCCTGCCCAGCAGCTAAACTCTTTGTTAAGGTAACACAACCACTGTCCCTGCTTGAATACGATTGTTCTGCGTAATAATCAGAGTACATTTTTTTAGTAGTAGATGACATTATCCATTCTCCAAGTGGAATAGACATTTTATCGAGTATTGTTTTTATGAACTGACTATTAGCAATATACGCTTGCTGTTTTGCAGGAAGATCACTTAAGTTTCTTGTATTATTTTTATACACCTGGTAATCGTCTGGACTAAGTAGGTATGTCTGACTAGAAATACTAACTACCGCTTTTCTGTCTGGAGTAACACAAACAAGGCCACTAATCAAAAAACAAATGTTTCCACTATATGCCCCATAAGATTTTAGTTGGTCGATTTCTTTTACTAAGGTATCAATGGATTTTTTACTATCTGTTACATATTGCTGTGCATCAATTGAAAATGTTTCTGCCCCGTTACTGTAGGTTGCTCTCGTACTTAACATACAATTTTCAATATCACATTTTTCAACACTCATCTTTTCATTCTTTCGCTCATATGCGCCAATCATAGAAGGGAACACATCTTCCCCAACGAGACTCTTATAGGTACCTGGAGCAGGCATGGTCATTTTTTTGGTACAGGATAGTGCCTTAAGACGTTCACGGGTTTGTGGACCGATTGCACCATTTTCTGAAATATTTTGTATACTCTGGAATTTACTGATACCTGTTACGATATCCTGATTAAGTGTTCTAGTCCTTGGATTCGTTTCCATATACCCTTTAGCATAAAGATATGAACCTAGTGAATAGACTTCGTCAGCAGTAGTGTTAAGAGTAATGTCTTTTGTAATGTTTACGCAAAGATAATCACTTGTTACTGGAGGTATTGGGTCAGTGACCTTAGCAAGCTGTACCGTGACTGACTTTGATTGTGACTGTCCTTGAAAATCAGTACACCTAAGTGTCACTGTAAGCGGTGCAGTTACTCTTGTATATCTCTTTGAATTAGACCCACCGGAAGAGTAGTCGTAATAATTAACTGCGTTAATCTGTTTTGGCTCAATAAGTGTATTTTCTACATAACACTGCGTAGCGTTTTTAATTGTCCACTTTACCGTGACATCATCACCATACTGGACTGATTCTTTGTCTGCAGTTATTGCCATCTCTGGTTTAATCGTATCTGCGATGCCTTCTACAAATGTTTTTCCTTCGTACGTACATTTAAGAGAAGCGCTTCTATTACTTGCAGGAGGAACACAGTACGCAGTTGCTATGTCGTTAGTACTATACATCAACATTCTAGGATTCCCATCTACGGACATTTCAAACTTTCTACTAACATTACCTATATATCTGAGTGGCCCACCATAGATACTCGAACCAGTAGTTGGTAATTTAATTGTGGGTTGGTATCGATAGATTATTTCATCCCCCCAGGTACACGTTTGTTCATTAGTGCCAGAAGATATGTCATATATAGAACTTATACAACCAGAAACTGCTTCATTACGTGTTGTCAGTACACCAGATGAAATTGTGTAACCGTCAGTAATATCAGTACCGTCACGCATAAACTTTGCAACCTTTTTTTCGTCAGCAGCATGAGCGGAAGACACAAGAGAGAAACTTCCTACACAAGCTAACACTACACCTAAAAACACTATTTTTGTAACTATGGTATTTTTCATATACATCTAGATTATGATAACTATCTAAATGGTAGCACTCTAGAGATATTTCTTTCTGTGCATAACAAAAGTGCAATTCTGTAAAGTTGAGACGAGTGGTGTGAGGTGCTAGTATATCTGCAGATCGTACACGTCAAGAAGGAGCCGTAATGTTCACAGATGAACAGAGCACTGAACAGGAAAGTTTCGTTTCATTTGTACCTAAAGAAGGTGATCACTATTGTGATCACCATAGAAAACCACGAGATCTTGGTGGGACAAACTACAAGCGCAACCGGTCGAAAGTACTCAGATCTCGCCATACTGCCTGGCATGCACTCTATGAAGTAATGCCTGCAGACCAGATTATCTTGGTGTTCCAAGATGATTGTGAAATTTTTGGTGATTGGAACCCTCGTTCCCCTTTACTTACAAAAATTATTGAGGGGTACGCCAACAGTAATCGAAAAAGAATCAGACGAAGAGAGGCATGGTTTTTCCTTTTTGAGGGGATGTCACTTGAAGATATTGTGCAAGAGATAAATGCTGTATGGCTAGATCCTGACTATGAAATTCAAGTTGGGTTTGAGCGTGTTAAAAAAGTATGGATTACTACTTCCACTTTTCGAGGTAATTCTGGGTAATTCCATAGCTGGGTGGGGCGCTTCGCGCCCCACCCATTTTTTATTTACTTACTTCATTCCTCATACTGCAGCTTAAGCAACTTACTGACATACCTCAAAGTTGTTCCCTCCCTGGCAGGTGAGCGTAGCTCGTTGATAGTTAGGCCCACCTCCTAGAGAGATAACTCTACTAACTCACAACAAAAACGGTTACATATAGTCGCCAGATTTTGCAGGTAATTTTACAAACTGTGTTTGAAAACTATTTGAACAATATAAGCAGAATGTTTCCGCGAGAGATGGAGGATATTCAAACGCCCTCCAGGTGTATCTTTATAGTATCACAGTCAACGGAAAAACAAGCATTCTTAAGGACAATTATATAATCACCTTTTCTGGTATACTTTTCCCATGGAAACACACATATTAGACTCAAAGAAGTTTTCTCTCATTAAACGTGCCAAGAGCTTCACACACGCTTGGCGTGGAATTAGTGTGTTTATAAAAAGCACTCACAATGCTTGGATACATCTTTTTATTCTAGGGTGTGTCATTACTCTTGGCCTTTATCTTCATATAACAAAGATGGATTGGATTGCACTAGTATTTGCTGGTGGGCTGGTTCTCGCAGCAGAAGCATTCAACACCGCAATCGAAATTGATATAGATCTCACCTCTCCTGAATATCACCCATATGCTCGTGACACAAAAGATGTCGCAGCAGGAGCCGTACTAATAACAGCAATCACATCAGCAATAATCGGTGTACTTGTTTTTGCACCATATTTTTTCTAAAGTTACACCATCGGTACTTCAATTATCAAAAAAGTTACCTCTCCTTGTGAGGTGATTGTTACTTCTTCTGTATCCCATATCCCAAGAGCATCCCTATCATGAAGAATCTGGTCTCCTATTGTAAGTGATCCAGAAATAACAAAAACATACACACCATTATCTCTTTGCGTATATCGATATGTATATTCGTTACCCTCTGAGAAACTTCCAAAGAGTATCGTTGCGTCTTGGTTAATCACAAGTGACTGCGCACCAACTAATTCAATCACATTATTTCTAACACGTTTAAAATCAAAGTTCTTCTCTGCATACGCCGGGGCAATCGACAACTCTTTTGGTTCTATCCATATCTGGAACAACTCAAGCACCTCTATCTCTGAATGATTCTTCTCCGCATGCATAACCCCAGTTCCTGCAGACATAACTTGCACATCCCCTTCACCGACTACATACTCATTTCCCATACTATCTTGATGTGATACTGCACCATGCATCACAATAGTAATGATTTCCATGTCACGATGCCCATGACGACCAAATCCTTCCCCAGCTGCAATTACATCATCATTAAGCACCCGGAGTGCTCCAAACCCCATCTTCGATTTGTCATACCATGTATTAAAACTAAAACTATACCGTGTTGATAACCAGCCATATTCGCCACCGCCACGCTCACTACCAGGATGAAAAAGTGTCTTCATGGGTATAAGTGTAGCATTTCTTAGTGGTATACTCCTCTGATGCCGTATACAGAAAAACATAGTCGTTCTTTAGCAAAAGCAATAAGTTACCGTCTCTTAAGTGTCAGTATGGACCTACTTATAGTATTTGCTATCACCAAACGAGCAGAACTAACTCTTGGTATTGTAGTTATTTCAAATATTGTCAGTATCTTTTTATACTACTTCCATGAGCGTATCTGGAATAAGTTCCATTTCGGGAGGAAACTTATGAAAAACTCTAAGCACTAAAAGTATCATCATATTTCCTGTATACTTACCATATATGCAAACAAGTATGCGTAGCGCTGTCATTATCATCATCTGCTGTCTAGTTATAGTGGCATCATATTTGTATTATAAAAAACAACACTTTACCCCTTCGACAGTCTCACCTTCGGAGTCTCCAATGGTAGTCCATGTCGGCATTGGAACAACTACTATTGACGCAGTCATAAGTACTTCTTCAAAAGTAAAATAATTTCTTATAATATTAAAGTGCAAGATGTGCTCTGACAAGCCTGATATCTTGGTATGAACTTTTACCTTTAAGATGTTCATACACAGGGGTAAGTTTACGTGTGTCTAAATCTTTAAATGCTTTTTTAATTGCGTCTGTTTGTTTCTTAGGTGGGAGCGTATGTTTAAGCTCTACTTCTTCTTTTAGTTCAAGTAACTTCTCGATATGTCCGATGATAGTGTCTACTGATAGTGAGCGCACTTCGGCAATCTCCACAAGACTGAGACCTTCCTTCAGCATCTCCTTAGTCCTATCGTGTGATGGAACTTTTACTTCCACCTCTTCGGTATCCACCTCATCGAGTTCAGTGAGCGAGCCACCACTTTCTGTTAAGAACTTATTGTGAAGCTTCCCGATTTGTTCATCAGAATATTTAGCAATAGCATTCTCAGCTTGCTCACTACGAGCTCTAAAAATTGCGTCAGCTTCACGAACCTGTTCAGCTATCATAAGTGCTTGCGGGTTAAACCCCTTAAGATGAAGACCCTCAAGAGACTTCAGTCGCGAGAGAGCAACATACCCCTGTCCAGAAGCAAATGATCTAGAGAGGTCAATTTCTGCTTTATCGAGTGTCATCCCTTGACTCTTATGTACCGTAATAGCCCAAGCTAATTTAATAGGCAACTGAGAGAGTTCCGCTTTTACTTTTCCATCCTCTTCAATCTTCCATGAGTCAGCCTTTACTGTTATTTTCTTTCCGTTAGTAAGCTCAACAATTGGTGCCCCCTCATTATCGAAATTAATAACTACCCCCATCGAGCCGTTCACATAACTTCTATCTTGAGCGTTTTTGATACAAATTACTTTTGCACCGATTTTTAGATGAAGCACCTCGTCTGCCAAACAATTATTTTTAAGTGACCCAACTAACTGAGCCTTGCCTTTAGTTATCATGTGATAGGTTCTTACCTCGCCTTTCATTTTATTAAAAGCTTGCATATTTATCTCATCCACATTTTCATTATGCGTATAGAGCTTAATATGATCATCTTTATGAGGTCGCTCATGTGCATCACGAAGCATCTCATAATGCCCCTCTTCTATTTCCCCAGACCTAATAGCGTTAAGAATTGATGTTAACTTATCATCATCCTGACGAAATTGTTCTGTAAGATAACAAACCACTGGCTTTGCTTCTTTCCACGCCTTTGAAGTAAACGCAAATACTTCTTTATTCTCATACTCATCACCATGACGCACCACAGGTGGAAGCTGAAAAAAGTCACCAGTGAAAATAACTTGTAATCCTCCAAATGGTTTCTCATTCCTCCTCATATGCTTACCAACTCTATCTAACATATCTACAAATGAAGCATGAAGCATCGATACTTCATCAATGATAAGCACCTGTGTTTCGTTCCATCTCTTATAGAGATTAGCTTTTTCTTCAAGTGCATCTAAGTCATATGCGTGCAACTTTTGCTTAATGCCGATACCACTCCACGAATGAATCGTCATGCCACTGATGTGGGTGGAAGCGATACCAGTTGAAGCAGTAACGGCGTACCTCACACCATGACGCTTTAGATATACAATGTACTCACGAAGTGCGTAACTTTTACCAGCTCCAGCAGCTCCAGTGAGGAATGTTGTGTGGCCGAGTTTGAGAATATGAAGAGCGGTGGATTGAAGCATAAAGACAGCTTTTAGCTCCTAGCTTGTAGCTATTAGCCAAACGCAGATACAATGCAGTGTAAGCGGAAAATCTAAAATACAGAAGACTTGACTTTATTTATATTAATGTTATAATTTTAAAATTGCACACTACTAGTGATACGTTTACGTATCTCGTGCTAGAATCATCAAGAGTAGGAGTAAAAATTGGAGATAAAAACATGCACTTTTTGCTTATTTGTAAGCATTGCGGTCGACACAAAGATCGACACGATAAAAAAATCACATGGAGCAGAGTAAGTGACTTTGATGTACTTGATGGTCACACAACCCCTTTTGTTGCCTGTACAGAGTTCCAGGAAAAAGAAAATCAACGTCAGAGAATGTTTAACCCTGACTTCACGGGACCTGAAAGAAGGAAGATGGCTGCTCGGAATCTTTCCGATACAATCGACTCTCTGGTGCCTAGAATGCGCGATAGGATAACCCCTAGAACGTTTGACGGAGTAAACCGTCGAAACAAAAAATAAATTCTACCAGTAGCAGCTGGTAGAATTTTCTTTTTTAATCAGTAAGTTATATCTTAAGATACTTCCTAACAGCCAAAAATGATGACACGACTGTAAGCACAGAACCAAATACAAGAAGTGTAAGTGTGAGTTCAAAGAAGTGCGCCGTGTAGAAAGAATTAATATTAAGCCCTTCGAAGAAGAAGACTGTCTTTCGTGTTACCCAGACTGTAGCCGGGAAGAAAATAATAAGCGTAATAGCTGTTGCAACGATTGAATACAGAAGAGCTTCTACTATAAATGGACCACGTATGAACATATTAGATGCACCTACAAGCTTCATCACAGCGATTTCATCACGGTACACGAATATTGCTAGACGAATAGTATTGTACACAATCATACAACTCATAAGCACGAACACAATTGAAAGCCAGAAGCCGACTGTATTGACCCAGCCAATAATACTATTTAACTTATCAATACTGTCCTTTATTTGATAGTAATTAACCTTATCAATAATTCCTTTATTATCTCCTAATAATCCTGATCCATCACTTAACTGATCAGCGATAGCTTCATAGCGAGAAGTATCTTTCGCAATAACAGACAAAGATGCACCAAATGGATTATTCCCCAACTCTTCAAGCGCTTGTAGTGTTAGCTGGTCACCTTCGTGTTTTTTCTTAAAATCAGCGAGCGCTTGTTCTTTAGAAATATAGGTAACTGTTTTTACATCACTAAGACCAAGTAACTTAGCTTTCACCTCAGTAGCTTGCTCTTCTGTTGCATCAGTCGTAAAGTAAACACGTACATCCACTTTTTCTTTCACCTGTTCAAGTGTGTAGTCAAACACAGCACCAAAAAGATAAAAAGAAGTTACAATCGAGAGTGTAATTGTAAGAATAAAAATTGACGAGAGCGATACAGTGCGATTACGATAAAATCCGCGTAATCCTGCCAATATTGTTCTTTTCCAGAGTACTGTCTTCATCATATGTTACATTGTAAATTTACCTGACTTTTGGTCACGAGTGATACGGCCATTTTCCATAGTGATCACACGACGTCCAAGATTGTCCACTATTCCTTTATTGTGTGTTGTAAGAATGACCGTTGTACCGAGATCATTAATCTTCTTAAGAATCTGCACGATGTCGTAGGTGTTAAGTGGATCAAGGTTTCCAGTAGGCTCGTCAGCAATAATAATCTCAGGGCGATTAATAATCGCTCGAGCAATAGCTACACGCTGCTGCTCTCCACCTGATAATTGATGTGGGAAGTGGTGCATCTTATCTTTAAGGTCTACAAGATCAAGTACGTGTGGTACATCCTCTCGTATCTCATCATCGTGACGTCCTGCTGCTTCCATCGCAAACGCTACATTTTCATATGCTGTCTTATTGGGAATTAGTCTAAAGTCTTGGAAAACAACTCCAACCTTACGTCGGTAATTAGTGATTTCTTTCCCACGCAAACTATGAATATCATCTGAGTAAAATGATACAACACCTTCAGTTGGTGCTTCTTCTGCAAGTAGCATTTTTATGAGCGTTGTTTTTCCGGCACCAGAGTGTCCTACAACAGAAACGAGCTCACCCTTATTGATGGTGAGAGAGATGTCACTTAATACCTTAGTACCATTCTCATATTCTTTTGAGACTCTGTCGAAGTAAAGCATAGGGTTAGTATAGCATGGCAACATCCTTAGCAAATGTGAATTGAGAGTGATGGTTGTTGCTTAATAGTTAACGGTGAGGGAATACCACACAGAAATAAGCCTTTGGCTTATTTCTTGAACAATTAACTATTTAACCATTGCCCTAGAGCCCCTTCTCCGCCTCGATAAACCCATCGAGTTCCCCCTTCTCAAGCACCGCTTCTACATTACTAGTTTCATAATCAGTTCTATGGTCTTTTACCATTTTATACGGGTGAAGCACATAGGAGCGAATCTGATTCCCCCATTCGATTTCTGTTGTTTTACTAATTTGCC
>CAYOQQ010000024.1:0-12495 GCA_964406165.1 uncultured Candidatus Saccharibacteria bacterium
CCCTACGCAGTCCCCGGTATCTATTTTTATGACCATAATGCTCCAGCATTTGCAAAAACAATATCACTTTCAGAACGAGGAGAACTTGAGGTAACTGACCTTAACAAAATATATCTCGATGCGGGCACTCTTATGGTAAGCAAAATACCAGAAGATGTGAAGTATTTTGATACTGGCACCTATGACTCACTTATGGAGGCTGCGCTCTATGTACAAAAAAATCAAAAGGAAACCGGGCTACCTATTGCTAATCTTGAAAGTATCGCACATAGTTACGGATATATTGACGATAACACACTCCAGGATTCAGCAACAAAACTTTCTAAAACATCCTACGGTCAACACTTATCACTCATCATGAAAAAAAGTTCTGAAAAAAAATAAAGCCACCTGTTACGGTGGCTTTCTTTTACTTCTTGCCGTTTAAAAAATCACGACCTTTTTTTGCAATCGAGTACACAATCGCTTGTGCTGATCCACCTTCACTCCAAGTGTCTATCTCTTGGTTGACATATTCATGATTAGTGAGTGTTTTCAGGTACACATCAACAGTACGAATATCTGCCGGCTTTTCAAACAATCTTCCAGGACGTAGTCGTCGGTAATTGGTGTGCACTTGTACGAGCGTTAATTTTTGTTCACCGAGCGCTCGAAGCAATGAATGAACAAAAGGGATCTTTTTCTCAACCTGATCTTTTGACTCTGCCATGTATCCTCCCATAACTACCTTCTTACATAAGACTACACAAAATGCCGTCAGCTGTCTATATTGACAAAAAACGCTATAAATATGGCCCCACAACCTCTACTCTCTAAGATATTTTCTCTTTTCTATCTCCTTAGGTAGATATCCTTCATTACCATATAATTCATAACCTTCTCCATAACCTATATCTTTCATTAACTTTGTCTCGGCATTTCGTAGCTTCATTGGAATAGCCAAATTACCGAGTTTCTTGGCATCAGTTAATGCCAAAAGGTATGCATCATACGCATTACGATTTTTTGGAGCCTTAGAAAGATATGCAACACCGTGAGCGAGGTTAATCCCGCACTCAGGAATCCCAATAGTCTCAACCGCCTTAAATACTTCATTTGCAAGAATAAGCGCCTGAGGGTCAGCTAGCCCAATATCTTCTGAAGCGAATATAACCATACGACGCGCAATAAACTTCGGATCTTCACCGGATGCAACCATTCGAGCAAGATAGTAGAGCGCAGCGTCTGCTTGAGAAGCGCGCATGCTTTTTATAAATGCACTAATTGTGTTGTAATGATCTTCACCTTTTTTATCATAACGAAGTGTAGATGACTGAAGCGTTGCTTCTAGATTCCTGACCGAGACTTCACCATAAAGTTCAAGTGTGTGTTCAAGTACCCCAAGCATCTGTCGTGCATCCCCTCCTGACATTCGCAAGAGCCAGTCCTCGCTTGCTTCATCAATTACTTTTTGATTCTTTTTAGAAGCTCTTCTAATTATCTCACGAAGATTATCTTCTGAGAGTGGCTCAAGAACAAAGACTCGTGTTCGAGAAAGAAGTGCCGGGATAACTTCAAAACTTGGATTCTCGGTTGTTGCTCCAATGAGAATAAGTTGACCATTTTCGACATACGGTAATAAGAAATCTTGCTGCGCTTTATTAAAACGATGTATCTCGTCAAGAAAAATAATTTTAGGACCGAATAAATTCCCACCATCAACAATTCTTCTAATATCTTCTTTACCAGACGAAACTGCTGACAGCTCATGATAGTCAGCGTTTAGTGCCTTTGCATAGATGCGAGCAAGAGAAGTCTTCCCGGTCCCTGGCGGGCCCCAAAGAATAAATGAGAACGGGTGCTTTTTAGAGATAGCCAAGTTAAGTGGCTTACCAGTCCCCACAAGGTGAGATTGACCAATATAATCATCGAGGGACTTTGGGCGAAGAAGTGAGGCAAGGGGTTCCATACTAGAAGTATACCAAAAGAGAAAGTGCTGCGTTTACTTTATTGACCTGCTCTATACATATATTGTAGTATACAGACGGAAAGAATTTGTACTTCAAACGAGGAGAGTAGGAAGATGACAACCACCCAAACAGTACGTAAAGTCTCTATTTTAGGGTTATACAATGACCCACACGATGGGTTATTATTACCCCTTTCAGTTATCACCAAAACCACTGAAAAAACAATTGAGATGAACATGTGGGGACTACCCGAGGGTTACCCAAGAGAAGGTGAACAACTTGAGGATTTCGTTCTTCGTAAGTTAGGCTACCTCAATCTTAAGATGAATGGTCTCTTCCCTTCTTCGGTCATTCAAAAATATCTAGATAAAGAACTTTGTATCACTAACCCCCCAATAGTGGTATGCGGTGAACTCACATCAGTAAGTTCAATAATCAATCAACACTACGAAGGGTCGACAAAAATCTTCACTCGCCTCCATGGGGCGAGAAAGATCATTAGTTTTGCTGAAAAAAATGCCCGCTTCGATAGGTACGATATCAAAGATCTCCATCGAAAGATTCTCGTACACGCACTCCGTCCTATCGTAGACTGATACGAAATGCCCCGTCACTACATGTGCGGGGTATTATTTTATACATAGTACTTAAAACTCATACACAACGATACGTTTAGCTAATGTTAAAGCGCTACCATGTAATGGAATTATTTCTTTTGGTGCTTTATCACTGAACATAAAATCAACTGAATACAGAAGTGTGCCTTTTGTTAATTCTTTTTTTAATTTTGGCAAAATCATATCTAATACATCAGGAAGTAAATACGTAATAACATATGTTGCGTTGCTTATATTTTCATCACGAATATCTGCACGAATAATACGCACACGTGACTGCTCTGCCTTTCGTAAAAAAAGTTTCTGACGTAAACATGCTAGATAATATACAAACATATTTCTCTCGATACCAATGAATCTCCCTAACGTGTGATGTCGCGCGAGCGCAAAAATAATTCTCCCATCACCACATCCTAAATCGTACACAACGTCATTCTTCTTTACAACAAGTTGCTTAGTCACACACTCTAATGCTTCTTGTGATAATGGAATAAACGGTGCACTCGGCCCACCTTTTGTTTTTATATATAAAATAAGTGACGATATGATATATAAACTACCAAGTAGCACTACTACTGTAAGAAAGAGGAGGGTGGTGTATTCTAGAAATGGAATCATACTCTGAGATAAAGATTGCAAGAGTTTACACCTTTTACTTTCTTCTAAGAAGAGTATAACTCAAACATAACATGACTTAATTTGCAAAATAGTACGTTCTCAATTTCCATTGAAATATTAGGGCTCATTAGCTATAATAGGGCAACCGTTTCCAAAAATGCCAAGATAGCTCAGTTGGTAGAGCACTTCCATGGTAAGGAAGAGGTCGCGGGTTCGATTCCCGCTCTTGGCTCCAGTTATTCATTTGTTGCCGATGTAGCTCAGACGGTAGAGCAATACACTCGTAACGTATAGGTCACCAGTTCGATTCTGGTCATCGGCTCTAATTTATAGAAAGTATCTTTGACGGTGAATGGTGGCCACTTACAATACGAATAGAAGTGTCTGGAAACATCTCACGACATAGCTCTATCACCCGAGTGTTAGCTAGGTTATTTTCAGCTGGCACTTTTACCCACATCCGATACTCGTCGTCTTTTAATTTCTCCACTTTTTCTTTTTTAGAATCAGGAATGACTTTAATCTTTAAGTACATTTTTCTTTTTCCCAATTTTATTCTCCTGCTTTAAACGATATTCATCAATCAACTTATGATTACCAGAGAGTAGCACTTCTGGGACTTTGTATTTTTTCTTATTATGTTCGTAGATTTCTGGTCGGGCATAAATCTCATGGGACGCGATACGTTTCTCTTCAAGTGATAATTCATCATGAAGTACTCCTTTAATTTGGCGGGAGATAGCATCAATACACACCATAGCAGGTAATTCCCCTCCAGTAAGCACATACTCTCCTATGCTCCATTCTTTGGCTTTAAGAATCTTTTTAACTCTACTATCTACCCCCTCATAGCGACCACAAATAAAAATAATGTCGGTATATTTTTTCGCAGTCGTCTGAGCAAGCGTATTGGTAAACATTTCTCCTCCAGCGTTAAAGATTACAACAAGCACTTTAGTAGACTTGCGTAGAGCAATTTTCTTCTGTATTTTTTCTACACAGTTAATAATTGGATCTACCCACATCACCATACCTGGCCCTCCACCGTAAGGCTTACCATCTACTCGTCTATGCTTATCCTTGGTATATTCTCGAAGCGGGTATGTCGTTACCTCGATCAACTTATTCTCAATCGCACGAAAAATAATCGACTCCGCAAAGTACGAGTCGAGCATATTAGGGAATATAGTTACGACGTGGAATCGTACAGGTTGCTGTTTCTTCATACTTGACAGTATAGCAATTTCGTAGCAATTAAGCAAAGTGGTACTGTCAGGTACCACTTGCTCCAATCTTATTAAAAACCAACACTTCAAGCTTGCATCAGGCACGGTAGTCAAAAATTGCTTTGGATTCTAGGCGTAACAAGTTTTTGGAAGAAGACATACGAGTAGTACGTTGACTGACAAAAATGAAGTTGCAACAACGAAGACGAAGTGATTTTAGGCTTGCGTGTTAGATGTTCTTGAGGTCGTTCATTACGGCATCCACATCTGCCGTATCATACCTCGGCGTATAGGACTGTACCCCTTCCTCTTCACGTCCACCAAATGATGCTCTTCCTTCTGGCTCATTAATCTTAAGATTCACTCGTGCGTTATTCTTCATCCCAACAACACGGAGTAACGTTCGAAGTGCTTTAGCTGTTGCACCATCACGCCCGATAATCTTACCCATATCAGCTGCATCCACATCAAGAGTGATAAGTACACCCATTTCATCAACTCTACGTTCTACTTTCACCTTCTCTGGATTATCTACTAATGCTTCCACAACGTACTGGACAAATTCTTGATCTTTCATATATGTAATTGTTTGTATACTAACAGTGTATCAATGTATTGTTTAAGTATGAGAAAGTTATTCACACAGGGTAGTCTTTAGCTCTTAGCAATTAGCTTTTAGCTCACATTCAAAAGCGACGCCTATGGCGTCGCTTTTGAATTGTATTTAGCTAAGGGCTAAAAGCTGTTTTATGCTTTCTTCACTTCTTTCTTCTGAGGAGTCTTCTTTGGAAGAACATTAAGCTTCTTCCCGGAGAGAATTCCCTTAGTAACGAGAAGATTGTATGCAGTAGGAGTAGTTTGTGCCCCAACAGACATCCAGTGCTTAATACGGTCAGCCTTAGCTTCGAAGATACCTGCTTTTACGTTATATGTTCCGACAATCTCAGCAAACTGAGTTGTCTTTGGCTTAAGAGTACTTTCGGTAACAATTAAGCGGAAATGTGGGTCGTTCTTGCGTCCAGTACGCTGTAATCTGATTTTTAACATGTGACGTATTCTACCACAAGTGGCAGAAAAAGGAAAGTCCTTAAGACTTTTTTAGGAAAAAGCATTTAATATTCGCTAGATTCTAAGCAGGTTTTTGATAAACTTTTTTATGATTATACTCATCAACTAGAAAATTAACCTTATCTACCAACTGTTTTCCAGAATAATCAACTTTAAGAATTACCGCTTCTGCGCCATCTTTTATTGCCCTATTAACCGTATCAACATCTGAAATATTTGAGCAGACGATGACTGGGATAGACAAGCCCCCGGTCTCCTTCATTTTACGAAGAAACCCGAATCCGTCCATACCAGGCATCATTAAATCAAGCAAAATGACATCAGGGAGCGCTTTTATAACTGCCTCAACACCTTCCTGCCCATTTCCTTCAACAACAACATCATAGCCATATTTTTCAAAACTATGCCTATAAATATCTTGAAGATCTTTGTTATCTTCGATTATCATGATTTTTCTCTTAGATTCTGTCATACAGGTACTAGATTAACTATTTTTTACTTCAGGGAACTTAATGTAAAACTGTGAACCCTTATCTTTCCCATCAGATTCTGCCCACACCTTTCCTTTTTGAGCTTCGGTGAACTTCTTCGCAAGATAGAGCCCTAGCCCACTACCTAAAATATTTACTTTTTGAAGATCAGCTCGTGAAAATTCCTTAAAAAGTGATGGCATAACTTCCTTTTCAATTCCAACTCCAGTATCCGCAACTTTAATGACAACATACCCGTCCCTGCTTGAGACTGTAACATCTATAGAACCTTGTGGGGTGTACTTAATCGAATTATCAATAATATTAATAACAACTTCTTTTAATTTCGCCTGATCAGCATAAATAAAATATTTTCTAGAAGTAGTGATGGTTGGGGTTAAAGTTAACCCTTTCTGCTCTGCATGGATTTTAAATATGGCAAGAATTTCATTAATAGTATTAACTACGTCGAACTTTGTTGGAATATATTCCATTTGTCCGAGTTCAATCTTTGATTTATCGAGATACTCAGCAAGAAGTGTCGTAACATCATTTCCGGCTATCATAATCTTTTGGAGCAAATCTTTTACAGGCCTACTTATCTCGCCCTTATCACCATCAAGAAGCATGGTTGCATACCCGCGCATAACGGTAATAGGCGTACGGATTTCATGAGTAGCAAAACTCATGAGTTCAGATTTTTGTTCATTGGCAAGTTCAATTTCGAATGTATTACGTACAAGTTGAATACCAATAACAATTGTTAGAAGGAACACAAGAATGCGAAGAAGAAGCTGTTCTACTGTTTCTGCAAGAATAAGTTCAATAAGTGAAACCACACATAGGAAGAAGGTAAAAAGTCCAGCAAAGATATTCTTAACGTGAAACAGTTCAACAATATAAATAGCATATGCGGTAAATACAATAACTGGGAAAATGAAGAGTGCACCGTACGGTACGAAATCGAAATTCTTAAATCCAATAGGTAAAATGAATGAGAACAGGAGGAGTAGCCCGGCAGTAAGGGACATACCTGTGAACATCAACATTACCTGTCGACGCTCATCTCCTTTTGTTTCTCCTATTCGCTTAAATAGTATAATAATACCTGCAGCAAAGAACGAAATTGTTACAATTCCTGCAAGAATAATACCTTGGCTTTTCTCTGGACTAATTGTTTCTTCCGGAGAAATAAAATTACTGAACTCTCTAAATACAAAGGGAATAAGAAGGAGTGTCGATGTAAAAAATGCAAGAGGGAGGAGCACATATCTGTGCCATGGTGGTAGCACCTTCTGTTCATTAGGAAACACATAAGCCAGCTGGAAGAATGCATATGCGTGCCATATAGAGAGAAAGATATGGAAACGAAGGGCAAGCAATGCGTCGGCTGGGTCTGTGAATTTATACAAAAAATAATTTGACAGCCCCCAGAGAATTGTCACAAAAGAGAAGAACATGAAACTTCTACTTGTGATACTATTTCTACTTCTGTAGAGAACAGTCCATGCGAGAACTAGAACTCCTAAAACAGCAACCCCAACCCCAATGAGATCAAAATGAACTCCCTCTATAACACCCTCAAGAATTGAAAAATCCATACGTTAGTTTTATTGTAATAGTAAGTTTTTACAAACTTAACCTAAGTATATAGTGAATATGAAAAATAAGATGTGTGTAACTAGCACCTACATAATTACTTTGCTTTCTCCTTGTCTTTAACAGCATGTTTAGATGTGAACTCACTTAATATAAGATCTATCTTCTGGACTAATTCTTTACCTGAATAATTAACTTTAAGCAAAACCGCAGTTGCTCCTGCTTGGAGAGCTTTGTCGTGAGTTGCTTGGTCGGAAAGATTAGAGCAGACAACAACAGGCACATGGATACTAGTATTTTCTTTCATAACACGCAAAAAATCAAAACCATCCATGTTGGGCATCATCACATCGAGCAAAATAATATCTGGTTGCTTTTCGACCACCTCAGAAATTCCCGAAAGCCCATCACCTTCAATCATTACCTGATACCCTGCCGCTTCGAAATTTATAGTGTAGATTTCCTGAAGACTTTTATCATCTTCAATAATCATAATCTTCCTTTTCATACCATATATGATAGCGCGTCTATAATATAAAGCAATAACAAAACCATTTTATGAGTGAATCGGCAATACCACAGAAAATGTAGACCCCTTACCCAACCCTTCAGAATCAATGACTATTTCACCTTTATGTGCCTTTACGATTTCTTGAGCAAGATAGAGCCCAAGACCAGAACCACCAGCGTTAAGTGCCCCGCCTTCACCACGAGCAAACTTGGTAAACAATTTCGCTTTTGTCTCTTCACTAATTCCTACCCCTGAATCAGAAACAGAAAAAGTAATTGTATTAGCACTTTGATTTTCTGACAGACTTACTTTTACAAAACCTTCTTTTGTATATTTAATACTATTATCGATAAGATTAAGGAACACCTGTTTAAGCTTCACACCATCTGCAGTAATCATATAATTCCCATGATCATCAATATCAGAAGAAAAAGTAAGATGTTTATCCTCTGCAGCTATTTTCATATCACTAACTAAATCTTTCGTGATAGCTTTAATATCTGTATCAGCATAGATATATTTCATACCCCCTTGTTCAATCTTAGTAACATTAAGAAAATCTTCTACGACTGATGCCAAACCTTGAGCAGAAGTATGGATGTGCCTCACAATCTCTGCTTGTTTAGGAGTAAGATCGCCTACTATACCGTCGGTTAATGTAGAAGCATAGCCCTTGATAACGGTAAGCGGGCTACGAAGCTGGTGTGATGCTAGCGATATGAACTCACTCTTTAGCTTATCAAGTGACTGTAACTTAACATTTGCGTCAAGTAGGCTTTCCTTTGTTTTCTCAAGAGCAAAAATGTTTTTAATAAACTGAATACTAATAAGGAGTACAAATAAGAAGATTCCGGCTCTTAAGAGGAGTTGCCCAGATGACTCAGCGAAAATAATTTCCACAAATGTAGCCATGCACAGTGAGAAGGCCATTATTGTTGACCCGAGGTTCTTCACTTTGAATGCTTTATGTTTAAAGATTGCATACGCGGTACAAATTGCAAAAGGGAAAATAGTAACTGCGCCAAGTGGTATAAATCTCGTAACACCGAACACTGCCGGCAAGATAAGATTACAGGTAAAAAGAAGCGCAAAGGTAGCAACTGCACCAAAGAGAATAATTGCATAAGGCTTACGTTCTTCTCCTTTTGTTTTAATGATTCTTCGTACCAAGAAAATAAAACTCGAGATGATAAGACTGCATACCGTAAGAATAAAGAGTAAGATAAGTGGTAAAACTACCGCGTGTGGGGCACCGACTTTCGAAACAGTTGTATCTAACTGTGAAAATATGAGCGGGGTGAGTGTAAGAAGTGAGACCGTAGCAACTAGAGGGATAATAACTAGCGTATACCAAAGCGGTAGTTTCTTTTTTTCTAGTGGAAATACATACAAGAAATGGAAAAAAGTAAATGAGTGCCACACCCCAAGAAATATTACAATTCGCAGAAGCCACAGAGTCACGTCCTGATCAGCTGTCTGGTAACTTATATAGTTACAAAAACTCCACAACATCGTAACAAAACAAAAAAGCAAAAATGCAATATTAGTAGCACTTTTTGGCTTTGTGATATAGACAACGAATCCAAGTAGTCCAATTGCTGCAATAGTAATCCCAACAGTTAATAGGTCAAGATTTGAAAGACTGATATTTTGAACTATGCTTGTTATCTCATTCATATATTTTTACTTTACGAAGTATAGATAATAACCGGAGGTAAACGCTTTGCTCGAGCAGATGGGGATTCCGCTTTACCTATTCTAAACGTAAACGCATGCTTATCATTTCCTGTGCCAAAAGTATGCATAAGTTCAGAATGTGCACGCTGTAAAAGTGAAGTATCATTTTTTGAAAACACACTTGCCCCATTATCATGTATATATTCATTCAAATATGCAATACCATTACATGGGTGTAGTGCTAGGTGATGAAGTTCAGAAGTTAGCCACATTCTTTGTACACGCCTTCCCGCTTCTACATAATCCTTCTTATCAGTTCCTGACATAGTTATAACTCCGATAGTACCAGACTTGCCATACTTTTCTCCATTTTCTTTACCAATCATTTTAGATATCTTTAGGATTGGATTTAAAAATGAAAGCAGTGCCCACTTTTTAAATAACTTAACAGGCCCGAGCTGGTGAGGCATAAATTCTAGTGTTTTAAAATAGAACCCTCCACTTTTATGTTCATCTTCATGATTCCAGAATAAGTGCGAATAGAAGAAATCATGAAGATATTTATTTTCAAACAGTACCTGTTCATGAATTCCAAGTGCAGCCCCCACCTTTTTTACTTTTTCTTCATCATCAATGAGAACAAGTTTATTTAGTGAATCTGTTTCTACAGCTTTCCTTAATGCTTCTTTTTGTTCAGCAGTTAATGTTTCTCCTGTGTAGTTTTTTCTATTAGTACAACGCCTGTGAATAACTTCATAAAGCGGATGGGTATTTGTTTGTTCTTTACTAAAGGTAACATCTGCAATCTGTGTCTCATCTATTGTTTCCGGAAACAAAGTTACAGAAGTAGCGTAACCATAGTGCTGTCCACTAATCACAAGATTCTCAAGTAATGCGCCGTGTGCGATATACGAACCCTTCTGCTGAGAGTTATAGAGGGACTGGTCAGCATCAGGAACATTAAAGACTGACACTCTATTATCAGCGACCTCGAATCTCCACGGCTGACAGTTCTCTCCTGATGGAGCGTGTACACCGTCTGCTATGATTTTTTCTATGTCACTTTTCATTACCACATTATAACCCAAAAATTGTTTTAAATGCATCAGAAGCTTGTGTACGCTTAGCGACTTCTGCCTCTTCGTGGTAGTTAGGAATAAGTTTCTCGTCTAGTGAGACGAGTGCTCGGTTATGTTCAAGCATTTGACCATTAAGGATTTTACGAACACAGTATGCTACCGCTGCACCGTTAATAAGAGCTGCTCCACCTAGTTGAGGCCAAGACACGATAGTCTTACCCATCTCAAGGAGAGATTCTTGCATCTTTACAGTTACATTCTCTGGGCCAACATGCTTCGTAATCATTTTCCCGATACCGAACTTATCAAGTTTAGACAGCATCTCGTAGCTGACATCGTCCCCCATTCTACCGTGGAAAAATGGCGTGTTTGGGTCAAGGTCATAGCGCTCAACGTCCACAACCGCGTTATCGCCATTATCCGCTGCCATAACAACCGCTATGCCATGCTTCTTTGCATATTCTCGTATACGATACTTCACTGCGAGGTTATCAAGTTCATCAATAACTAGATCAAGCCCTTCGAAGAATCGTGGAAGAGACTCATCATGTAACCCGTCAGAAAAACATTCAACATGAGCGTATGGGTTAATCTCATAAATTCTCCGTGCCGCCATTTCTACTTTAAGAATACCAAGATTGTCCACCCCCATTAAGATACGGTTAGTATTTGAAAGCGCTAGTCTGTCCATATCAGCAAGCTTAATATGCTTGGCACCTCCTTGAAGTGCGAGCGCAAAGGCAACGGATGACCCCACGCTTAATCCGCCGATTCCAACTGTCGCATTATAAAATTTCTCTTGTTCCTCCGCACTAATGAGATTTTTATTTCGGGCAGTTCGCACCAGCTGAAAATCATCTTCAGAAAGAATGTGTACCAACTTAGAGGACCATGGGAAATACACCCAATTACCATCCTCATGGAGTGGCTTAGATGCCTTTAGATTTTCGTAGTATGTTTTAAACTCTTCTTTAAAAGTTGGGGTGTATACCTTTGATGGGTTCTTCACTCCGAATAGTTCGAGGCACTGTTCTTCGTAATCATCTGAAGTCGACTGAATCTTCCCCTCTTCTAGTAGCTTTGTGACTATCGCTAGGTGTTCAGGATTCGAAAGAGTGAAAATGGTAGGCACTGCAGGTGCTTCATCTTTTTTCGCAAGTAAAAGTTCTGAAAGATTTTGAGACATAGGTTTTTTTGCTAAAAATAATGTCCTAAGTGTAGCATGTAGTTAGTTATTTTAGTTTTACATTAGAACGAAATTGTTTATACTTGCCTCAATGCTAGAAAGAGCCCCGAATCATATAGAGAAACTGGCTGACATACAAATACTGCCCATACAAGATGGAGAAGAGATGATTTATTCAGTCGAACCTAGAGATTATTTTTTATCCAGCAAGGAACATGGAGTAGTTTATAGGATAAAAAGGAGGACACCCTTCGGTGAAGAACTTTACGACTACTCCATGAGGGAAACTGTTGCTGGCGAAGAATTCATTTTTAGGGCAGTTAATAGTTTTAACTACGGGGCTGGTTATTATTCTTTAGATTTTATTTCCGAAAAGTATGGGTATGCAATAATGGGGTTTACACCAGAAGAAATTAAAAAACTTGAAGTGATAATACTTTCTTTTATCCAAACCGTTTACACTAATGATAATAAAGTTACAATATTAAAATTTAG
>CAYOQQ010000024.1:12505-12859 GCA_964406165.1 uncultured Candidatus Saccharibacteria bacterium
GCTCCGAGCTCGTATTCAAAAGAAGAGGTGGATGAAGCCAGGGCACTACTTAAAGAAAAACGCTACGATAGTGATGCGGAGATTGATTCACTTAGACCAGAAGCAGTCAATCGTGCTCTATATCATATAGATATCACAGACACAAAACTTCAGGGTGCCTCTAATAATTACAACAATAAAAGAGAAGATGTTTTTGCTTATAGACTAGGGAAGTTATTTAAGAAATACAACTTACCATACAGAATAAAAGAAGATAATGGATCTTTTTCTGATGTTTTTATTGAGAAAACAGAAAGTCATTAAAAACTATCCTTCTTCACCCACTTATGTTTCCCGCCGTTTTTAAAATGAATC
>CAYOQQ010000025.1:0-10574 GCA_964406165.1 uncultured Candidatus Saccharibacteria bacterium
CCATATCTTCAGTAACAAGCACTTCAATATGAGTCTTACCATTGTAAACACCAAAAGTAAAACCAACCATTTCTGGTGAGATGTCTGAGCGGCGGATCCATGTCTTAATTACCCCTGTTTGCTCAGGTCTTTTACCAAGTACTTTTTTGAGTACTCGTTCATCGACGTATGGTCCTTTGTGTAGTGATCGTGTCATAAGTTTTGTTAAGTTGGCTTATTATATCAGATTTTTGTTGAAAGTAAAGCGTTTTTCGGGATTCGGTAGTGATTACTACTTCTTACGTACAACGCGACGAGAAACAATGTGTACATTTGAGTACTTCTTAGGTGCACGAGTCTTGTGACCTCCGGTAGTTTTACCTTGCTTGGTCTTTGGACGACGTGTTCCGCGAGGCTGAGCACCTTCACCTCCACCGTATGGGTGGTCTACTGGGTTACGAGCCATCGCACGTGTCTTTGGACGAATACCAAGGTGGCGTGAACGCCCTGCCTTACCTACGTTACGAAGGCGATACTCCTCGTTAGAAACTTCACCAATTGATGCATAACATGTGTCTATCACCTTACGAACTTCTGTTGAAGGAAGCTTTACAGATGTGTAGCCACCATCATGCGCAACAACTTGTGCAAATGTTCCCGCTGAACGCACAAGCTTAGCACCAGCACGAAGCTTGAGCTCAACATTGTACACAAATGTACCTACAGGAATATTGCGAAGCATAACACGATTACCTACTTCGAGATCTGCTTTTTCTGCAACAACAAATGTATCACCCACCTTCATTGTCTTTGGAACAACAACATAACGCTTAGCTCCATCTCTATATGCAGCAAGTGCAATGAATGCTGACCGGTTAGGATCGTATTCGATAGTCTGGATCTTAGCAGGAATATTGTGCTTATCGTACATGAAGTCGATATCACGGTATGAACGCTTGTGCCCTCCTCCTCTATGTTGAGAAGTAATACGACCCTGTGCGTTACGTCCTGACCCACGTCTGAATCCACTTGTAAGTGGCTTGTATGGGTTGTTAGTTGTAAGAACACCACGGTAGGTTACCGTTGTCATCTTACGACGTGATGGGGTGATTGGTTTATATGTTTTCATAGCAGTTAGTAATGTAAGTAGGTATTATGAGAAAGCAATAGTGTCCCCCTTCTTCAAGAAAACAATAGCTTTCTTGATTCCAGCTTGTGTCCCCCACTTACCACGGATAAATGTATTTTTTCGTGGCATGTTGGTGATGTTAACCGAAACCGGAGTAACTTTGTACTCTTTCTTGATCTCATCAGAAACACTACCCTTAGTCGCATGCTTAGCAACAACAAATGTATATGCATTTGCCGTTGACTGAGCACTTGCCTTTTCAGTCATACGTGGAGCGAGAATAACCTTACTTACCTCGTTCTTTGTTTCAGTTGTTGTAGTCTTTTTTGCCATAGCTGTTTAATTACTTAGAAGAGGTTAGCTTAGTTCCGAGCTTTGAAGATAGGTATGCAATTGTCTCTTCTGGGTTAGCAATAACCAAGTAGCGAGTATTTGCAATATCAAGCGGGTTAAGATCATCCATATTATGAAGTGTCATATATGGAAGATTACGGAACGCACGCTTTGTAACATCGTCACCTTTCTTTATAGAAAGATATACGTTGTTTGCTTTCTTATAACGAAGTGTCTTGAAACCATCAATTGTTGTAAGACCCTTCATGCGCTCATCTGCTTCTTTTGTCTTACCAGTAAGTGTAGGAATTTCATCAAGGAAGATAACCTTACCAGCCTTTACTTTTGCAGATAAAAGAGAGAAAAGTGCAGCAACCTTCATACCCTTTGGAATGACTTTCTTGTAACTCTTGTCATTACGTGGACCAAATGTCACACCTCCGTGACGCCAGATTGGAGAACGAGATGATCCGTGACGTGCACGTCCTGATCCCTTCTGATTCCATGGTTTCTTACCTCCTCCAGCTACTTCACTACGATCTTTCGTATGTGCAGTACCTGCACGTCGGTTAGACGCTTGTGAATAAAGCACTTGTGACACAAGGTCTGCATTCCACTCAGCACCAAAGATTGCCTCTGGTACATCGAGTGTCTTACTTACTTTTCCTTCAATTGTGTAGATGTTTACTTTCATAGTTGTTTACTTAAGCTTTGATTTCCACAACTGTGCCACGCTTACCAGGAACAGCTCCTTTGATGAGAATAAGACCATTCTCTGCATCGACATCGAGAATTGTAACGTTCTTTTGTGTGATACGATCACTACCCATACGACCAGCCATGCGCTTACCCTTGAGAACTCTCTGTGGGCCAGTTGCTCCAATAGAACCGATCTCACGCATTGAGTGCTTCTGACCGTGCTGATGCCAACCTCCGTGCATACCATGTAGCTTCATTACACCTTGAAATCCTTTACCTTTTGAGGTACTTGAGATAGTAACAACATCACCTTTGTTGAAAATATCACACGCAATTGTAGCCCCTACTGCAAGATCTCCAGGTGAAGTACGGAACTCTTTAACGACAGAGTATGCCTTACCCCCTAGGTGTCCAGAAAGAGCTTTTGAAACGCGAGATACTTTTTGATCTCCCTGACCAACTTGGATAGCGTCGTAACCATCCTTATGTACTGTCTTAAGAGCAGTCACTGTGATTGGCTCTGCCTTAAGAAGGGTCGCTGGATGAACCTTCCCATCTTCTGAGAAGAATTCAGTCATGTGTTGTTTTGTTGCTAATGTGAATTTCATGGTAATTTGTATTTTCTAGTATCTGTCTGGTATCTGGTCATCTGACTGTCCGGACGTCGTTGGTTTTATGCCATCTTTACATCAATATCTACACCAGATGGAAGCGAGAGGTTCGTGAGAGCCTCGATAAGCTTCGCATTTGGATTAACGATATCAACAAGACGCTTATGAACACGCATCTCGAACTGCTCACGTGCATCCTTGTAGACGAACGATGCGCGGTTAACAGTGTAACGCTTGATTTCTGTAGGCAATGGAATAGGTCCAAGGATTACAGCTTCAAAACGTCGCGCCGTATCGATGATCTGCTTTACTGATGTATCAAGCACTTTACTCTCATATGCGCGTACGCGAATACGCAGCTTCTGAGTGTCTTGAGCTTTAGCACCTTTTACAGATTTTTTTGTTGCTGTTTTAGCTGTCATAGTTTGGGTAGTGGTTAGTAGTTAGGAATTAGGGTTTAGTGGATTTTGATCGGACTAGTCCTTAACCCCTTAATCACTGGTGACTAGTTTATGCAAGAATCTTTGTTACAACACCTGCTCCAACTGTTCTACCTCCTTCACGGATAGCGAAACGTCCCTGCTCTTCAAGAGCGATAGGTGCGAGAAGCTTAACAGTGAACTTGATAGTATCTCCTGGCATAACCATTTCTGTTCCTGATGGAAGTGTAACTTCACCAGTAACGTCAGTTGTACGTACGTAGAACTGTGGCTTGTAACCGTTAAGGAAAGGAGTATGTCGTCCACCTTCTTCCTTCTTAAGGATGTACACTTCACATTCAAATTCTGTATGAGGAGTAATAGAACCTGGCTTTGCAAGAACCTGTCCACGGAGGATGTCGTCCTTCTTAATACCACGAACGAGGATACCTGCGTTATCGCCGGCCTGTCCTTCACTAAGTGACTTGTTGAACATTTCGATACCTGTAACAGTAGTCTTTACTGTGTCCTTAAGACCAACAATTTCGATTTCTTCGTTAGTCTTTACAACACCACGCTCGATACGACCTGTTACCACAGTACCACGACCTTCGATAGTGAAGATGTCTTCTACAGGCATAAGGAAAGGCTTAGCAGTATCACGCTCTGGAAGTGGAATCCATGTATCAAGAGCGTTCATAAGCTCAACAATCTTCTGTGCCCACTGATCATCAAGTGATGTAGCTTCAGAAGCCTTAAGACCTGAACCACGGATAATAGGAGTATTAGCACCGTCGAATCCATTCTTTGTAAGGAGTTCACGAATTTCTTCCTCTACGAGGTCGATCATATCTGGATCATCAACCATGTCACACTTGTTAAGGAACACAACGAATCGTGGCACACCCACCTGCTTGGCTAGGAGTACGTGTTCACGAGTTTGTGGCATAGGACCATCAGTTGCTGCAACCACAAGGATCGCACCGTCCATTTGCGCTGCACCAGTAATCATGTTCTTGATGTAGTCAGCGTGTCCTGGTGCATCGATGTGTGCATAGTGACGAGCATCTGTCCAGTATTCTGAGTGAGAAAGTGAAATAGTGATTCCACGAGCTTTTTCTTCTGGAGCCTTGTCAATTTCGTCAACACCCTTAATCTTAATAGTCTGATCCTTAAGGTGAAGTACGTTAAGGATACCTGCTGTAAGTGTTGTCTTTCCATGGTCAACGTGACCAATGGTTCCTACGTTTACGTGTGGTTTTGAGCGATCAAAATTTTCTGCCATATGTTTTTGTTGGGTCTTGTCTCCCTAGCGTTTGCCTATGCAAATCACTTGGGGATATTGGACTAATTAATTATGTAAATAAAAGAAACTAATAAACATTGCTACTACCTAGCCAAGCGAGTCTCTGTAGTGCTAAGTGAGTCTCGCTATAATATCACATTCTTTATCAGTTTGCAACTGAAGCGCATTCATCTTTTACTGTAATTTTTAGACCCACACCAAAGCCTTGCTTCGCACTAATTTTTTCTCTTTTTTAAGCTTTTTCATCGAAATGAACGGCTATCTTTTCTTGTTGGAAAAGCGCCTCTGCTCGGCGCGTCCGCTGAGCAAGTCATTTCTCATGAAAAAGCTCGGGGTATTTTGATTTAGATTGCAGTTAAATCAATATGTACTCCGGCAGATTATTTCTCATGGAAAGGCTTTTTGGTACTTGATACATAGTGTAAAAGAGGTAGGCGCTTAACACCTCTTTTCTATAATTCTTACCAAAGAATGAGAATACCGAAAAAAGGATACGTTTACTGAAGTAAATGTCCAACATACATTAGTAAAATAAATAAGCCCATGATAACAATTAATGGGATAACAGCTGTTAGTGTTACAAGCGAAACCGTCCATCCAACAATTTTTTGACCCAGAGTTAAAGTTCCTTTGCAACGTAGACACTTCACAACACCTATAGCCCCGGTAATAATACTTCCTATGACAGTGAATATGGCTAGTCCACCAATAGCCAAGAGTTCAGGGTCGTTACTTCCAAGAAAAATAACAACTACTGTTAATAAGGACAATATTATCAAGTACATTCTGAAAGTACTTTTAAGAATATCTGGGAATTGTAAAGTTACTATTGTTTCCTGTGGTATTTTTGGTTCAGTATTTTGATTTATTGGTGTAGGTGTTTCCATATCTGTATTTATTATACATGATCTAACGCTACTCTAATGGCAAGAAAGGAACAAGATAGTCTTCCTGACCAGAAGGACTAGTTTCTTTTCGAAAATCGTATTTGTCATTTTTATCTTGAAAGAATCCTGTCGCGCTTGTAAATGTTAATGTCGCAGCATCTATCTTTGGGTTCAGGGTACAATTCACGAAGACTTGTGTATCTGTCTTTGCGACTTGGAGATCGGCGTTTTGCTCAGTAATTGCTTCAGTTGGATAGATAACTTTGAATGACTTTGGATTTGGGTCTTTGATAATAGTAAGACCATCTGAAGTGAAGTACCCATCACTACCGAGTGTCACATTATCACAGTAAACGTTATTTTTATCAGTCGCATATCTAAAGTATGCTGTCCCTAGCATTTTTTGTTGGTAATACGTAAACGTTTTTAAGTCAGCACCTTCTACTTTTGTTAAATGTATAAATGGATCTGTAGATGAGGCTTTACCATCTCCATGGTACATGAACTGATCGTCTGCCATATATTGAATCTCTCCGTCGAAACCTTTAGCCATACGAGAATACGGATGACGCCCAGGTGCGTCAGCTTCGCCTGTTTTATATTGTTTATAAAATATAGCATCAGTCATACCTGTCGGTACACTTTTAATGGTCAGTATCTTTTCTCCCTTAAACAGATGATAGTCGTCCCCTGCATACAATCCCATAAAGCTTTCTGTCATTCCATTATAAAGAGGACGAAATGTAGGCGCATTCGCCTCGTTAAGAACTTTATAATTATTTGTTTTCTCATCAACAACATACACAGACTCATTATCTTTACCAAAGATATTTGTTACACGGGAAAATGATTCTGGATGCTTAACTACTTCCTGGATCACGCAATCCGAAAATATGCCTACAGTATAATTACAACGATATACTGCAAGATTATCTTTTAGTAACCCCTCTTCCCCATAAACTACTGTTAGAGACTTAACATCATTTATAACTTCCTTATTAGTAATCTTTCTTAGGAGAGCTTTCCCACCAATTGCCTTATCTTTTGGAAAAAGTGAAGCAAGTGAAAATTCATTAGTTGAACTCATTAAATAATTTCCAAGATATGTAAATGCTACAAGTATAAAAATAACTGAGGCAATCGTTCTATATTCTTGATTTTTATCTGGTAATGGAGTAGATGAAGTGTCTGTGGTGTTACTTGGAGTATTTTGAGCAACTACAGGTGGGGTAGTTGTAGCTATTGCTTGTGTATTAGCTTCGGTGGGTGCAGATGTTGGTGTGTTGGTATTTATAGACGTACCTCCTGTCGTAATAGGAGAATTCTTTACAGAGTAAAATACTTTTCTTACTATTTTATAAATAATAAAGATAATACCTCCTGGAATACCTATAAAAATAAGAAGCGGGATAAGGATAAATATGAGAGAAAAGAAATTAAATGGTTTTTTTACTTTTTTAAAATGATCTTTGACTTGTTGCAAGCTGTACAAGTTATCCATTCCGCCAAGTTCTTTTATTTTTGTCCTAATTTCAGCTTCTGAATCTGTTGTGTACTCTGTCTTATCGGTTTTTGTGTTATATACAATCCATTGTTTCGTATTATATGACTGGCCTGCAATATATCCATTAAATAAATCACTTATAGAGATAAATGTCGGGGATCTAAAATAAGGTTCTGAAGAAGTACTTGAATACACTTCCTGCCCTACCCACATACAACGTTGGTTACCATACTCTGCTGGACACATGTCAGATGGCGCACCAATATTAAGTCTAAGTCCTGGTGAGTACTCATATCTGTATACTTGTTCTGCGAACCCCGCAAGTGCACTTACTTGCACCGGGTATAACATCACCACCAAAGAAAAAATACCTACTACTACAAAGCACCGCTTAACAATTGTATAAACACAAGATTGTATATTCACTACTAGTAAGTGTATCAGACAAAATTCTCACCATTCTTACTTCTACCTGCGTAATGTTTATAAGTTTAGCTAAAATCAAACACAATATCATTAAAATCTTTTATCTTATCACCTTTCTCAATCGCAATCCCTTCTTGTTTATAGAGCTTAAGTCGCTTCGCGCGATATTCGTCACTGACCCAGATAGTGCCATTAGCATAAACGATACGATGAAATGGTATTACAAGACCTTGCTCACGGTGTGCTTTTGCTAGTATTCCAGTGATTGATTGTGATGCCATAGGGCCCGCACCGCACGCTCGTGCAAGGCGCCCATAGGTGGTGACTCTGCCGGGTGGGACAGACATAGCAGCTTCGACAACTCTTTCGCTAAATGTTTTACCTGTTATGGATTTCTTTTTCATACAAAAAGTATATCATCGGTTTGGGGATTTTTTGGCTGGGTGCATTGCCAAAAAATCCCCAACTATTCTTCATTTGTATCTACTATACGCTACTATCTTCACGCTATACGCTGTCTAATACGACACCGTAAATGAAATCTCTTTAATCGGTAAATCCATGTCAGTATTCGTTAACGTATCTGTTATCGTAAACTTCCCACCATAGGTCATATACCCTGACTGGTGAGTTTCAACTTCTGCTACGTCAACATATAAATCATACACTTTGGACTGATTCTCGTAGAGTGACTGATTACTGAAATTAAATGTTGGACCACCAGCAAATGAAGTCCCTTCCATTGAATCCTTAAGAATAAAGTTGCTAAGCTTGCTTGGTAAGACAGCCGATGTAGTTGTTGAGGTGAGTTCAAGAGATTTTATTTTAATAGAGACACCTGCACTTATTGCAATAGATCCTAACTTAACTGCTTTAGTGTTTGGAGTAACCGAAGTATTAGCCCGTGCAGAAAATGAAGATGTAGTGATACCTTTAAAAGTTAAGTACCCTAGGTTACTTGAGCCACCTTCATTGGTGATAGTGAGACTATAGTCACCAAGTGGAATTTTCTCAGAACAGCCTGTTCCACATGGAAAGAGCTGATTAGTACTTGAAGCAGAAATAGGGAGTGATATTCCATCAGTTGAAGTAAACGTACCTAAGTTATAAAGCTTCCCAGTGTATTTTGAAAGAAGAGATATCGTATTGGTAGCGGTGAAATTTTTCCCGTAAAAAGTAAGAGTATCTTTTGGTGTAGTCCCCTGAAGAAGAATGGACTTACTACTTGAAGCAAAGACTGGTGCACCATAGATAACTGTTGAAATATGTTTAAAGTCCTGACAAAAACCATTGAAGTTACAAGTTACTTTAATGATTGCTTTATCTTCAGGATTCTTTGCTGAAAGTGTAATCTGATTCGTATCGCTTCTTGTAATCATATACCCAGTTAGATTACTTGATGTTGCCAGACTTGGGTCTCGAGGAATCCAAGACATATAGGTAGGTGTAAGGTATGCTATATCAACATAATCTTTACATGGTGAGTCTGGTGTAACGAGTACCGCAACTTCAGTTGCTGAAGCTGTCGATGGGACATAAGGTGGCTTCACACATAGTTCTATCGGCGTATCAGTAATGATAACTGGGTGCACTCCACGAGAATCACTGAATCGTGAATAGAGACCCTTAAGCAATTTTTCTAAATCCTCACGACGTTTTGCATTACGAAGACCAGATGGGGTATTAACTACTGCAACTGTTGGTTTATATACTGGCTCGCTTTTTGTAGTGGTAACTACTGCTGGTACTGTTGTTGTTTGTGACACAGATGCAGTACCACATGTTTCTTTTCTGATGGCAGCACGGGTTGCAGGACCTACGCTTCCTGCTTGTTCTAATCCAAGACTTTTCTGATATGCTTTTACCGCATTAAAAGTCCCTACTCCAAAATAACCATTTGGCGTAGCTTTAAGAAAGCCTTTTTCAAATAAAAAATTCTGAAGTGCAAGGACGTTTGAATTTTCTGCACGCCTGGCAAGTACACTCTTAAGATCAACACACGATGCAGCAGATGCATAGGAGACACCTAAAAGCACAGTTAACACGAGCAGTATTTTTTTCATACACGTAGTATAGCAATTTTATACCTCGTACAATGTTGATACCTAATTACTATAATTAAAAAAGCGAGCCCCTACGGGGCTCGCTTTTTATAATTGTTACTTATTTACAACTACCCTCCTTTATCGCCTGTCGTGTATAGTCATACACCATTCCAGTCTAAAGAAAATATATTCGTAAATAGTATTTTACTTCTTGTTCTCCGCGATGTCTTTTGCGATATTCTGTGGAACCACATCATACTTCCCGAATTCCATCGTGAATGTCGCACGTCCTTCTGTCATTGAACGAAGTGAGTTCACATATCCGAACATTTCTGAAAGTGGAACCATTGCCTTTACCACCTTGTCCTGTCCTCGTTCATCCATTCCTTCAATCTGTCCACGCTTTGATGACAGGTTACCAGTGATATCTCCGTAGAACTTATCTGGTGTAACGATTTCTACTTTCATGATTGGTTCAAGGATAACTGGCTTTGCTTTAGATACTGCATCAGCGAGAGCCATTCCTGCAGCTAACTTAAAGGCGATTTCTGAAGAGTCCACTTCGTGGAAAGATCCATCGTACACTTCACATGATACATCTACCATCTTAAAGCCAGCAAGAGTTCCGCGATCCATAGATTCACGAAGTCCCTTTTCTACAGCTGGTACGAATTCTTGTGGAATAGCACCACCCTTGAGTGAGTTGATGAATTCGAATCCATCATATCGCTTTGTACTCTTTGGAAGATCTTCTGTTGCAATAGAGTAATCAATAGGCTTGATATTAATCTTACAATGTCCATATTGCCCACGACCTCCTGATTGCTTGATGTACTTACCTTCGCCAGATGCGGTCCCAAGGATTGTTTCCTTGTACGCAACTTGTGGCTTACCAGTATTAGCTTCTACGTTAAACTCACGCTTCATACGATCAACAATGATGTCCAAGTGAAGTTCACCCATTCCTGAGATAATAGTTTCAAGAGTTTCAGGGTCTGA
Source organism: uncultured Candidatus Saccharibacteria bacterium (assembly GCA_964406165.1). Taxonomy (GTDB): domain Bacteria; phylum Patescibacteriota; class Minisyncoccia; order Phycocordibacterales; family UBA5272; genus UBA11704. Next base: position 10,338 of record CAYOQQ010000025.1, read on the forward strand.
TGCAACACGGAATGTTGGGTCTTCGATTGCAAGCTTTGAAAGTGCAATACCCATTTTTTCTTGGTCAGCCTTTGTTTTTGGTTCTACACGCATTGAGATCACAGATTCTGGAATAACAATCTTTTCAAGAATAATTGGATGATCTTCAGTACACATAGTATCTGACGTAACTGTATCCTTGAGACCTACAGCAGCTGCAATTTCTCCGGCATATACAACCTTCACTTCTTCACGCTC
>CAYOQQ010000026.1:0-9578 GCA_964406165.1 uncultured Candidatus Saccharibacteria bacterium
GGTCGTAAGAGATGATTACGTTGATAGGGGTTAGGTGTACGCACAGTAATGTGTTCAGCCAAGACCTACTAATTACCCGAATCCTATTAGGAAACATGACTAGCACAGCTAGTTATCACCACATTGTCTATGTGGTTGTGAGATTGTTTTTTCTTTCATGTTAGATTCTATTGTCAAAGTAGCTACGATGTTATTTCAAATAGTATATGATGGGAGCACGCTATGAAGCGAGTTGTCATGTGGTCAAGCTTGTTCAATAAGCGCGACAAACTTCTGTCTTGTTGGCAACAACAAGAGACTGCTGGTGACAAACCGGAGGAAGGAGAAGACACATTGATACACTACAGTAGAACTCTGTTGCTCCCACCATATACTACTTTGAATCTTTTGTTCTCCTGATTAAGCCTTAGGGTCACACCTCTTCCCATTCCGAACAGAGAAGTTAAGCTTAAGTGCGGTGATGATACTGGTTTACTCCGGGAAAGTAACTTGTCGGGAGAACAAAGGATTCAAGATACAGATTGTAGACTTTAGCTTTTAATACAATACAAAGAGCGACCACGAAGTGGTCGCTCTTTGCTTTTGTATCACTAAAGGCTAAAAGCTCATGGCTAAAAGCTGCACCCTTGTGGTATCATATTCTCATGTGGGAATTTAAGCGAAAATTACTGTACGCGCTCTCTTTTTTTATCATCATTGCTGCAATGGCAGTGTTTTTTATGCGTGACATACTATTCCCTGCACCGACATGCTTCGATGGAAAGCAGAATGGTTTCGAGACGAATATCGACTGTGGGGGTGAGTGCCAGCTTATGTGTCAGCAGGATGTTAAACCTCTCTCGGTGGTTTGGGCAAAAGCAGTCGCTTCCGGTAAAGAAGTATATGATGTCGTCGCTCTCATCACTAACTCAAACATCAATAATGCATCACGAGAAATTGGATACTCACTTGATGTATATAACGCTTCAGGTACAATCATGAAAACATTTACCGGATCTACCACTGCCCCACTTGATGGTAAGTTCCCAGTGATTATCCAAGGTGTAACTCTTCCGTCTGCTCCTGTTAATACGGTGGCAAGGTTAACAGATACACTTCACTATAAAGTAAATGAAAGCCCGACCTCGCCAACAATTCGTGTCACCGATAAAAGATATGAAGCCGGCCAGATACCTCGCGTCTACATAACAGTCACTAACACCAAGCGCATCGTTATCCGTGATCTTCCTGTGCGAGTTATTCTTTTTGATGCGGATGATAATGCGTACGCTGTAGGTCAGACAGTTGTCCCAGAACTCGCGAAAGAAGGCTCAAAAGAAATAGTTATTACATGGGATGAGCCATTACCTTTCCCTCCAATAAAAATCGGCGTCTACCCAATCTTCAGTCCGTTTGATGCACCTCCTGCCCAATAAACATGTTGTCAACTATACAGAGAATTTTTAAAACACTAGATCTCACACTTCTTAGTGCGATGATTGCTATTTGCCTTTCAGGCCTTTTCACCATGAGTTCCTTTCAAGGGAATGATAGCTACTTCTGGAAGCAGGGGTTATGGATTAGTATCTCGCTTTCTGTTTTTTTGATTGCTTCTCTTTTTGAATACCGATTCCTCAAGCAAACTCGAGTAGTGGTTTCTATTTATGCGGTGCTCCTTTTTATACTTGTCTTACTCTTTACGCTTGGACATGTCTCCAAAGGTGCCGAGAGCTGGTTTAGATTAGGTGGAATTGCGTTTCAACCGTCTGACTTAATGAAACTTGGTCTTATTATTGTTTTGGCGAAATATTTCTCACGACGTCATATTGAGATAGCAAATATCCGCCATATTATTGTGTCTGCGGTGTATGCTGCTATTCCATTTATCCTTGTTGTGCTTCAGCCTGACTTTGGGTCTGCGATGGTTTTGTTTTTTATCTGGTTCGGGCTCGTCTTTGTTTCTGGGATATCAATTAAGCACCTCATTGCCGTCTTTACTATCGGTATTGTAACGTTTGCGTTAGCCTGGAATTTCGCTTTTAAGCCCTACCAAAAGGCTCGTATAATGAACTTCATCAATCCGCTTGCAGACCTCCGTGGAACAGGTTATAACGCGTATCAATCGACAATAGCCGTTGGTTCAGGAGGATTATTAGGGAAAGGGGTAGGGTTCGGGACTCAGTCACGACTCAACTTCCTTCCTGAGCATAAGACTGACTTCATTTTTGCTGCCTTTGCAGAAGAATGGGGGTTCGTCGGATCCGTGCTTTTGTTACTTTTTTTCTTTATTATTTTTATCAAGCTCGCTTCATTTGCACTTGTTGCAGACTCCACATTTGAAGCACTTTTTACTTACGGAGTTCTTATTTGGATAGTGACACATGTGGTGATTAATGTGGGGATGAATATTGGTATCATGCCAGTGACAGGAATCCCACTTCCGCTTATGAGTTATGGTGGATCACACTTACTTGCTGAATGTTTAGCGCTTGGGATGTGTGCTGGGATGAAGAGGTATGCTAGGTCGGGTCATAAATACCAAATGAAAAACGAATTTGTCGGATTGGAATAAATTTACTCATCTGCTTTGTTGAATTCAGTTTTTGCTCCCGCAATGTACAATTCGTACACCTTGGTCGCAAAAACTGAATTCGCCTCGCATCTGAGGTAAATTTATTCCAACCCGATACAAGTTCTGAGTTTTATTTCTCATAAAACCCTTATAAATAAGGCTTTTTACTATTGACTTTTATAGTAAATTATGCTATTATAATAACTAGCGGGGTATTCTCCCCAATATTGAACTTTGAAAGGGTCTACATGATACGTCATGCACTTGCTTTTCTTTTGGTATTTGCTCATACTTTTGCATTTGCACAGAATTCGAGCATCCGTCAGGTACACATGGTCAGGAATGGTCTGTACTGCACTCTGGTTAGTGGAGATGGTTGGGCATCAATCACCTTTTCTGGTACTCCAGGGACACAACGACTTAGGCCTGCTTATTCACCTGTTATATTCAAGAAGGAATTTTTCACTCTTGAATTTCAATCGACGGAGAAGAATGGATACTGGACAATGCGTGGGAATAAAAAAAGTTATGACACCTTTCCTGAAGGGGTCATGAAAGATTGCATTCGTGTGCTCAAGTATGACATGTATATCAGTTGGGAGAAACAGAAACCTTCCACAGTTTTTCAAAAGCAAACAACCAAGGAGTAACAAGTGGCAAAGAACAAGGCAAACAAGAAGCAGTCCCAGTCGGGTGCTTCTAACGGTTTTCCTGAGGAGAAGATTGTCCTGCGGATGCTTCGGAAGAATGTGCCGCTCTCGCAATGGCGACAGTTTGTCGACTCTGGAGATGGTTACGGTTTTTTCTCCTCCAAGAATGCTGACAAGGTGGCGCAGTCGATCTTCAGTCAACTCTCCCACCCAGAGGCGGTCAAGATTGTCGCTCATGAGTGGGGCGATCTCGGACCGGATGTTCGTGTCCAGCTTGGCACATTGGCCTCCAAGGGCAACGCTACTGGCAATGTCACGAAGGGTTGCCAGGAGTTGAATCGCCTAATTGGTGGCAAGCTCCTTGCTGAGAAGAAGGAGATCACGACTACCATCAACGGGAAGAAGATATCCGTCAATCCGGCAATCGCTGGTGCTTCTCGTAAGTACCAGAATCTCGATACCCCGGGTTACGGGGTCAGGCACCTCGCTCGCTAGACGAGTGATGTGCACAAGCTGTACGCAAACGCGTGCGGCTTTTTTATTCGTATTTGAGTCACCAATATCCGCTTTTTCATGAGAAATGACTTGCACAGCGCGACGGCGCGAGCAGAGGCGCTTTTCAGCAGAAAAAGATAGCCGTTCATTTCGACGAAAAAGCTAAAACAAAAATAATTTATAAATAATAAGAATGTGGGGTTGTATTTCTCTGGCTAAAGGCTACAAGCCAATAGCTAAAGGCTGAATAAGGATAGGGGCTAATTATTTCCGTCGAAATTTGCTAATTTCGACGCTAATTTTACGCTTAAAATTAGACCCCGCTCTTACTCATCAACACTTTAATTGTGCGAAGAATGATTGAAAAGTCGGTGAGAAGACTACTGTGCTCGAGGTAGTACATATCATATGCGAGCTTCGTCTTTGTTTGTTTAATGTCGATACCGAACTTCGGTGCCTCATGTTGATGAACTTGTGCCCATCCAGAAAGTCCAGGTCGCACAATGTGACGCACATTATAAAATGGCACACTCTTAGCATATTCTTCAACGAGGTTAGGGGTCTCAGGTCGTGGTCCAATAAGAGATACATCGCCGCGAAGCACATTCCATAATTGTGGCAGTTCATCGATACGAGTCTTTCGGATAAATGCACCGACTCTCGTTACTTTCTTTGTTTCTTTTACTTCATTAGTTGGAAGATTTTCCATTGACCTAAATTTATAGACTCGAAATGGCTTACCATGCTTCCCAACTCTAAGATGACTATAAAGCACTGGTCCACCATCTTCAAGTTTTATTGCAAGGTATACAAAAGGGAGAATGAGTATCGCGGCAACGACACATGCTGGAGTCGCAAAAATAATATCAGTAAAACGCTTGAGTCCGTCATAACGTCGTGAGACATTGATAGATCTAAATATCCAGTCTTGATTGATGATATCAAGTGGCACCATATCGAACACGTCTTCATATACGTCGACAATATCGAGTACCACAGCACCATTGAAGAGCTCCTTATACACTGCGTCAAAAAGTGGTTTGATACGTTCATCACGCATATCGACAATGATAGAGTTAGGTCGAGTAGAAGCTAGTACTCCTTCTAGTTTTCGCATATTATAGATATCAACATCAATTGCAGATAAAAGAGTGATGCCGATGTGTGGGTTACGACTGAGTTCATCTACCAGGTTGTGGAATGTTTCGCCGCTTCCAATGATGATACTTTTTTGTGCACGATAATGAAGAACAAGCGAGAATGCATACCTTCTCCACACACTCATGAAGATAGATGAAAAGACTACATACAGAAGCAGAATAGTCTTAGGTGCAATACCAAGAACTGGAAGAGAATAGAAGAGAAACGTTGCACAAACAACAACCAGAATTTGGCTCGTAAAGATGACTTTATTTAATTCGCGGATGAGTCTGAGCGTTGGTTTATCGTAGAGTCCATACCCATAAAAAATAGAGACCGAAACAATAATAACCACCATAAATGGAGGCACAAACGACAAAAACTCTTGTAAACTAAGAGCATTTTGGTATCTAAGCGATAAAGCTAAATAAAGCGATACAAAAAGAATGAGACAGTCCGCGATAAAAAGAATAAAGCGGCCAGGTGTATGTCGTATTATCATAAGACTATTGGTATACTAGCTATCATAGCAATCTTAGCATGAAAATACTATATCTTGTTACCAAGTCTAATTGGGGCGGCGCCCAAAAATATGTTCATGATTTAGCTGTTGCATTTTCTAAAAAACAACACGACGTTGCTGTTGCTTTTGGGGGTAATGGGGAGCTTGCTCGTAAGCTTGAGGAATCACATATCCGTACTATTTCCCTGGACTCACTTGTGCGAGATATTAACTTCATTAAAGAACTAAGAAGCTCTTGGGGGATTGTTCGACTTATTCGTAATGAGCGACCAGATGTATTTCATGTTAACAGTTCAAAGGCAGGAGGACTCGGATCATTTTTCGGAAGAATCATGGGTGTGCCTACTGTTGTCTTTACTGTTCACGGCGCACCATTTCGTGAAGATAGACCACGGCATATACGTGCCGCATTTTATTTTTTCACCTGGGTTACGTGTCTTTTCGCTCATAAAGTTATCGCTGTGAGTAAACAAGATGAACGAGACCTAGGAATGATGTTTTTTGTACGTAAAAAAGTAACAACTATTTATCCTGGTATTGTGTTTGATGGAGCATGGGAACGCACCACTCCAAAGACTCGTGACACACGCATCTTAACAGTTGCCGAGCTTCATCCGAATAAAGGGTATATCTATGGACTAGAAGCTTTTGAAAATCTATATAAGGAAGGCCATCCAGTGTATTACACTATTTTTGGTGAGGGGGATGATAAGCAAAAAATAATTGAGCATATAGCGATGAAGCAGTTAGGGGATAGGGTTACTCTTCGTGGGTATGGCCCTCCAACTCACTCTGATTGGGCCAATCATGATATTTTTTTGTTACCTTCAATTAAAGAGGGTCTACCATACACACTTATAGAAGCAGGGCGAGCAATGCTCCCAGTAGTTTCTAGTGTCACTGGTGGCATTCCTGAAGTGGTGCGTCATGAAGAAACAGGGCTCCTTGTTATGCCTAAAGATACAGCACAGTTAACTTTAGAACTAAAACGACTCGTTACCGATCGAAAGTTTGCTAAAAAATTAGGCCAAGCACTTCATGGTCATGTTGCGCAGAACTTTTCGTACAGTAAGATGCTTGTAGAGACTGCTAAGGTGTATGGGTTAATCGAAGGGAAGAAGTAATACTAGACTGTAGACTATGACTGAGGATTTCAAAAGGGAGGCGTCGTAGACGCCTCCCTTTTGGTGTCTGTATTTTGGCTACAGTCTACAAGCTAAGGTCAACAGTCTATTTTATGGTGCTTGATTAAAAACTCAAAATACTGTATAATTGCACAACTATGATGTCTATTACTACAGCGCCACGCGCTTCAAAAGAAACTAAAAAAGAGGGCTTTATTCCTGCTGTGTACTACGGTTCACACTCAGCCGCTACGTCTATTTTCGTAGATGCTAAGGAATTCGCTAAGGTGCTTGCTAGTGAAGGAAGTTCTTCTTCTGTATCACTCGTTACAGAGCACGGTAAGGAGACTGCTATGATCCAGGATGTTCAGGTTCACCCAGTTAAAGGACATGTTATTCACGCAGACTTCTTTGTTCTTGAAAAAGGTCAGAAGGTGCACGTTAAGACTCCTATTGAATTTACCGGTGAATCAGCTGCTGTTAAGGCAGGTGGTGTACTCGTTAAGGTTATGCATGAGCTTTCAGTTGAAGGAGACCCAACAAAACTCCCACATGAATTCACTGTAGATATTTCAGCGCTTGTTGATAGCCACTCAGTTATCCACGTAAGTGATATTAAGCTTCCATCTGGCGTTGAACTTTACCACGTTAATGGAACTGACATTGTTGCGTCAATCTCAGCTGCTCAAGAAATCACAGAAGAAGTAACTCCAGTAGATCTTAGTGCTATTGAAGTAGAGAAGAAAGGTAAGAAAGACGAGGAAGAAGCTCCAGCCGCTGAATAGACCGCTTCCAAAATTATCCCATATATTTTGTCGCTACGAAATTTTCGCACTCAACGTACGCCCTAGTACGTCTCATGCGAAAATTTCTAGGCTCATCATATCTGGAACAATTTTGTAACCGGCTGACGTTACAAGGGGTCATGTGAGAAACATAATACAAATACATACAAAAAGCGGTGGCGTAGCCACCGCTTTTTGTATGTATTTCCCCAAAGCTACAGACTACAGTCTAAAGTCTACGGTCTGTGTCTGGTATACTAGAATCATGAGAAAATCTCTCGCGGTTTTTACTATCGCCCTCATTTTTCCAGTACTGCTTCTCATCGCAGTTATTTCAACGCCGCCTATACATGTGTACGCACAACAGTCACGTGCTGAACTAGAAAAGGAGCTCGCTGACCTAGAGGCGCAGATTAAGGCGCTTGGTCAAAATATTTCTGAAACACAACAACAAGGGAAGTCACTTAAAAATGACATCAGTGTTCTCACTACAAAAATCGCACAGAGTAAATTAAAAATTCAGTCACACTTGAAGGCGATTAATCAACTCAGTCAAAATATTAAACTTAAGAATCAGACAATTGGTGAGTTAGATGCTAAGACTGAACGAGAAAAAGAATCACTCGCCCAGATAATGCGTAAGACAATGTACCTAGAAGAGTATTCAGTGATTGATTTTGCACTTCAGTCGAAGAGTCTCTCATCATTCTTTGAAGATGCAGATACGTTCGCAACTATTAATCGTGCACTTAAAAAAAGTTTTGAAGACATTCGAGCCAACAAGGAGGAGTTAGAAAAAGTAAAAGGTGAATTACTTGAAGCAAAAGACCAGGAGACCGAGAAGAAACTGGCACAAGAGTTAGAGAAGAAAAAAGTTGAATCGAATCAAAAAGAAAAGAGTACACTTCTTGAAATAACTAAGAATCAAGAAGCAGAGTACAAAAAAGTACTTGCCGCTCGAGAAAAGGAAGCGTCAACCATTCGAGCAAGACTTTTCGAGCTTCGAGATACTGGAAGTATTTCGTTCGGCCAGGCATATGATTTAGCAGTGCTTGCATCTAAAGGTACTGGTGTACGACCTGCACTTGTGCTCGCCATCCTCATGCAAGAATCATCTCTTGGAATCAATGTTGGTGCATGTTATCTAAGTGATACTGCAACCGGTAATGGTGTCTCTATAAAAAATGGAACTATAAAACCTCGCACCATGAGTCCTAATCGTGATGTTCCAGTGTTTACCTCGCTCTTATCTCGACTAGGGCGCCCACTTGAGAAGACTCCTGTGTCATGCTGGATACCAATGTATAGTGGAGGTAACCCTATAGGATGGGGAGGTGCTATGGGGCCATCGCAGTTTATACCTTCAACGTGGAAATTGTTTGAAGATAGAATCGAAGGTATCACTGGTTCTCGAACTGCTGATCCATGGAATCCGCGGGATGCGATTACTGCAACTGCACTTTATCTTATGGACTTAGGGGCAGTTGCTGGTAATGAATCTAGCGAACGTAATGCTGCATGTAAGTATTATTCAGGACGGTCATGTGCATCAGGCCCAGGTGCGTCATATGGTAACTCCGTGATGAGAAAGATTGTAGGGGTACAGCAGGATATTGATAAACTTCAAAGATAACAGACTTTAGCTTTTAGACTGTAGACTGTAGCTTTTTAATACAATTCAAACTGAAAAGTGCTTTTCTAGGAAGTGTTTTCCCTGAGGCTACAGTCTACAAGCTACAGTCTAAAGTCTTAGTAATCCTGGTTGCAAACTCCCGTTTTACATGGTATAATCCTAAAACTAAATAACTTTTATTTAAATACTATGAAAGCAGATATCCACCCAACATTTTATGCAACTGCAACCGCTACATGTGCGTGCGGAGCAACCTATACTGTAGGTTCTACAACTGAGAAGATCGAGGTTGAAATTTGTGCTACTTGTCACCCATTCTACACAGGACTTGAGAAGGTTCTTGACACAACAGGACGTGTCGATAAGTTTAAGAAGCGAGCTGCAGCAGCAGAAAAGAAAGCGTAACGTAGATAAAAGCGCGAAAGGTCGGAGACCTTTCGCGCTTTTTCTATGCTAAAATTATTTGTATAAATTATGGACTTAGAATCATTCAAATCCAATCCTCGCACTATGTACATCGCTCAAGAATATGAGCGTCTTTCGACTGCAAAAATTGAAGCAGAATCGTTACTAGATGATCCAGATATGAAAGAACTCGCTCAAGGTGAGATAGACTCTCTCACACCACAACTAGAAGCACTATGGAAGCAGATGGAAGATCAAGCAGAAGCAGCGAA
>CAYOQQ010000027.1:0-9505 GCA_964406165.1 uncultured Candidatus Saccharibacteria bacterium
AAATACTAAAAGCACCATCATTCGATGGTGCTTTTAGTATTTTGTGACCTCACAGTAAGTGACCTGCGTCACTTACGTGGGGAATCGAATACGGGGTCGCGGAACCTACTCGAGGAGCTTGCGACGAGGAGTTCCGTGACCGATTCCCCGTGACTTTTACTAAATATGATGAGTAACGGAGTCCCGAGTACTTATGAGTAATTTCTTAAAATACAATCTTGACTTTCTTCTCCATAAGAGCAGAATCTACCAATCATGTGGTCTTAAAAACCCGTCTTGCTATAGATAGTACCACTATGATACTCAAGGAGATCTTGATGAGTGTTAAAAAAGCAAACACTCCGGCGCAGCCCGGAGACACCTTCATTGCCTACGTTGATGATGAGACTGCAATAGTGGGTGTAGTGACTGAAGAAGGTAGTGAGGATGGTAGAGATTTCAAAGCCTTGATCCTTGGACATCTTAAGGAACACAGGGCTAGTGGCAGTATCGATGTTTTTGCGCAACCATTTCAATACACCTTCCCTGGCTACATGTCAGTACAGAAACGTCGTGTGGTGCCATATGACTTCAAACAAGAAATTGCTCTGTGCAAGGCACGGGACAGCGCATGGTGGAAGTCGCTTGATGCTCCATGCTATACCAACCTTGTAGCGAAGCACTTTCGACCTCGGCAGTTGCAAGAGCTTCAGTATATCGACATGGCGAGGTTCATTCTGAGTGGTGGAGACATCGACACATTCAAGTCATTCGGCCACTGGAGTGATCGCGACTTCCTGAGGCTGTGGGCAGTTCTTTACCACCACTTTCCTGAAAAGGTGAAACTCCCACCTCGTGAACATGATGATGATAATACCAATGGCTTCCATACAATCAATCTGGAGAAAAATCCTCCAACAGTTGTGTGGGCGATTAGGCCTACGGAATACAAGAAAGACCCGAACAATCTCTCGATCTACTAAGAGAGAGACAAATACACCCATCGAAAGCCACCGCGCGGTCGGTGGTTTTTTAATGAAAAAATAGTTTTGAATTAAAATTAACTAAATAGTCCTATACACTTTACGTAAGTTTCAAACTCATTAGTTCTAGATTATAAAATATAAAACCCCACTATCACAGCAGGGTTACATTCAGGCACGACCACCACAATTACTCTTCTGCTTGCTTGATGAATGAACGTGACGTAATTTGTTCACGGTCTTTGTTTTCAAGTCTTACTAATTTCCGAGTAATTTGATTAAACATACTGTCTGAATACTCGTAAAGATACTCAAGTTGACCATTTCCATCAAGGTGGACAACTATACTTGCAAACCCATTACGACTTAATGGTTCAGGTACAACAACTGACATTGAGTAACAAACCATCACGAGTGCACAAAACGATACTTGTGGGCTGCTATGTCCAATATCTTCATACGCATAGACGTACTCACCAGGGTGAATAAGGGCTTTCATCATCTACTCCTCAAGAAAAGGTTACAACTGTTACCAGACTAGCGCAATTAAATAGTATATGTCAACAGGTTAAGATTATTCTCAATTTCTAAATGCTATACTATCCCCTATGATTGACCCAGAACTTAAAACCCAATTAGTAAAAATTGAAAAAGAAGTTACCATACTTCGGAAAGAACTCACAACACTGTGGCCAGTCTTTTTACGTGGAGTGGTTAATGGTGCAGGCTATGTAGTGGGAGCAGCTCTTGTGCTCACCCTTATCGGATGGATATTAAACGCAGTAGGTGTTATCCCAGCATTTACACAAGGTGTAAATGAATTCCGCGCATCAGTTGATAGAATAGGTGGCACAGTACGATAATCATATGAATAAAGCAGACAAAAAATGTGTCGTATGTAAACTAGACCTTAACACTCAGAAAAGCTTCAGAGAACGCGTTGACTGGGAGACGGTGAAGTTCTGTAGTAGTAAATGTAGAAAAACTGGTGCTTCCAAGAAGCGAAGATAGTAAAGAACTCTATGCAGTACTGGTTAATGAAGTCTGAGGAGGAGGAATACTCGATTGATGATTTAAAGCGTGATAAAAAAGTCGCATGGTTCGGTGTGCGTAACTATATGGCACGTAACTTCATGCGTGACACTATGAAAAAAGGAGATTTGGTTTTCTTTTACCATTCTAACGGGAAGCCTTCAGGTATCGTAGGGGTCGGTAAGGTGGTGAGTCTCCCCTACGCTGATGTAACACAGTTTAATCCGACTAGCCCATATTATGATCCAAAAGCAACTAAGGAAAAACCTGTCTGGATGTTAGTTGATATCGGCTATGTTAAAAAATATAAACACATGCTTTCGATTACTGAGATGCGTGCGATTAATGCATTATCTCAGATGGTACTACTTCAAAAAGGAAGTAGATTATCTATCACACCAGTTTCTGAGAAAGACTTTATATACATAGACACATTACTTTCAAAAAGTGAGTAGCTGTGTGCACAAATACTTTTTTACGATACACTAGAAACTATGAAAATCCCGCACTCGAAATTCGCAGGAGTTCTTATACTCCTCCTTTTGTTTATTGGGGCAGATATTCTTACCGACACATATACTAGTGAACTAACTACCTTTATCCAGAGTTATGGGGCAGAAGGAGAAGCGCTCTTCATTGCTCTTGCTATGATAGCAGTAGTTATCCCTGTGTGGAGTAATATATTCTTGCTTCCGTTCGGGACTATGACGTGGGGACCATTTCTCACCGCACTCTTTTGTATAGCTGGATGGTGGTTTGGTTCAATTGTTTCTTTTTATATTGCGCGCACGTATAAAGAGTGGCTACTTACCAAGTACTCTTCACTTCGTAAATATGAATTCATTGACTCTCTTATTCCTAAAGAACATGTTTCGCTCTCGCTTATCTTTTTACGTATGACTATGCCGGTGGATATTCTTTCATATGGACTTGGGCTATTTAGTAAAAGAATTACCTGGAGGCAAAATGCTGTAACTACACTCATCGGTATCACGCCATTTGCATTCGTCTTTTCATATATCGGGGTATTCAAAACTACTACGCAGGTAGCGATTTTTGCTATAACATTTACCTTGTTTGGATTGTTTGTCTACATTAGAAAGAGGAAAACACTAAGTAACCCCTAATTCCTTGATTAACTATCAAAAATGAATTAGTGTAGAGTGAGTTGTTCAATGTGTAAGCACAACCATGAAGGGGTTTCATCATGAAAATACTTTCCCTGCTATCACGTGTGTTTCTTGTTTTTTTCATACATCTGGCAACAAATGTACACGCTCAAACTGCTTCAGTTATGTATGAAGTAGAAAATGTACTTTCTGGTGAAACATTCAAAGAACGCTGGACCGCAACTCGGGAAAGTGGCAACCCAAATATTCTTCAGACAGAAAAAGTGACTCAGGTTGAAAGCCCGTCTACTGTACAAGAGAAAAGCATGGCGAATCCTAACTGGTGGATAAGGGTAACTCGCCCACAAGGAGAGAAGGAGTACTATGAGGAATTTCTTGCAACTCCTCCATTTTTTCTTGAACCTGGAGAAACGAGTTTTGGGTATGTGAATATTCGCAATGCATCTACCAATGAAATTACTGAATCGTGGCCACTATTTGTTTCTGTGGAAAAGAAGAATGTGATGAAGATGGTGTTATTCACTTTATTCATCTCAAATAACAGAATCATGGAAGTGTCACGTTTCTACACCGGGAATATGTATACATTCCCTTGGGTGCAACAAGTGAAGATTTATAAGCCGGGCATTGACCCGAAAACTGTTCCATTAGTCGGGGTACGTGAACACTACTTTGAAACGTTTGTAGTAACAAGCGTGGCGAAACAAAAATAATAAGAACAGAAAACCCTCACGATACTTGAGGGTTTTTAATTTATTTTTACATTTACCTGTTATCTTTTTGACCACTCATCTTCTTGACGTACCAGCACCGCTGCCGGATTATGTGTTTCTGCGAGAATCATCTTAATAGCTCGTTCCATACGCATACTCTGGGAACCCTTTACATAAATAACATCCCCCTCTTGAATTATCTTTACAAGTTCTTTACCAGCATCGATTGATGTATCACACTCCATAATGTTATCATCAGACATTTTTTCATCGAGCGCCCCTTCTGCAGTAACTCGAGATCGAATACCGACAGTGAAGAGCTTGTGGCATGATTTAGCGGCTATCTTACCTATCTTATAATGCTCATCTCGAGTAAAGTCTCCAAGCTCAAGCATATCCCCTAGTACTGCGATCTTACGACCTGAAGTCTCAAGTTCTCCGAGTGTCTTTAGACCATGCTCAGTTGCCTTTGGTGAAGCGTTATATGAATCATCGATAATGACAGAGCCATTCATTCCAGAAAGTAATCTCATACGACCCTTTGACTTATCAGCATCCCGAAGCGATGCACACGCAATCTCAAGTGGGATAGCTAGCTCTCGCGCTACAGCAAGAGCAGGTAACGCACAATAAACTGGTGATCTGCCCACAACTTCTGGAAGCACAAGATGGTGACTTGCACCATCAATCACGACATCAGCCTCAGTACCTTTAATCGGAGTACCATACATCTTTATTTTTGTCGCCAATATATCTGTCTTTTCATGAACACCGACTCCAACTTTTCGAGCACTCGTTTTTGTAAGAAGTGTGAGTGCATCATGATCATCACTATTAAAAATAAATACACCTGACTCTCGAAGTGCTTGCACTAGATATCCTTTCTCTTCTACAACCGCGTCACGATTCTTAAAAAACTCTACATGCACAGGCACCTGACCGAACTGTGTCACAACAGTAATATCAGGATGAACCCACGATGCGATACTCTTAATGTCCCCAGGACGGTCAGCACCAATCTCAAGCACAAGATGCGTTGGATATTCTTTATCAAAAGGTACAAAAAATCCTCGTGCAAGAACCATAATCCACTTAATCGGATTATTCCAGGCTGACTTTTCACCTAGTATAGTAAGTGGCACCCCGAACTCACTGTTCATACTTTTCTCACTACGACGCACATAGAAGTGATCTTTCATCACCGCATAGATAGCATCTTTTGTTGAAGTCTTACCAAGATTACCAGTGACTCCAATAATAAATGGTTTATGACGGAGAAGCACTGCCTTTGCTTCCCAGATGAGCGCGCGTACAACAAGAGATTTAATAAGGTCTTTCATAGTTTGAGAGTAGAAGGTGAAAAATAGAAAGTGTTTAATAATGGAATTATAACATAGAGAAACAGGTGTATTATGCTACTTTAGGTTTTTTCTTCTTAATTTCTTCGTGACGCCCAAGAAGCCATGAACTTGATTGAACCTTGCCACCTTTCCCTATTCCGTATACCATTTTACAGTTAATTTTTTCGCATGTCGCAACTTCTGGAACATTATGACTATGCCTATCACCACCGTTAGCGAAGATATCTGGGCGGACATTTTCAAGCGCCTTACACACACTCATGTCAGTTGGGTTCGGACCATGCTTAGTAACATACACCTCATCAACTGATCTAAATGATTCAATGATTTCTTTTCGCTCTTTTTGTGACATGAACTCTTGTCCTTTTTTCTTTCGAAGCCAGTTATCATTATTAAGAATCACAACAAGTTTCGTCCCCAACTTTTTAGCTTCATTGAACATACGCACATGCCCAATATGTACTGGGTCGAAACCTCCAGACACAGCAACGACAATTTCTCTTTTACTTTTTGTGGATGTGGCTATTTTTTTTGGAGTAACCATATATACACTACTATTGCTTAGATAAAGTAAGCTGCTTGTGTTCTTCTGTATTTAATTCCCCACATTTCTTCCACTTCTTACCACTACCACATGGACACGGATCGTTACGGCCTACTTTTGTAGTTGGTGTTACTCCGACTGATGCAGTCGCAGGACCCTCAACACTTGGAATAACTGATACGAAACCACTTTCAGCTTGCATGCGTGCTTGTTGTTGTGCGAAGAATCCATCGAGATTCTCAAGGAACAGGATGAGCTCATTACGAAGTGTGGCTTCAAGCGCACGGAATGCTCTGAGGCCTTCTTTTTTATATTCAACAAGCGGGTCACGCTGACCATATGCACGTAGGTTCACACTATTTCGAAGATGCTCCATCGAGTCTAAATGCTCCATCCATAATGTATCAGTAATTTGAAGCATCATAATACGGAAAATGTGGTATACAGCATCCTTACCATACTGCTCTTTTTTCTGTGTAAGCACCTCTTCTAGCTCTGGCTTTTGTGCAACAAGTTCTGCTATTACTTCATCAACGATAGCTTCATCTTCAAAGAGAATCTTACGGCGTTTAGTATAAATACTCGTACGCTGCTGATTAAGAACATCGTCATACTGAAGTGTGTGCTTACGAGTATCAAAGTGGAAGCCCTCAATCTTCTCTTGTGCCCCTTCAAGCGCGCGCGATACGAGCTTACTTTCGATTGGTTCATCTTCTGGAATACCGAACTTACCCATCATTGTCTTAATGTTACCTGAACCGAACACTCGCATAAGATCATCTTCAAGTGACACGTAAAATTGTGTCTCTCCAACATCTCCCTGTCGCCCTGAACGACCTCTAAGCTGGTTATCGATACGACGAGCTTCGTGGCGCTCTGTTCCTATAACAAATAGTCCACCAAGAGCAAGCACATCTTCTCGTTCGCTATCAGTTGCCGCTGGCCCTCCCAGCTTAATATCAACTCCACGACCTGCCATGTTAGTGGCAATAGTCACAGCACCTTTTTTACCAGCGTCTGCAATAATTTCTCCTTCTTTTTCGTGATTCTTCGCGTTAAGCACAGAATGAGGTACACCTTCTCTCTCGAGATATTTAGAAATTGCTTCGTTCTTCTCAATAGAAATAGTACCGATAAGCACTGGCTGACCCTTTGCGTGAAGTTCTTTTACTTTGCGAGAAAGAGCTTGCCATTTTCCTTTTTCTGTTTGGAAAATAAAATCACTATGATCTTTACGGTTAATTGGGTTATGAGTTGGCACTGGTGTTACCACAAGACCATACACTTTATAGAACTCTTCTTTTGATGTGTCTGCTGTTCCAGTCATTCCAGCTAGCTTCTCATAGAAACGGAAGTAGTTCTGGAACGTGATCGACGCAAGGGTACGTGACTCTTGCTCAATCTTCACTCCTTCCTTCGCTTCAACAGCCTGATGAATACCATCTGACCAACGACGACCTGGTTGCATACGACCAGTGAACTCGTCCACGATAACAACTTGACCATCCTTCACAACATATTCTCGTTCACGAAGGAATAGTGCCTTTGCTTTCACTGCAGTCTCTAGGTGATGCACGTATTTCATCCCTTCAACAGAATAAATGTTACTGATATTTAGTGCAGTTTCTGCTTTTGTAATACCAGCTTCAGTGAGTGAGATAGCACGCTGCTTCTCATCTACCGTATAATCCTCAGCTTCAATAAGAGAGTCTGCAACTTGAGCGAACTTGGTATACATCTCGCTTGATTGTGCGGATGGTGCAGAAATAATAAGTGGAGTACGTGCTTCATCGATTAAGATAGAGTCAATTTCATCCACAATCGCATAGTGATGAGTATGCTGAGTGATAGCTTCTTTGTTGTAACCAATATTGTCACGAAGATAGTCGAAACCGAACTCATTATTTGTTCCATATGTAATGTCAGCTCTGTATGCACCCTGTCGATCACATGGCTTAAGGTATTCATAGACAACTTTATATGAGCCAACCTCATCACGCACCGCGTCATCTTCTTTATTTTCTTCTTTGGAAAGATGTGTACTATCGTACATAAATGATGACTGGTGATTAATCACCGAGATTGTTAACCCAAGAGCATCATAGACCTGCCCCATCCATACCGCATCACGTCGTGACAGGTAATCGTTAACGGTAACAATGTGTACTCCACGTCCTGTGAGCGCATTAAGATATGCCGGAAGAGTAGCAACGAGCGTCTTTCCTTCACCGGTTCGCATTTCTGCGATATGTCCACGATGAAGTAGAATACCTCCTATAACCTGCACACGATAATGCATCATATGTAATGTACGACGAGCACTTTCACGCACAAGCGCGAATGCTTCAGGGAGAACATCCTCGAGTACCTTCTTTTCTTTAATTTTAAGTGCTTCTCCTGTGAGATCCACAAGCTCTGCCATAACTTTCTCCTTAAGAGCAAGACTTCGTGACTTAAGCTCATCAGATGACAGTGTTTTCAGTTCATCTTCATAGGTAAAAACCTTGTCGACAATAGGAGTTAGGGATTTTATAGTTTTTTTGGATTCGTCCGGAAAAAGCTTGGCAATAAAAGACATAGTTGGGTAATTATAGCATACATGCTTTTATTGTTACAGCGTATTTTTATAATGCAAATCAAAGAATATCAACACAATATACATTACTACAATAAAGGAATATACTTAAACTACAATGAAGTCCAAGATACTTATCTGTAAACGTTTAGCGACAAAAATAGCCCTTATCACCTATATTGGATGTGGGGTGCTTGGATTTTTCCATGTACTTCAAATGTCAATGATGTCTATGTCGGCTGACGATTGCCCGTACAGTCATATTCTTCAAGCGGTCGGGAGTGATTCTATAAGTAGCCACCTCCAGATACTTAATCTTCCCATAGTTACCGTCCTATCTCTCCTTAATATTGGGTTATTTTTTGCAGGCCTTCTTTTTGTAATCACGATTTACAACACAAGCACTCCCCAAATACGCATTCCAAATATATACAGGCGCCGCAACAGATTACGTTATTCTTTACATATCTCACTCTTTTCAAATGGAATACTGAACCCAAAAACATTTTAAATTACGAATACTATTTTTATTTATTCATTAATTTATTATTGTTATGACATCAATGACTCACTATATGGAGCTTCTGGCTTCGAACCAACCATGGAACTTACTTATGTACATGGCTGTGCCCGTTATCTGTGCAGAGACTATCGCTATTTGCGAATTGTATATTCTCTTTACTCGAAACTATACTTCTTGGGTAAAGACACTTAGTAAATGGACTAGTATTGTTGCAGGATTCTATTTTCTAGGAATATTTATTAATCTCATGACCTCTGCTGTAATACCTCTTACAGTAAATGGAGGGTGGCGAGGAATGTTCGACGTAATCGCTGTTGGATTTTATCTCTTAGGCATTATCCCGCTTGGCGGAATGGCACTTCTTGAAATGGGAGTACTAAAGAAAGGTCATTCTGATCAAGAAAAGCTTAAGCTTCATGCAATATTCGTTGCAATTTTTCTTGTGGTTGCCCATGTGGCAATGATTTTTGGAATGCTTAATCCAGAATTGTTGTTACCAGTATCGTCGACCATGAATATGCCGATGTAAATTAAATCTATTATGCAAAACATGGCGCGACCTTCGGTCGCGCCATGTTTATTTTTACACTCACAACAACATAGGAATTCCTAAAAAGAAAAGAAGCATCATGGGAGTGATGCTTCTTTTCTAAAAGAACTATCCG
>CAYOQQ010000028.1:0-8584 GCA_964406165.1 uncultured Candidatus Saccharibacteria bacterium
ACTGGGGACCCTTTGCTCTTCAGGCAAATGCTCTACCAACTGAGCTATCCCAGCAATATTATAATTCTTTTCACCTACACACCGTGTGCACGTTTGGACAGTCTACCAACTGTGTCGAAAGTTTGCTAACTTTCGACATCTTCGAAGCCAAGCTTCTCGAGCTATCCCGATATATTTCAGGAATTATTTACATAGTTTCCTAAAAAACCAGTCATCTTATCCTATCATAAAATAGAATCAAATAAAAGATGCAAAAATCTATTGTTGTGTAGCAGCGCCTTGTGCTTCATTTAACATCTGCTGTAATACTTTAGCGTCAGGTAACTGAGATTTAATATTATTTAATTGTTGAAGGCTATCCTTTATCCCTGCCCCCTCACCTGCAAAGCTTGATATCATCGGTTTGATAAAGTAGTATGCACCTCCAAGTGAGGCGATGATAAGTGTCCAATAAAGAATACGAAAAATATTTGAAACAGTCTGTGTACGGTGGAGACTTCGAAGAATTTTGTTATTCTCCTCAGTTAACTTAAGCATTCGATCTAATTTTTCTTCATTTGTGAGATTGTCGCTCATGCAAATAAGTATATCGTATTTTGGAATGCCACCAAAAGAACAATATGGTAGAATCCACATACTGCCCTCGTAGTTCAATGGATAGAACAGTCCCGTCCTAAGGGATTAATGTGGGTTCGATTCCTGCCGTGGGCACATGAATAGAAAATTACCATGTTTAAAACATGGTAATTTTCTATTCACAACCCGCCCACGGCAGGAATCGAACCGCGGGCCGCAGTCTTCGACGAGAAGACGCAGGTCTCGAGCACAGCAGTGCGAGAGGCGATTCTTTTTTAAAAAAATATCCGTGACCGAAAGCGTACCCGCAATTCCTGCCAGGATATGAAAATAAGTCAGAAAAATGTTTTAAATGCGAGGCGTGTTATATTTTCACGACTAAGGCATACTAATAGTACGATGCATGCGAACTAGCAAGTTCGGGTCTTGGACCAAGAAAACATAACATAACAAAGCAAAGCAGATGAAATATTTTTGTGACTTATTCCGCCACCTCAAGCAATTTCGCCATCTGTTCCTGATTGAATCCAACCATAACATCATCCCCTATTCTAATAACTGGTACACCAAGCTGTCCTGTCATCTCCACCATCTCTTTTCTCTTCTCTTTATCTTCACCAACATTATAATCTACATATGGAATACCTTTTTCGGTTAACCATTCCTTCGCCATATGACAAAAATGACATGATGGGGTGCTAAAAATTTCAACTTTCTTTTTTTCAGTTACTTGTGTGTCCATAGAAATTCAGTATACAAAAATCTGACAGAAAATGGAAATTTACTAATTTAGTTACGTCAAAACAGAAATGATTTTCGTCCAAGACGTGAATCCTGAACATAAACGCTTGCGTAAAAAACTTGCTAGTTTTTTTACGTGATTTCGAATTATGTATTATTTTCGTCAAAAATGTGCTCATTTTGACGCAAATTTTACGCTTAAAATTTGGCTTAAAAATCGAAAACGAAATCACCACATTTACCCCAAAATTACTCTGAGAAGAACTTCTTCCACCAAACATTCATGTGTTCCCATACAGTCATATCCTCACGCACAGTACTTACTGGCACTTTATTATCATCATAAATCACAATCACCCCTTCTCCTTTCTTCACAACTGGGTACGTAGTACGCACATATGCCTCAAAGCCTCGCTGTGTACTAATGAGATCAGTTTCTTTTTGCGCCTTGTCTACTTTCTTCTGTAATTCCTGACGTTCTTTTACAGAATCATCACGAAGTTTAGCAACATCCATTCGTTTATTATTAAGTTCCATAATTGAACGAAGTAAAAGAACAATAAGGAGAAATAAAATCACAAGAGTGACTCGAGAGTAGACAAGAGTGCGAATCATGTGTTTTTGTTGATATTCTCGCATAATTTGGTAGTATATAGTTTATCATGGCTTACACTAATGTAAGCCGTACTAAATCTATGATATTTAACGCAAAAAATCGAAAAACTATTGAACGAATTTGGATGGTTGTCTCTGTAATGGTAATTATTGGTATGATTGGATTCACAGTCGTAGCACTCTTCCAATAAATCCCACAGTTTTAGTTACAGCCCCCAGAATAATTCCAAGGAAAATAAGAGCGACGCCTACGGCGTCGCTCTTATTCCTTACTTCTTCATCCCTAAATATTTTCTAAAAGCCACTAGATGAGTCGGGCAATTAAAATGTGCAGCATAATCATCTTCGCGAATGTGTGGTATCTGTTCTTCTAATATTTTTAAAATTTCAACTTCAGATAACCAACTTATAGTACATGCTAATTCACCAGGAGAAGTTGAAGTAGGTATTCCTTTCTGTCCAATCACACACCCCACGAAAAACAGCACATCGTACTTAGTCATATTCTTCGCACGATACTGATATGCATTCCCAATTGGATACAGCACTTCAATATCGCACCCAATCTCTTCTTTGCATTCACGAATAAACGCTTCTTCAAATGTCTCACCCTCATCAACTCCTCCCCCAGGAAACAGGCTGTGTTCACCATTAGAAAGAAGTGCGATTTTGCCGTCACTATCTAACACAATCCCTTTCGCTGTCGGCCGCTCCTTATACTTCTTCGGCTCTTCATCAGGATTCTCAAAAACATCCGCATCTTTAATAATTGAAAAGTAGTCCATTAGCTTTTATTTAATAATATGACTACTTTCAGTTATTACTTTTTTATGTTCAGTCTTTGACCGGACATTATTTAGAACGTAAGAATAACTAAAAAAAAACAAAATTGGGAATAAAACTGTTGAGGCAATTAATAGCTTTACATTTTTTGTAGCGTCCGGAGTATTTAGTAGTTTTAATAAGCCCCCTAACACATATAGATAAAACGATAAGAAAATTACTAATGGTAAAAATAGGAATAAAATAATATAAACAAAAACAGTTGAAATGAACCCAACAAAAGCGCCATACCAACCTAATATAGACGGACAGTTAGCAAGTATATGGCCGAAATCCCACACACTGTATGTACAAAAATCGAAATGACTATCAAAGAAAGAGACTATAATTGCCAATAGAATAACTAGATCAAGTACAACAAACACTGTCGCTGAAATAAACAATAATGTCATATTACCTTCCTTATTTTCCTCAGCCCTACTAATGCTCTTAACTTTTATGGGGATAATGTTTGGATCCATGGAAAAAGTATAGCACTAAATAGAAGACTAGAACTTGAATGGAAGTACTCAAAAAATGCTTTTGATGTGATGTTGAACCAACACTTGTTGGACTACTTCTCCCCTGGTTTCATCATTTGGAGGAATGTGTCGTGTGATATATGTACCTTCCCTTCCCTCTCCATTCTATCTTTACCACGCTTTTGCTTCTCGCGGAGTTTCATCTTTCGAGTGATATCTCCTCCATACATGTAGCCTGTCACATCTTTTTTCATCGGAGCAATAGAACGTGACGCAACAATACGCCCACGCACATACGCCTGGATCTTCACACGGAACATTTCTGTTGGGAGAATTTTCTCAAGCTTCTCCACTACTTCTTCTGACTCTTCACGTGCACGGTATTCTGGTATCACACGACTAAACGCTGCAACACGTTCTTCTGCCACATACACATCAAGTCTCGTTACGTCCGCCGGTCGCATCTCAAGTGGTTCATATACGATAGACGCATAACCAGATGAAGCTGACTTTACTTCATTAAAGAAATTACGCATAAGCTCACGAAGTGGCATCATAAGTTTAATTCGCACTCTATCATGCCCCCAATCGGCCAAATCTGACACTGTAGCTTCATGTGGCGGGAAAAGCTGCATAAGAGGGCTCACATAATCATGAGGAGTTATGATGGTCAATAATATCCATGGCTCGCTCACAGCAATGTATTGCCCATGATCAGGAAAATGTATCGGAGTATAGACCATTTCTTTTGTGCCATTCTTAAGAGTCACTTCGTATGTAATAGAAGGTGTTGTTACTACAAGCTCTTGATCGAACTCTCTTCGTAGTCTCTCAGTCACAATCTCTAAGTGGAGCATCCCAAGGAACCCACAACGAAATCCTCGACCTAGTGCCCCTGATGACTCTTCTTCAAAGGTAAGAGATGAGTCAGAGAGCTTAAGCTTCCCAAGAGAACTTCTTAGATCATCGAACTCATCTTGTGATTCTGGGTAGACTGATGCGAACACAATCGGCACAGGTTCAGCATATCCAGGGAATGGTACAAGTGGTCGGTTAGCAGTTGTCACCGTATCCCCAACTCTTGCAATACCAGGTTCCTTGATTCCTGTAACGATGTACCCAATCTCTCCAGCTCCGACAACTTTGCCCTCTTTCTTCGCAGGAGAAAAGGTGCCCACTTCGCGAATGATAAACTTGTGATTTGATTGCGTGAAGAGGAGCGTACCCCCTGCTTTTACATTACCATCAAGCACTCGCACGTATAAAATAACACCCATGTGGTTACTATATTCGAAGTCAAAGATAAGTGCGCGTGCTTGTGGGAATGTCGCGTCCCCAAACTCACTTTTTGGAGCAGGAACTTTTTGAATAATTTCTTCGATGAGTGACTCTACCCCTTCACCAGTCTTTCCTGACACTGACAAAATATCTTCGAAGTTACAACCAAGGAGTTCCATGATTTCTTCTCGCACATCATCTGGGCGAGCGATAGGACTATCTATCTTCGTCATCACAGGGATGATGGTGAGGTGCGAATTCTTGGCCATCTCAAGCGTTGTGAGAGTCTGTGCTTGGATACCCTGTGTTGAGTCAACAAGAAGAAGCGTCCCCTCTACTGCCTGGAGCGCACGTGATACCTCGTATGAGAAGTCGATGTGTCCTGGGGTGTCGATGAGATTGAGAATATATTCTTTCCCATCCTTACTCTTCCAGTTCATCCGCACTGGTGTCATCTTAATGGTGATACCACGCTCACGCTCAAGCTCCATCGAGTCTAAGACTTGCTCTTTCATGTGGCGCTTGTCCACTGTTGAAGTCACTTCCAAAAGTCGATCTGCAAGAGTCGACTTTCCGTGGTCTATGTGGGCAATAATAGAAAAATTTCTTATCTGCATAACGTCACTCCATACTACACGAAAATGACTAAAATATAAAGCTTTTTGTGATTGCTTTATATTAACTTCTTCTTTCCGTACAATAGCGAAATAACCACAAAGTTAGCAATAGACATTACGATGACTCCGTAGATGAGACTAATGTTTCCGAGTGGTTGTGTAGCGTAACATGCAAAAACTGCAGAGAGTGTAGCGATGACATTCGCGTAGAGCACACTCTTGGTGTCCTTGGCAGAATAGAGACTTATAGAAAAGTACCCTATCATCATCTGAAGAGGAAGTGCAATTAAAAATCCAATCAAGAAATATGCAATCATACCATTTGCATGAGTATCACCATAGAGAATTTTAATAACAAAATCCTGCAAAACAAAAAGTGCCCATGATGCAACAACACCGACAGTACCTAGGAGCAACACGTATTGTTTAACAACTTTTTTATACTCAGAAATTCGATTCTCGATGAACTCCTTCGACAACACCGGGAGACTTGCAGTTGTGATACTCTGTTGAATAATCTGTTGTACAGCATCAGTAATTCGTTGTGCAAAAAGATAACTCGAAAGCACTCCAGGACCAAGAGTGGTTGCGAACGCTGTGAAGAATATAACTCGAAGTTGTGTGAGAACATTTACCCCAGAACGTGGAAGCGCAAGATGGAATAATTCTTTAATATGCTTACGAGAAAAGTATGGGAGCACTTCAAGTATCCGCGCATGACGAAGTGACCATATTTGGATAGCTAAAGACATGAGTGCACCAATAATCACACCGTAGATAAGTCCATGCACTCCGTACATAGGATATAGTTTTACGATACCGAAAATAATTCCAAGAGAGTATCCAAGAGGTGCGATACCGTACAGCACAAAATGATTCTTAAGCTGAGCGAAGCATGAGATGAGAGATGTGATACCGAGGATTATCGGTTGAAGCATCATGATGCGAGTGACGCTAATAAAAATCTCCACCTGCTCATGAGTGAACCCTGGCACGATAAGTCGTGCATAAAGTGGGATAGTGATTGCAATAAGAAGACCCATGAGTGACGCTGCACCTCCAAAGAAAAGTGAGATAGATGACAACTTATGGCGAGAATCTATCATGTGCCCCGACTTATTCTCAACCGTTAGAAACGGTACCACCGTCCCTGCTGTCACAAATGCGAGCGACATCGCATAGAGAAAATCCGGCAACCTAAACGATGCATTATAGATATCTAGTATCGGACCTACCCCTACATGGGTCGCAAGTAATCTGTCACGAACAATCCCAAGTAATACTGAGAGTATTGAAAAGATTGCAAGGAGTGCAGAGTTTTTGAGAATCATTATCTTTTCATGATATCAAAAAAAATTTACTAAAGCACTGGATTACTTGCTTTTTGTTTGATTTAGTTGTATTGTTACACGGTTCTATTGGGTAATCGCGCTTTCTGATTGAAACACTATCAGCGAGTGAGGAAAGTCCGAGCACTCTACTTTTAAACGAGTGAGCGTAGCGGGTAACCCCCGTCATGAGCAATCATAGAGGTGCGAGCAGTGACGCCAGGAGCGAAAGCAATCGGCTCCGTAGCAATACGGATGATGTGTATGGCAACATACAATTGAAACGGCTAAATCCTTACGTGGGTGCAAGACCGTGCCAGTAGTAATACTGGAGTGTCGCTTGAGCGTGATGGTAACATAACGCCTAGATACATGATTACACAGTGTAGGTAACTACACGGACAGAACTCGGCTTATAGATAGAACACAAATGGGAGAGCGGCACCGCAAGGTGCCGCTCTTTCTTTTTCTCATTTTATTTTAAACACTAATCTCATCGAAGAGTTAAAAAGTTAGAAATTGCTCCAGTTGCAAGGCGTAAAGAATTTTTTGGAGAGAGACGTAGTAGACCTACGTTGACCGACAAAAAATTCTTTACAACACAGTAAATGGACAATTTATGACTTTTTAATCCGTGATTTTTACTTTCGTGCCGAGGTATAGTCCAAACTTCTCTGCCATCCCCGCATTTATCTCAAGCACATAGCTTGCTTCTGATTGATTAATAAATGTTTTCTTTTCTTTATATGATTCTGGGGTAACATTTCTTTCAATATCCACGACTACCCCATTTTGATTAATCCATACCATATCAAGTGGGAATGTCATATCTTTCATCCAAAATCCGTAACGTCCCGGGACATCAAACACAAATAACATCCCCTCATCATTCCCCATCTTCTTCCTGCCTGATAGTCCTAGCTCACGTGATGCTTGCGTGTCTGCTACTTCTACTTCTAGCGCACCTTTTGGCATGAGGATGGTTACATCATGACGAACAATCTTATCTACAATAACTGAACTACATACTTTTGTGGCGAAGCATCTGAAGCCATACATACTTGAGAAAAACAATCCAACAAGAAGAAATCCGAAACCAATATTTCGAACTGTCTTATTCCAAAAACTAAGTTTCATAGGTTGCTCATGTGAGTGCTTGATGTGTTTTTGATGTTTATTTTTTTTCATATGTAGAAAGTGGAGAATGGAGAGTAGAAAGTTGTAAAATTCTTTTTATTTCTTGGTCCACAAATTACATGGTCAATTTATGACTTTCTGCCAGCTCTCGATCTTTCGCTCTCAGTCAATAGTTGCTTTCGTAGTCTCACTGACTTCGGAGTAACTTCTAGATACTCATCAGCATTCATAATTTCAAGCCCCCGTTCAATCGTAATCTCCCATGCAGGCACAAGAACAATAGCTTCGTCAGCACCTGAAGATCGCATGTTAGATAACTGCTTACCCTTAGTTGGATTCACCATCATTTCTTCACCCTTAGAAGTATTACCAATAACCATACCCTCATACACTTCTGTTGTTGGAAGAATATAGATGACTCCACGGTCCTGAAGATTCCAAAGTGAGAATGCAAGTGACTTTCCTGTTGCCATAGATGTCATTGATCCTACAAGGCGACGAGTGATTTCTCCTGCATATGGACCAAACTTAAGATAACGTGCAGAAAGAATACCTAAACCTTTAGTGTCGATAACGAATTCACCACGATACCCAAGAAGACCGCGAGTTGGGATCTCAGCTTTGATACGATTAATACCATTCTTCTCACTCATATCAGTAATCATAGCCTTACGACGACCAAGCTTCTCCATTACTACTCCAGCAGATTCTACCGGTACATCAATCACAAGCTCTTCATACGGCTCTTCCTTTACACCATCTTTTTCATGGAAAATAACTTGTGGCTGTGACACCTGAAGTTCATACCCTTCGCGGCGCATAGTCTCAAGTAAAACTCCAATGTGGAGTTCTCCGCGACCATATACTAGATACTTATCTGTATCAAAATCAACTCGGAGCCCTACGTTGATTTCAAGCTCTTTCTCAAGACGATCGCGAATCTGTCGCCCTGTTACGAACTTCCCTTCCTTACCTGCAAATGGTGAAT
>CAYOQQ010000029.1:0-8444 GCA_964406165.1 uncultured Candidatus Saccharibacteria bacterium
CTGTTAAAGATTTTAATAATAATTAAAATAATATATGGAGAAAAAAATAAGAAGACGCCAAACAATGTTATTCCATTAGCTAGTCGCGGGTTAGTGCTATTTGATTGCATTTATTTTATGCTATCTTACTTCGTTTTCTCAATCACCACCATCATACTCTTAGGGATCTTCTTGAGTGGTTCTGCGATTTTGTAATCAGCAGGGATGACAGCAAGGATGCGGTCCATACGTTCACGGAGGAATTTTTCGTCCATGTACTTGGTGCGCCCTTTAAGTTGGAGGTCGATTTTCACACGGTGCCCTTCATTAATCCATTCAGCAGCTTTCTTGGCTTTGATCATGATGTCATTCTCACTAATAGCGACACTTATCTGTACTGTCTTGGTCTCTGTAGTGTGAGACTTTGCTTTTACTTCTTTTAGTTTCTTAGAAGTTTCGTAGGTGTACTTCCCGTAATCTGCTATACGAGCAACAGGGGGGTCAGCTTGAGGCGATACTTCGATAAGGTCGAGGTTAAGTGCCTTTGCACGAGCTTGAGCCTCGTCTTTGGTAAGCACTCCCAAGTTCTCTCCGTTAGGTCCAATGACACGAAGTTTGAGCGAGCGAATATTATTATTGATGTTTACTTTTTCTGCCAAGGCGTTATTTATATAGGTAATAGTACCATATTTTTTTTGATTGTGCTACCCCTGTGCACTGTGTCAGACTATACTAAGTTCTTTTCACTAAGGGGAGTGTTATGGGATTTAGTTGCGCACTTGCAATCGTACTGCCGACTCCTGCAACTCAACTGGAGGATCTTTATCCGACTCTCGTTGAGGCTAACGAGTCAGATGATATTTTTTTTCAGTAACCACATTACTAAAAATGTTCCAGGTCGTGCATGGGAAGTTATACGGTTCATTGATTTTGGACGAGTACGGGCGCTTATTAAGCCTAACAGCAGTCTTTCAGTTGAAAAGAGGGCGGGGGATGATTCTGTCACTCGAGCCGCTATCTGTACTGCATCATTTCTCTTAGACCACATCTACGAGCTAGAACGAAAAGTCCAGTTGGGTTCCATTGAGTACACAGTTCCATTCATTGCAGATCATCTTCTTTTTTGTAGATACTCACATAAACAAGATGAATTTTTGAGTAAAAATCATTTTGAGGATGTGTTTGCATATCTTGGTTCATCGGATGTTGTGACTGAACTCTGGAGTTATCATGAAGAATTCTTCTCACGGTATGCTGATAGTGAACATGTAGCAATTATAAATAGTATTTTCTGGGAATATAATCGCGCACTGTTAGAGGCTGGGTCAATGTCGAAACTTTTTGAAGAAGAATATTCGTTGCTGTGGGATTCTGCGTACTCGTTCAGCAATGTGCTCACTGAGTTGTTACATGGTGGAGACATTTCAGGGGAGGAGTTAAGGAAGGATGCTCGGTCTGTTGCTATCGTGACGACCTGGAGAGATACGTTGAAAGTTCTTTCGGGAGAAGGTGCGAGATGTATCTTTTTGACTGACAGGTATTATTCAGACGTTAGAACACGTATACGTTCACAGGGGAGATACTTGTAAGAGTGCGTATATAAAGTAAACGACTGACCATACGGTTAGTCGTTTTTGTATGGGTGGTTTAAGGATTACAAGATAGGTGGGTTACCCATTAATAAGTGGCAGGATGAATTTTTGAAATGCAGCCACGATTAATGCGATTATGATAATAATTGCCCCTATTCCATTTCTGCTTACTAGAAATCCAAATGCATTTTCATGACTTTCGAAAAAGTTAAGTCCGTCCTTCTTGAGCAATGTGGAAGCGTCACCAATCTGTGCAAACGAAAAGGTATTCATTTTTTGTGTAAGTGGTTGATTAAGTCGGGCATAAAGCTCGAAGAGTTTCTTAACTTCATTTGTATTAAGATTAGTAACTTCGCCTTGTGGAATGTAGATAAAAAGTTTCGCACCGAATAATTCTACATCGTATGCACTCACAGTTTGAGATAATAGTTGTACAAACGTTGCGTCGAGAATTTGTAGTGCTTCTATCTCATACTGTTTCGGTGCGTATACACTGTGATTTTTCTCAAATTCTAGATCAACATTTAGAGATAGTCGCTGGTCTTCTGTGAATGGTTCGTTAATTGTATTGTTATTTTTATTATGGATGTATATGTTGGGAGTAGCTTTTGGTAATTGGATTGAAAAAATAGTAAAAGGATACCAATCTGTTCTGGTGCCACCTTTTGAATTTTTATATTCAATTCCATATTCAAAATTAAAAAATGAAAAGGGGAATTGTGACTGTAAAGATTCAATACAAAATGAATATTTTTGAGAGTTCCCGTAGGACAAGAAGTGTCCATGTCGAAGCTCACTGCTTGGGCTATCGGTAAACGTGAAGTTATTATCTAATGCAAATTGTTTGAATGCTTTATTTCGAGTGCGATTAGATATAAATGATTGGCCAAGTGCAAATAGTGCAATAAATATAAAAAAAGAAAGAATAAAAAATGGAAATGCGTTGTCTAAAAATTTATCAGTAGAAGTTGACCCACTAAGAGCAATAAAAATAAGAAAGATACCTGCTGATGCCCCGAAACTATAAAGTGCTGTTTGCTTAAAGTTATCTTTTAGTTGTATTTCTAATTGTTCAAGTGCGGTGAAATTATACATAGTACTTTAATTGTGTGTTTATAGACACCCAACTTTTACAGGAGATGTATCTTTTAGTTTAAGATTAGTAAGAATGTTTTTAATTCGTGCTGCTCTTTTTCCTGGAGACCCCTCATCCTCACTGTTAGCATATTGCTCTGTTAGACTATAGAAAGAAAGAAATTCAAGTGCGTACCCTTTATCAGTGAGGAGATAGTAATGATAGTCTGTGCGAACTTGTTCGTCACCACCAGTCACTTCATAGTAAGGTTTGTCTCCAAGAGTTACCTCAATAGAACATTTTCCATTTTTCTGAAGTGATTGTGGTACGGTTGTTGGTCGAGGTTTACCAGCGTTATCGGTTGCTGATTGAAGCTTATCGCCATGCCATTCTTGTTGTATCTGGTCGAACCAATATGCTGTTCCTGAACAACAAGAAGTGTAGTTATATTCCGGGTGCTCTTTGGATGGTAAGTCTACAGTTGCTATTTTCGATACCACAAGCACTTCGGGTATAAGTTCTACAACCTCAGACGTATCTTTTAAATTCTTATGAAGAGACATGAAGTCACTGTCACCAAAACGTTCCCCGTAATACAAAGATACTCCTAACCTTGGGGAAGTAGTTGAAGAAATTGTCTTGTCATCAAAACTAAGAATGTCTTTGAGCTTATCACTTGGAGTGCTTGATGCTTGAAGGGGTGTGTTTACTTGTAAGTTGCTATAGTCAGTGCCCTTTTTGATATTCTGTTGTTTTATTACAAAAAAATACCCACCAATGTTAAGAATAATAAAAAAGAGAACGATTGCGATAATTTTTTTGTCCATGATGTTATGTTTTTAGTATATAACTAACATAGTATTAAAATTGACGTTCGTCCCCACTATTTCTTTGGTGGTAAAGGAATAAATGCGCTCGTCTTTGCTTTGTAGACTTCCCATTCAGGGATACCAGTCCATTTTTTCTCAAGCATCGGAATACCTGAGACTTTTAGAAGGAGGAAGGTGATAAGTAAAGGGGAGAAGAATACAAAGAGTGACACACCAGAAGAATATGCAATGAACCCAAGACCGAACCACATAGTAGACTCACCGAAATAGTTTGGGTGGCGTGTATATTTCCAGAGACCCGTTTTCATAATCATATCAGTCTTATTTTTCTTTTTAATAAACGCATCGAGTTGCCTGTCTCCTACAACTTCAAAAAAGAATCCAATTATCCATACAGCAAGACCAATGAGTAATAGAGAATTCGACTGTGAAGTTGTGGTGAGAGTGAGTGTAAAAGGAAGCAGAACGATACTGATGACAATTCCTTGAAGAATGAAAATCTGCAGATACGCTCGTGCATAGTAATAACGCGCACCATGACGAAGCCATGCCTTACGCCAGGATTGATATCTGAAGTCTTCGCCTTTCCCGCGATTCTTCATAAATATTCTATAGGCAAGTCGTGTACCCCACACAGTTATTAGAAAGAGGATGATAATACTTGCAGGAGCAAGTGTTTTTGATTGCATAGATACAAGCTCAAACGCAACCGCGATAAACGTGAGACCGTACGCAATATCGATAATACTATTATCTTTTTTAAATTGTGCTACGAAGAAAAGGACAGATGTGACACCAAGAGTGATAATGAGTGAGGTGATATAGAGGGCAATGGATTCCATAGGAAGAGTATAGCAGGGAACTGTTGAGCTGGTTGGGGATGTTACTTGGATTTATTTATAAGTAATAGAAATAAAAAACCTCACTGGTGTCAGTGAGGTAATTAGAGAGCGATCGCTTTTCTGTCTTAGAAGTCAGGAGGAGCTTCTTCACACTTTATATCCAATTTTTGTGCAATCTGCTTAAGCATCATTTCCTGCCACTCCTGTTCTTGGTGCGTGAATTTGTTCTTGTCTTCAAGCATCTTGGAAACAATGTTCCCAATAATCATGGGGATTATTCCAAAAATCCAAAAATGACCGAAAACGATACCGGTAATCCTTCCTTGGATTGTTGCAGGACTAAGGTCCCCGTATCCAATAGTAAGAGCAGTTACCACTGCCCACCAGAAGCCGTCAAGAAAGGGTTTGCTTTCAAATTGCGCAAACAAAAATGCAGCCATGATCAGACTGATGATGTATATGAAGAAGATCACATACATTCTGTTGGCAACGTATACGAGAGCTTTCATCGTCTTCCTTTAAAAAGTGAAAAATGAACACTGAAACAGTAAGTAATCATAGCATATAAAATTGACAAAGTCAAGTTTTATTGTATCATAAAATGATAAAATATAGCGTTTACATTGAAGGTGAAGACAGATACTCTGTGAGTATTACGAAATGCCATTGATAAGTGAGTTATAGAAAGCAATGCAATTATAGAAATAAACAAAAGAAAAAACCCTAAGCTTTTGCATGTCATGCGACATGTGCTTAGGGTTGTGGTGCTAGCAACGGATTGCTAGACTAATCATGTTAGAGTTGTTGAGACGGTGCTGAGCTATTTCGTAATGATTCGTATCGTACTCGTTACAAGATTGCCACGAGAGTTCAGTGTTTGAACGGTGATTGTTTTTTCACCAGAAGCCCAACCATCTGTCAGCTTTTCCAGATTTCCTATCAATGATTTTGCCGGATCATCTGAGGTAATTTGTTCTGCCGAGACTGGCTCAGAAGGTGGTTTTATTTCAACATTTGGTGTGTGAGTTGCTGGTGGCTCACTATGTAGCTTGTCGATACCAGGAATGATTTCCCTAGCAATAGTAAGTGCCTCATCGTACTGAAGACCAACCCCTTCAGTCAATTCTTTGATACGAAAGAAACATTCTCGGGCATCAACAGTGCTCCTTCTTTTTGCGTGTATTTCAAGTAACTTCAAAAGATATTTTCCTTGACGGTGGATATCTTTTTCAAGCGAGAGTCCTTCTTTCAAAATTTCTTCTGCCTGAAGGTCTCTTCCGTAAGCAAGATAGACATCAGCGTCGGCAATCGGGTCAACTTCATCTGTGTCATTAAAAGTTTTTTTTGGAGCGGCACTAGAAACACCAAAAAAACTATCTGGCTGCAATCTTGATTCCAAAAAAGAAGTTCCTACATCCTTTCGGTTCGCCTGAATTCTTTTATAGGCTGAGATCATGACCATAAACATCCCAACCAAGCCAAGACAAATAGTGCCTATTTTGATGGATGTGTAGTAAACCTCTTCCGGTTCTGCAAACGCTGAGGTGCTCATCAACAAAACCACGAGTGACGTAAAAAATGAACGAAGCATCGAATTTCTCCGAATTGATTAAAACATAGAAACGGCATTTAATATTATACAACATAATTAATAAAAAGCAAGTTATCAGCTAGAAATTAAATATGGATGCAGAGTGTCATTAATTAATTCTAAATAAAAAAAAGCCCCGAAACGATTCAACGTTTGACGGGGCTCGCACTAGCATTGCGCTAGTGAAATGTTCACTTCTTGGGAGGGGTTACCTTGGTTGCATCAGTCGGATTTCCTCCGCGTTCTGCTGTCATCTTCATGTCAAGACCCAGGTCACGTGCAGCCTTGGTGGACAACAGGTCCATCATCGACGAGACAGTATTCCCGCCAGTTGAACCTGTTCCACCCATCTGGACTTCAGGCACCCATTTCTGTTTGCCGAATTCCCGGGCAAAGTTGCCCATGACAGTGGTCCATGCTTCGAGCTTCTGCTCGAGTGCACCGTTTGCCTGCATCACCTTCTGACGGTATGCTGCGTCGCCTTCACCCTTCAGGATCTGTTGCTGCTTGTAGAATTCAGCAGCATCCTTATTGAGCTTGGCAACATCGCGTTCCTTTTCAGCCATCGTGATGGCGACTGCTTTTTCCTGCTCTGCCTTGGTGACTTCAGTTGCCTTGATGGCTTCTTGGGCCCACTTGGTTTTTGCAGCTGCAGCTTGTCCAACCTTCTCAATCGTGATCGCATCCTGAATCGCTTTCGAAGCTTGTGCTTGAGATACCGTGACCTGCGTCAGAGAATCTTGCCTTGCTTTGATTTGATCCTGGACAATCTTGGAGTAATCCAGTTTATCGATCGCGAGTGGCTGAAGGGTGACACCATACTGCTCGAGAATTGACCCATGTTGACGCATCGGTTTACCACTCTTGTCACGTACGACTTCCGCCACCGTGGCCTTTTCAGGTTTTCCGGTAATGGGATTGTCGCGCTCGACTTGTTTGGTTTGCATCTGATAGGCACCGTTCTGGGCCTGGTCATTGATGAACTCGAACAGCTCAGCCTTTCGTTCGGCAAACGATTCCATCGACGTCATCGTCATACCGGACAAATTGATTGCTGTCTTGACCATCTGCAGTACGCCACGGGTTTCAATCCCTTCGGAGCTGCCAAAGTCTTTCTGGATTGCAACAATCAGTTTGCAGTCAGTTGGCATCTGCCAGTTGATTGCACCATACAACATACCTGTGCCACCATCATTGAATTGAAGTCCTTTTCCTTCATCAATCTTCTTCGCTTCGTCATGAACGTTGAAGTTGTAGGTACCTCGGCGCGGGTATGTGGTCACTTTACCGAGGTTTTGCCATTTCGGGCCAGGTTCGGTGTAGCAATCGAGCGTACCGTCTAGCTTTTGGATTACCATCACGTGTGAGGCATCCAAATTCTCGATCATATTGGGAACCATATAGCCCCCGGCAACAACTGCGATGACCGAAATGGCAACCGTGAGGGCGCTACGTAGTGTAAACTTGTTTTCCATGCTGTGATCCTTACTGCTTGTTGGTGGAATGGGGTTGAACTTCAGCGACCTTCTTTTCAAGTTCGGCTTCGAATCTGGCTTGATTTGCATCAGCCAACTTCTTCTCCAGTTCCTGCTGTTTGCGGAAGAAGGGGAAGAGCGCGCGACCTTTGAAGCTCGGCCAGACAATCTGGGTGACAAAGATCAGAAAGATCAGTGCCCCCAGAACAAATTCCATGAGTCTGAAAAACATGGTTTCTCCTTTCAAAGAGCTGAATGAGAGGAATTCTCACTTTGGCTATTATTCATTATAGCAGAAATATAGATATTTGTCAAGATTGAAATATTTATAATTAATTGTATTAAATATGAGAGGGGGTAACCTGGAATAGATTATTTTATATGGCAAAAAACGAAAAAATTATTTCTAAAAAATACTGCACCGAATTTTTTAGAAATAATTTCATAGACCGGTTTTTCGTTCGATTCCGATGTACGTCAGTTTGGACTGACGTACTCCCACCTCCACACATGTAAAAAGCGATGTCGTGAGACATCGCTTTTTACATGTGTGGAGGTGGGCGGAATCGAACCGCCGTGTGCTAAGGTATGGTGCATGTTTCTACTGTACGTAGTCTGCTTAGTAGTATTCACATTCATTATCAAAAGCAAACCAAAGCAATGAATGTAGAGCATGTTTATTTCGGGAGTGGTGCTATGCAACACCGTACCCTACATCTACTGTTATATTGCCTCTAGACTTTCCGTAGATACGAAGGAGAGAGACACCAGATCGGCCTAAATTTAGGCGAATGCTGGAGCGAATCCGAACGCCACATAGGGTGATCGAACTGCCTTACCAGTTGAGTTTGCAACATGGTTTCTCAGGTGATTAACGAGTCGCTGAGAATTCTCGGTACAGCACATACAACATAGTCTTAGTATCGATGCCAAAGATCACCCCCCATGGGCCCAGTCAGTAGAGAGTAGTGTGTAGACAGTAGTAGAACTCAGTTATACTTTTTACTACACGCTACACGCTACACGCTACACGCTACACGCTACACGCTACACGCTACAC
>CAYOQQ010000030.1:0-8211 GCA_964406165.1 uncultured Candidatus Saccharibacteria bacterium
GGAAGTATGAGTTACCTGAGACAGTGAGGCCGGTACTAGATGCAAGACCAAGAGTGGATTGACCTGATACGTAAAGGTTAGATGAAAGTGAGAGTGCTGTAGCAGATGCAGTGGTAAGTGACGTCTGACCAGTAGCAGAAAGTGTTGTTGTATAAAGGTTTGTAGCAGTGAGTCCTGTGGTAGAAGCGTTAGTGATGTTAGCGAGAGTTGAGTAGAGAGTAGTTGCGGTGAGAGCAGATGAGGAAGCGGTTGTGAGGGTGGTTTGGCCAGTTACGTTAAGAGTTCCAGATGAAGAAAGATTAGTTGTTGAAGCATTACCTAGTGTTGTCTTTCCTGTTACATCAAGAGTTCCCCCTACTGATTGATTACCAGTGATGGTCGAAGTCCCAACAGTTGCAGTATTAGCTGTTAAGTAGGTTGTTGTAGCACCGAGAGTTGTTAGGTTGGTAAATGATGCAGAAAGAGCAGAAAGGAGTGAAGAGAAGTATCCGGTGGTAGTTGTGGAGTTAGTGATGAATGCATTTGTAGCATAGAAGTTACCTGTTGTGAGGTTAGAGGTTGAGGCGTTAGAAAGAGATGTTTGACCTGTTACAGCAAGAGCAGTAGCTGTTGCGTTACCACCTGCATTAACAGTGAAGTTAGAGTTAGCAGTCCATCCACTACCATTCCAGAAGAGTGTTTGGTTAGTAACTGTTCCATCTGCAACTGAACTTGTGATGGTGTACCAAAATGTTGAGGTGCCGTTAGTAGCGAGTACTTGTCCTGCTGACCCTGTAGCGTTGTTAGAATCTCGGAGTTCTCCTGTAAGACGGAGTTTAGCGATTGTTGAAGATGCAAGTGATGCAGTTGTTGCAGTGAAATCTATTGCAGTGGTGGTAGCAAGTGTGGTAAGACCGTTACTTGTGAGAGTTGAAGTGGCAGTGATACTTCCTCCTGTGATTGTTCCACCAGTTAACGTAGTGAAGAAAGAAGTTACTCCGTGGATGATGGATGCGATGAGGCCGGTTGTGGTGGTGGTTGCGTTAATGGTTGCAGACCCAGAAGACAATGAACCACTAACTATCGCAGATGAGATAGTGGTTGTGGCAAGAGTTGTACTACCGGAGAATGTCTTATCCCCTGCGAAAGTCTGAGTGGTTGTAGAGACAACACCTCGAGATGCACTTCCAGCATTAGGAAGGTTAAAGGTGTGAGTTGTGCCAACTGAACTGATTCCAAAGTCTGTTCCAGAATTACCGACAGCTAAAACCTGTGTTGCCCCAGAAAGACCGTTAAGTGAAGTGATTCCTGCTCCTGCAATTCCAAGCTGATTCCATGTTGTACCGTTGTAAACATAGAGTTGATTATCGGTTGTATCAAAATACATCTTCCCTTTTGCGGTTGTAAGTCCTGTACTTGTTGAACTTGTTAAAGCTCCGTATGAAGTAACTGCAAAAGGAACAACCCCAACCTGTGAACGAACACCTCCAGCAAGTGTCATCTCCCCTGTATTAAACGGCGCGCCAAGTTCTACGGTTACATAATACGCTTTATCAAAAGCAAGATCAGTTATCGCTGAAGCAGTGGTAGTCACATTCACATCTCCGACTGACCCTACCGGAATTGTGAAGAAGCCATTCGTGATAGTGATAGTGCCTTCATTCTCCTCAAACAAAAGTGTCCCAGCAGTTGCTGCATCATAGATGCGAACTGTCATACTTGCAGAACCAGATTGAGCTACACCTGAAGTGTTCGTAATGAATCCTTGGTAGTTGATGAACGTTGGTGTTGGCGCAGAAAATACAAGACTCCCCCACCCCACGAAGAGGGAAATGATAAGTAAGCTAGTAATTCTTTTTTTCAAGAAGAATCCTATCTGCATGAGTATCGGGTAGAGTTTGAGCTCATTATGAAAGTATATCCCGGAAAAGGGTTGTAAAATATGAGGATTAGAGAATTTTTGGGGATAACTTTTGGGTAGTTTTCCACAGTTTTAAACCCTTAAATTACTTGACTTTTTTTATTACATTTTAGGAGGTTACCTTTTAGTAAGTGTTATAAATGGGTTGTAAAATAAAGGTTTTTAGAAATATTTATGAAATGAGCTAAAAAACTATTGACATATTACAATTATTGATGCAATATAAATGATTTTTTGTCATCTTGACATCGATTTTAAAGGCATTTATTCCCACCAAATTTATTTTTTGTCAATAATTCAACGTAGGCAGACAAAGAAAATGGGCGGACGTTACGCGTCCGCCCATTTTCTTTACCAGTTAAGCTTAATAATTACTTTATCGATTCTTCACTTTCTTTTTCTTGATCCATTTCCTGTTTGTACACTTTTAAGTGATCCCAAAAATGTGGAACAGTCCCCTTGTTCTTAACAGCATTCTTCACGAACCAGTTACGACTCTTGGCA
This sequence comes from uncultured Candidatus Saccharibacteria bacterium, assembly GCA_964406165.1. Taxonomy (GTDB): domain Bacteria; phylum Patescibacteriota; class Minisyncoccia; order Phycocordibacterales; family UBA5272; genus UBA11704. The sequence goes on from CAYOQQ010000030.1 coordinate 2,405, forward strand.
TACATTTTCGTTGTGAAAATATCAAAATGATACATGAACCTCACCAAGATATGAAATACGTATTGCATAAAAAATTTACGCATGTGAACACTCTGCTTGAGCAAGAAGCGAATGATAGTGTGAACTGTAACAGACACATCCTTCGGACCATTGTACTCTGGGTCAATAACTAACAAACCCTTATTTACTTTATATTGCTGCACAAAAATCACTGACATTGCGCTTGTGACAAATATCAATCCTAGTACTGCAAGTATGAGTATAAGCATTGTTTTTAAAGGGTTTCCCCGGTGTTGGTTATCCTATGGTATACCGCACGAATTTTACAACCTGTGTGTTTTCTCCAAACTTCTGGATAGCTCCATCGAGGCGCTGCTTTACAGTCATTTCAGGGTTCTTAATAAACGCCTGATTAAGAAGTGCACTTTCCTCACCTAGTCCATCTTCATTGTTAACTGATGTTGGTGCCATCGCACATACATGCATAGCAAGATCTTTTGCGAGTGCTACAAACTCTTCATTCTTAGCTACGAAGTCAGTCTCACATCCAAGAGTAAGAAGCACTCCGATGGTTCCTGTACCATGAACGTATGCTGACACAACACCTGCTGTAATCTCACGATCAGCTTTTTTCTCTGCTGACTTAGCAGAATATTCTGCTAGCACTGCACGAGCCTTTTCTTTGTCACCATTTGCCTCATCAAGAGCTTTCTTGATCTGAGCAAATGAGAGACCTGTTTCTTCACGAAGTTCTTTTAATGCGTCCATAGGGATTGATATTAGATGATAGACAACAGATGATAGAAGACTTTAGAATTTTCACTTCGTGAAAATTCTCTAATGTCTATACTCTAACATCTATAATCTGCTTGATAATTACGCTTCAATAGCGAGCGCTTGTTTGATTGTTTCGAGCACGAATTTTACCGCTGGAACAGATCCATCGTTTCCGACAATCGGGTACTCTATACCTTCTATTGTACAGTCCGTATTAGAAAGTGCAACTACTGGAATGTGAAGAAGTTTAGCTTCTTTTACACACATCATTTCGTGGCGAGGGTCGATAACAACAACCACTGCAGGAATATTTGTAAGTGAAGAAATACCTCCAAAATCTCGGTCTAAACGGTCGATATCACGCTGAATAAGAAGCTGTTCTTTCTTAGTATATACTGCGAGTTCCCCTGTTTCTTTCTTCTTAAGAAGGTCATGAAGCTTTTCAATACGCTTCTTCATTTGTGGAAAGTTGGTAAGTGTCCCACCGATGAATCGTTCTGCGATGTACGGTGAGTTAAGTGAAAGCGCAACTTCCTTGATAACCTGGCGAATTTCTGGCTTAACACCAACAAAAAGAATAGTCTTCCCAGCACTTTGCATACTCTTAAGGTATGAAACTGCATCTTCAAGTTGCTTCTTTGTAGATTCAAGATTAATAAAGTCTACTCCATTAGCATTACCTTCGATGAAAGGCTTAACTGATGGGTGACGACGTGTACGAGAATATCCGTACTGGAGCCCTGCTTTTTTCAAAGCTTCGATTGTGATTGACATATGTTTGAAAGTTGAAAGTAGAAAGTAGAAAGTGGTTCGTAGAGGCAATCGCTTTGCGATTGCCTCTATCTACATTCCACTCTCCACATTCCACCTACTAATAATTTACATTTCATCGTGCCACACTATTCCTTCTCTGTAATGCAAGTTTTGCAAGCGTCAGTTGTGCTCGAAGGATGTGCTCAGGTGTCCAAATCCTGATTTGCCCGATTGGATGAATAGATAGTATTCTAGCACGAATGGTGCTTTTTGGGAAGCCTTTTCCAACCCAATATATCCTTTATATATACATTAAAATCTTTTTATTTTTAAGCTTTTCCTTTGAAAAGCCGTGTCATTTTCTTGCTAGAAAATGCACTCTCACTCGCCTACCCGGCTCCGTGGCGCTTTTAAAAGGAAAAGCCTTGGGGTGAGTAACACAAAATACACCCGAAATACGGGGAAGAGAGTAGATTGTCTGGTGGATATTTAAGCTGGTTGAACCTCGGACATCACATCATCCATCACACTTGTTGATACCTCAGTCAAAATAGCATCAATATCTACACTGTGTTCGCTAAATAGTTCAATGGCACGATCTAGATCACCATCATTAAGAACAGTAACTACTTCTTTTTGAGCGTCTTCAGGGAGTGCGAGGATCATTTTTTCAAGAGCTTCAACCCAAATCGTTTCCCCCATTTCAGCAATAATCTTCTCACGGTCTTCAGCAAGAGGACTAATTGGGAAGAGTGCTGTATGTAATTTATCGAGTATTTCTTGGTTCATATATATTGTTTAGTTAGTAACTATGGACGATTATCAGCGATACCACCTGTACTTATAGTTCCACCTGACCCACTTCTAACAGGGTTACCACTACTATCTCGAAGAATATCTTGTTGCTGTATATTATTCGGTACACCAGTACCTGTAACATTTCCGTCTAGGTTATCGATAGTTTGGATATTATTCGGAACACCTTCGCCTGTCACATTTCCATCTAGGTCACTCGGGGTCGGCATATTATCAGGAACTCCTACACCTGTAACATTTCCATCAAGGTTATCCATAGTTATTACTAGAGATGAAGATGGTGCCACTACATCTGGCGTTATCGGGCCGCCAACTGGTGGACCCATTGGTTCTTGTGGCACAACACTAACTGGTGCATGTGACTGGGAAGGTAAATCAAGTCCGTTAACTGGCTGAGCACCTGGTAGATCAAGACCATTAATTGGCATCTCAGGTGGTAAATCGAGCCCATTAATTGGTTGTGCACCAAAATCAACTTGAGGAGATGAAGAGAACCAACTTTTAATTGCATCCTTCATGCTTGCAACTTTCTCTTTCGCTGCATCAAGTGTATCTCCGATATCCATATGCTCGGTAATCTGCCCAATAAGAGTACTTGTTGCGTACGCAGCAATAACACCATATCCGATTGACCGCGCAACAATCCAACCCTTTTTAACATTAGGATTTTTAGCTTGCTCTGCTTTTAATATTTTGTCATAAAATCCAGATGCATATGAACTAGCTGATAACAGCTTCATTGCATTTGCACCTATAACTGCCGTAAGACCTCCAGTTGCAACTGATGCTCCAGCTAATGTCACACCGAGTGCAATCTTATACCTTGGTTTTGCATTCTTCCAAGCGTCAGCTCCGGCTTTTAATTTAAGACCGAGCTTTTCGAGTCTACTCTGACTCTCTTGTTGTCTTTGTTCAAGTCTTCGAGAAACTTGTTCCATTCTTACAGGTGCTGCTTCAACACCTTTCTTGAAGACTTCCTCAAGAGCCTTTCGTTCTTCAACCGGTCTAATAGTTCGTGGAAGCACTTCTGGAGCTTTTGATCTACGAGCTTCTGCCTCTAGTGCATCAAGGTTAATATCTAGTGGTGTAGGAGCTTTAGCAGTTGTGCTCTTTTCCATTTGAGCTAAATCAATATCAAGAGGTGCATCCTTTCTGACAAGGACCTCATCAGGCTCATCACCTCGCGGGTTATTCTTGAGCCATTCTGCTTTCTTGGCAGCTTGTTCATCTGCACTGAAGTTATTAACCGTCACCTCGCTCTTCTTAGGTGCTTGTGTTACACCATTCTTCGCTGCTCGTTCAGAATTACGAGCCTCTAGTCGAGCAATAAGTGCATCTGTTTCAGAGAGTGATGTAGGGCTAGCGTTAACTCCTTTTTGTGATGACTCAATTGCTTGATTATACTCATTAGCAATAGTCTTGAAGTCTTCTTTTTTGGTTTCAGTAAAATCAAGTAAGCCATCTGGTTTTTTAACAGTACCCACTGGACGAAGAATAAACCTATCTTCGATACTTCCATCACGCTTTAATCTAAGGTCACCTTCAGTTCGAGCATCAAGACTCGTTGTTGGTTGACCACGAGACTTGTACCCTTCTGGAATAACAATCGTAGAAGGAGTGGTGGCAGTCTTTTCTAGACCGGTGCTGTATTTTACAATACTGATAAGTGCTGGGTCATTTGCAGCTTGCTTCCACGAAAGTTTTTTATCACTTACTGCTTGGTTGAATGTTTGAGTACTCGCAGCCATCTCCGCAGCAACATCAGGTTGTTTGTAAAGAATGTTTGCAGTTGCTTCACGAACACCACGAGCTAATTCGAGAGCTCTGTTTTTCTTTTTGAAATCTTCGAAATCCGTAGTAGGTTTTGTTGCACTGTTCTTCTCAGCATTTGCTCGTAAATCTGCAAGACCATTTAATTCAATTGAGAGTGCTTTCTTTTGTTCTGCAAGCGACTCAGGGATACTAATGCTTCCAACTTTCTTTTCAGGTCCACTACCAAATGATGCACCAGGATTGTTTGTCATACTTGAATAAATTATATATACCTTCGAGTATAACTCCATGACATAGAAAAACAAAAGAAAAACCACGCCATGGTGTGTACATGAGCGTGGTGGTGGTATTCAGCTTCTGGTCGTTTCGATTTTCTCGGCACGATCAAGGAGCCCTTGCGCCTGCTCAATAAGCCAACCAATCTGGTTGTCAATACTGGTAACGGCAATTTTTTCAATCTGATTAGACTCCTCAGTCTCCTTATTGATGTTGTATTTCGGGATAATGTCCGGATATACAGTTTGTTTATTAATGAGCTCCACATACCGTGCAATTGTGGCAGACGTATCACGCTCCACCTCAGCAATCATTGCCTCCTTAAGCTCAAGCAAAGACTTGATATACCGCTGTAGAGCGATGATGACCACATCAAGCGGTAACGCGTTCGTCGCCTTACCTCCTGCTTGTTCATATGCTTCAACGCTTTTCTCACACAACAGCATCATCGGATACTGTGTTTTTGTGAGCGGTTGAAGAATCTTACTGATATTGTTCACTCCGAATTGGAGTATGTTTGAGCTTTCCAACTCTCTCTCCTTTAAAGTTGATCTTTTTTTACACTACTACGAATATACAAATATGTCAAATACCCTCTTTCGGATATGACAACTTCCAAAAAAAGAGCACACAATTTATCCCCTATTAAGATACCCTCGAGTTGTTTTACCCACCATACCATAGCCGGTTGATGACGATGTTCCATCGCAGACGATTTTTTTGGAGCATTGATACTTCTGTAGCGCAGTCTGAGTAGCACGTCCGAAAAGTGTCGTCTCATTCCCTGGAGAACCCGGGCCTGTTGATGCGATAACGAATCCATGAGTATTTAAAAACTTCTGTAGCATCATGGCTTCTATCCCCACACTTCCTAAGCTGAGTGTCTTAGTAAAAAGAGTAGCAGTATTACTCTGCACACTATTTTGGGATGACGACGCTTGAGTAGTAACAGTAGACACTGACGTGGCCTGCTTAGGCACGCTTACTACTATTTCTTTTTTCTGAGTGACTACTCCTGAAATGAGAACAAGCTGGGAAGCAATATACGACTGATCTGTTGCATAGACGCCGTAATAGTATGTCTTACCCTGTATCACCTCTCTATCAACACACTTCATAACTACCAAACTATCACAGATAACTTTTCCATCCGTAGGAGACACGGGATATGAAGTATCTTTTTTAATCACACGCACACTCTTAAAGGTGTTTCGTGTAGGATTAACCCATGAGATTTCTAATCTATCGTCATACGGGGTCATTTGGACGTTTTCTGGGTGGCTCGTTTGTGGAGCATTCACTTGTGTACTTGTATTACTATACACTGAGGTTACTTGTTGCACAGACACATCCGGAGATGGTGAAGAAATAACTTGAAGCGGTGAAGTGACACTTGAGACCGCACCTTCTGC
>CAYOQQ010000031.1:0-1463 GCA_964406165.1 uncultured Candidatus Saccharibacteria bacterium
TTTTTCCCCATTCTCCCCAGACCTATACTTAGTATTATATTTTATATATACTAACTACTATGAAATTCGAATGCAAAGGAGAGGTATTTATAAAAGCAGTTCAACAAGTGTCACGTGCACGTAGCAAGACCCTTTCACAGCAATCTCTTCAAGACATACACATAGAAGTAATTAACCACCTCCTTACTCTTCGTGCTACCAATTTAGAGTTGTTTTGTGAAAAAAGTATTCCTGTGAAAGGACTAGTTAATGGTGCATGTCTGCTTCAAGGTGAAACATTACTTCGAATTATCTCTACATTTAATTCTAAAGATATAACTCTTACTTGTGAAATTATTGATGGAGTGTTCACTATCACTACAGAAAAGGGTGTTATTGAGATTAAAACGACTCCATATGAAGATTTCCCTACTTTACCACCTCAAGGTGAACAGTTAGGTTCTTTACCTAAAGAATCAATTGATATGCTTTTACGTGAAGTATCTTTTTGTTCTGCTACTACCGATATTAAACCAGAAATTTCATCCGTATATGTATACACAAAAGATTCATCTATTTATGCGGTAGCAACTGATTCATATCGTCTTGCAGAAAAAACTATTCCAAACGATAAAGATCTTGATTTTTCTTTTTTAGTTCCTCAAAAACATATTGGTGATATTTTACAAATCATTAATGAGGAAGAAGGGGAGATAATGCTTTCTCGTAATCAAGGTATTGTTACTTTTACCGGTACAACCCTTACTTTATCTGTTCATGTTATTACAGGGCACTTCCCTGATTACCGTCAACTCTTTCCTAAAGAGTACATAACAACAGTAACCCTTTCTAAAGATGAATTACAAAAAGCGCTTCTTCTTACAACATTTTTTAACGAGCAATATTCACAAGTGGAATGTATTTTTACAGACTCTAAATGCACAGTGCATAGTAAAAGTGAGAAGGTTGGACAAGTAACCCATACAATAGATGCTAAAAAAGAAGGTGAGGATATTGAAGTGAAATATAATAATAAATTTTTCCTAGATGTGTTACCTCATATAGAAGGAGATACTCTTACATGTATGTTTACAACACCAAACAAACCACTCTTTATTCAAAGTAAACAAGATGTTACATTTATTTACCTTTTGATGCCTCTAAATAGATAACTATGAATGAAGGACTTTTTGAAAAATATAAGAAGGTTCTTACACAAAAAAATAATGAAAAGCAAGAAGTGATACGTTTATTACAAGAAATATCAGGAATTGTTTTTAAAGAAGATGAAATTGTAATAGAAAAGAAAAGTATTTACTTTCATACTAGTTCAGTTAAAAAAAGTATCTTACTTCAAAAAAGTATCCAATCTCAATTAATTGAAAAAGGGTATAGAATAAAAATATAAGAGATTTATACAACTAAACCCCACTCTCTTTTTACTGTACTGTCGTAGTCGCTATCATGACAGGTGTTTGATATAA
>CAYOQQ010000031.1:1563-8130 GCA_964406165.1 uncultured Candidatus Saccharibacteria bacterium
CACTCTCTTTTTACTGTACTGTCGTAGTCGCTATCATGACAGGTGTTTGATATAAACCATTATCTGTAGAAGTAGTGGTTGTAGAAGGGGTTTGGTAACCACAAGCTAATGGATGAGTTGTTAACCAACGTTGAATACCTGTCTCCCAGAGATCATACTGAGCATCACTTCCTGGATTGTTTGGGTATGAGCCATCTGGGTTATCTTTAATGACAGATGCGAGAATAGTATGAATTCCATTTTGTGAGCAATATTGACCTCTTAAAATCGGCTTAGAGGTGGTGTTAGGAAGTGGATCAGGGAAATACTCAGATGGAGTACCAATAAGAGCTCTATCCATCGCTTTTCGCCATATAGGAGCAAGCACAAAGCCTGCAGTCCTCTTATCAATTGGAGTATTATCATTATTACCTGCCCACATACCAATCACAATAGAAGGGGTATACCCAACAACCCATACATCTTTATAATCATTTGTTGTTCCTGTTTTTGCAGCAACTTGTCTATCTTTAAAATATAAAGCCGAATTAGCTCCGTAACTTGGTGTTCGTGCAACATTATCTGACAACATACTAGAAATGAGTGATGTTACATTTTCAGGAAGAACTTCTGATTGAACTGCGGAGAATTTTTCAAGCACACTATCATCCCTATCACGAACCTCGAGTATTCCTTGTTGTTTTGTGTACACCCCATTATTCGCAAAAACTCCATATGCATTAGTAATTTCAAGTAGAGTTACCTCTCCACCACCCAAAACCAAAGAGAGTCCATATCGAGAAGGGTCATTAATAGTTGATAAACCCATAGATTGCGCAAGTGAAATTGCGTTATTAATTCCTGTTAAATATAGAAGTTTAACAGCAGGAATGTTAAGAGATTGCGCTAGAGCTTCTCGAAGTGATACTGGTCCTCTAAAGAGTCCATCGTAGTTTTCTGGCATATAACACACAGATTCATCTGTTCTTTGATTGAGTGGTTTCCCATATGCATCACATAAGGTACTAAATTGTGTAGGAACATCGAATAATACTGTTTCAGGTGTGTAACCAAGTTTAAGAGCTGATGCATACACAATAGGTTTAAATGAAGAACCAGGTTGTCGTTCAGCGGTTGCTATATTAAATTGCCCTGGAATTTCTGTGTCGAAGAAATCTCTTGAACCTACCATAGAAAGAATCTGTCCTGTTTTTGGATCAATTGCAACAAGAGCTGAATTTTTTGCTTTATATTTCTTCTCGTTTTCTAACGCTCCATCTTTAACAATTTTTTCAAAACTCTCTTGAAGATCGTAATCAATTGTAGTAATTACTTTTAGTCCACCATTTTGAACTAAATCATTTCCATATTTTGCTTCTAAATACTCACGTATATACATAACAAAATGAAGTGCTTTACCTGTGTTAGATACATCCTTTTCAAATTGCACCGATTCCTTTTGTGAGAAATTTTTCTGATCAAGTGTTATATAACCAAGTTCATACATTCTTTGTAGTACAAGATTTTTTCTTTTCTCTAAATCCTCTCTGTGTTTTCCGTAAGGTGAATAAAAAGTAGGAGCTTGTGGAAGTGCTGCAAGATATGCTGCTTCAGTAAGGGTTACATCTTTAGCATGCTTATTAAAATAAGTAAGAGAAGCTTCTTCTACACCATAAATAGTTCCCCCATAAGGACTTTCATTAAGATAAATTTGAAGAATTGTGTCTTTAGGTAGTTCCCTATCTAGTTTTACTGAAAGAATAATCTCCTTCATTTTACGAGAAATTGTTTTTTCTCGAGTAAGAAGAGCATTTTTTACTACTTGCTGATTAATTGTTGAACCTCCTTGTGCATATCCTCCAGAAATAACGTTAGCTAGCGCAGCGCGAATAAAGGATGTGGGCCTAAACCCAAAATGTTCATAAAAATGAGCATCTTCAATAGAAATAGTAGCTTTTTGAATGTATGGGCTAATTTCTTTTATATCAACTGCAGTGCGCCTCACATTGTCGTGAATATTATAAAGCACCACTTTTCCTGTTCTATCGTAGATTTTAGTTGAATTGATTATATTTCTATTCTCGAAGTTATTAAAATCTGGAAGTTGAATTGTTGCAAGCCAAGTAATAAGTAAAGCAACACAAACCACAACAAAAGAAAGGAGTATTAAGAAGAGTTCTTTTAAAAACCGATATTTAACCTTTTTTCTTCTAAGTACATGAGAATCTGACATCTGTCTATAGTAGCATATTGCTTAAAGAAAAGGAGTGCATATGATAGTATGAGGTTTATGGAAAAAGTAATTACTGATGAAAAAAGAATAGACGAAATTCTTAATCGTGGTGTTGAAGATATTATTGTAAAGGAGGAATTAAGAGCGCTTCTTCTTTCAGGTAAACAACTCCGTATTAAGCTCGGAGTTGATCCAACGAGTGCAAAAATCCATCTTGGACGCTCAATTCCTCTCCGTAAATTGCGCGAGTTTCAAAAACTTGGACATCAGGTGGTTTTTATTGTCGGGGATTTCACTGCTCAAATTGGTGATGCGTCAGATAAGACAGAAAAGCGCCCAATGAGAACTCGAGCAGAAATAGACGAAAATTTAAAGGATTACAAGAGTCAAGTTTCTAAAATTCTTGATATTTCAAAAACAGAATTTGTATATAATAGTGATTGGCTCTCTAAACTTTCATTTGAGGAAGTAACGAAGCTCGCTGAATGTTTTTCTGTTCAACAGATGCTTGCTCGTCGTAATTTTAAAGATAGATACGATGCAGGGACTGAAATTTCCCTTCGAGAGTTTTTGTATCCTATTATGCAAGGGTATGATTCTGTTGCAGTTAAGGCTGATGTTGAGCTTGGAGGGTTTGATCAGCTTTTTAATCTAAAAGCAGGTAGGGTTATGCAGGAGTACGCTGGTCTTCCAAAGCAAAGTATTATTACCTGTCAAATGTTAGACGGAACAGATGGACGTAAAATGTCGAGTTCTTGGGGGAATGTTATTGCAATAGTTGATGATCCCCAAACTATGTTTGGAAAAGTAATGGCGCTCCACGATGATTTGATTATTAAGTACTTTACCCTCTGTACAGATGTTTCACTTGAAGATATCCAAGCAATTGAAATTGAGATGAAAAACGGCGCTAATCCAAAAGATTCAAAAATGAGACTCGCTTCTGAACTTGTGACGTTATATCATACTGAAAAGGACGCAACACTAGCTAAAAATTCATGGATAGAAACATTTGAGAAAGGGGGTGTGCCAGATACTATCCCTGAAGTAAAAACATCTGCTGATAAAGAACTTGCGAATGTGCTAGTCGAAGCTGGGATTGTAACATCAAAGACCGATTGGAGAAGATTGATTGATGAAAAAGCTGTAACTGATGTAGAAAAAGGTTCCATTACTGACCCAAAAATAATTGCATACAATGGGACATTTAAGATAGGGAAAAAGAGGTTTGTGAAGATAGTGATAGGATAATGACTGTGGAATTTAGTAATATACGTATCAAAATAAGAAAGCGACACTGTAGGTGTCGCTTTCTTATTTAGCTACAAACTAAGAGCTAAAGGCTAATAGCTGTTCTTACCAATACCCCTCATCATTTGCCGCAAAAGCAATATCAATTTCATCTGCATCTTCATCGTCTTCATCTGTTGAAGTAAATACAACAACATCCTCTTCTACTATCGCATCTTCTTCGAAAACTGCTTCGAGAGCATCTGGGTTTATGTCACCTCCTTTTGGTTCTTCTTCTTCAATAAGCATACTAGAATATTTAATTAATGTACTCCAAAAGATACCACCTAACAATCATTAGTGCAAGTCTTTCTGTGAATAATTACTTTAATCCTTGTAAAACAAGACGATTTTGACGATTCGCACTATGAGTTAACGCTATTGCAATTGCATCTACTTCATCATCTAATGTATTGATCAATAATGGTTGTTTAAGAATCTTTGGCACCATGATTGCAATATCTTCCTTGGATGCTTTACCGTGACCTGCTATCGCTAACTTTATTTGAGGAGGAGAGTACTCATGAAGTGATACACCATGGATATAGGATAGATAAATACAAATACCACGAACTTCAGCCACGGTAATTACTGTTTTTTGGTTGTTAGTAAAAAAGAGTGTTTCGATTGCGAGCTCCTGAGGTTTGTACTCCACTAAAACTTCTTTTAGTTTTTCTCCAATTACAGATAATCGTTTCTCAAATGATTCTTTTTTATTTGTGGTAATACATGTTGAAAAAACAAGTGTCTCCATGCTCCCATCTTTATCCAAGACACAAACACCTAATCGATCAAACCCAGGATCTATGCCTAAAATACGAATACTGCTCATACTTGTAGTATATGAAAAGACTCACAAAATAGTAAGTTGTCAAAGCAACCTTATGTGCTAGTATAAAAAGTCACAAGCTTAGTTCTTTAATAAGGAGATAGTGATGAAGCCAGCACGAGCGGAAGAACAATTAATTACCTTACTTTCAAAGGTTGTTCAATGGATGTATGATTTTCTGGGAACAAAAACAGTTGGATCAGCTTTTTTGCTAAATGGATTCTTTGCAGCAAGTGTATCTTTAATATCTGCGTCTATCTTTGCTTGTATTAATGATAAGCAGGTTGGGTTGAATATTATTCTATTTGGAACAATTTCGATTGCGTTGTTGGTAAACGTTGTTTTGATGTGCTGTATTGCAGTATATTTTGCTTCAAATTTAATGCTATATAATACAATTGATATTATTAGCAATACTTCTTTACAACCAAACCCCAATAAATACACTTCCTGGCTTGCGTTTTGCAGGATGAGTATACCGTGCTTTTTTTTTGCTTCAATCATTCAAACAAGTGATTTTGGGAGTTTAGTATTTGTTTTAATTGTGGCATTGTGTTTTCTCGGTGTTACGATTGCCATGTACACTCTTTGTGTTGACAAACCAACCCCAAAACACAAAGAAGAAATAAAGAAAAACCTCTCGTTTGCTCTCGAGGGACAATAATCAAACCAGCACCCAAGGGTGCTGGTTTTCTATTTATTACATAAAGTACGATATACTTTGTGTAATGATTGGTACTATTATTTTCCTCAGCATCCCAGCTTTATTAATTAGTATCGTTTCGGTTACGTATTTTACAAATCAGAATAGGAAAGTACTCATTCTTCCACACCTTGTCATAAGTTCTTTGCTTTCGTGGTTTGTATATAACGAAACATGTAGTTCCCAGTATGGAGGAAATGGTTGTGCTTTAAATAGTCTAATTATAATTCCAATTATTTTTGTAGGTACAGCCTTGGTGCTCCACGGAACTTCTTTTCTTATAGAAAAAATAAGTACACCTAAATAGGTGAACTATTTCTTAAAGTGAAGGAGCGCCTTATCTGTCGCTTTTCTTCCTCGTGGAGTACGCTCTATCATTCCTATCTGAAGGAGATATGGCTCAGTCACATCCGCAATTGTCGCTTCTTCTTCTCCGGTTGCAGAAGCTAAAGTATTAAGACCAACTGGTCCACCGTTAAATACATTCACGAGACATTCAAGAATGATTCTCTCAGAAGTTCCTATACCGAATTCATCAATCTCAAGTAACGAGAGTGATGCATCTACAACTTCTTTATCAAGTATCGCTTTATGAACCTGGGCATAATCGCGAGCGCGCTTAAGATAATAGTTAGCAATACGTGGTGTGAATCTTGCGCGCTTAGCTATTTCGTAGGCTGCATCATCTGGAACAATCGTGTCTAGCTTTTCGCCACTATGTTTTACAATAGTTGCAATCTCATCCTCTGTATAATACTGAAGTCTGTATACACCACCTGAGAATCGTGAGCGAAGAGGGGCAGATAGGAGTGATATACGAGTCGTCGCACCGATAAGTGTAAAGGGCGGGAGATCAAGTTGAATTGTTCGAGCTGATGGCCCTTTACCAATCACGATATCAAGCTTCCCACTTTCCATAGCAGGGTAGAGGACTTCCTCAATTAATTTATTTAAACGATGAATTTCATCAATAAATAAAACATCACCCGGAGTGAGGTTAGTTAGTATCGCAGCTAAGTCCCCAACTTTCATAATCGCAGGGCCACTTGATAACTTAAGATTACTCCCAAGCTCTTTTGCAACCAGGTGAGCAAGTGTGGTTTTTCCAAGTCCTGGTGGACCATATAAAAGGATGTGTTCAGGTGGAGCATTACGCTCTTTTGCTGCAGTTAAAAGTATGTGTAAATTTTTTTTGATGACTTCTTGTCCAATATAATCAGAAAATTTCTCAGGTCGAAGAGTACTATCTAAATGTCTAGTTTCTTCGAGTTCAATGGTAGGGGTATTTGGTGTCATAAATAGGGGTAACCGTCAAGATTTGACAAAAGAATTATCTATGCTATAATAGACCAATCATTACGAAATTACAGCAATTCCGGAAATGAGTGCGTGATACTTTGTCAGAACCTATATATCTCTAAACAATCGGGAATTTTCTCACTTTCTAATTCGAAGGACGGTCTGGTTGCACTTGTTGCCTCTGTGCCTATCCTCACGAAGGAATGTTCTTCACCAAGGGGTTGCTTAGAGGTA
>CAYOQQ010000032.1:0-8056 GCA_964406165.1 uncultured Candidatus Saccharibacteria bacterium
ATTAGCGTGGGGAGGGCTAGTGATTATCAATTCTTTAATACAAATGGTTTATGGAAACTAGGAAGTTTATTGTTGATGTTATCTCTGTCATAATTTTTTTATGGGCAGGACAAATATCTAAACATTTTCTTGGATTTGAGGGTACTGTTATTCTTGCATTAGCACTTATTCTTACAAAAGTAACTCTTAATCCTTAATTACTTAAATAATATGGAAACTAAGAAAGATTGAGGGATTGCATACTAGAAAATAGTCATTTTTATAAGATAACTAAAGAGAAAATTGCTTAAATAATATGCGAATACACAAAGAACTTCTAAAGCATGGTGTTTGGTTAGACCCTGAAGATACCGACTGGCTCGACGGTGACAACGACAAATGCCCGATACCCGACAGGGGCGAGACTGATACAAGCGATGAATTAAGAGATTTACTAGAGTTTTAATTTAAAAAGCATGGTCGACCCAAAACATCAAATAGATAGGAATAAAATTGTAATACCTTCTATAAAAAGAAGGAGAACGATACCAAGTTTCAACAAGTGCAATATTAAGAGTTGTAAAGACATAGCTCGTTCGAGAGGAGTTTGTGGTCTTCATTATTTCCACGCTAGATTGCTTATAAGGGAAGGATTAATGACAGATGATCAGGCAGTAAGTCTAGGCATTCTCAATCAAAGGAAAAATACAACTCTCAACTCTTCCCCGTATAGAAAAGATTTACTAAACATAATAAATAAGAAAAAGTAACTATGAAAGAAACAAACGACAAAATTGTGCAGGAATATATTGAGAGGGCAGGTCATATAATGATACCAAAAGGGGGTAATAACCCTAATACTGCAATTAGTAACATTATCGAAATAGCCAAGATGATACAGCTCGAAGATTTGAATAGTAGAAGACTTTATATGGTTGATGACTTTGGTCATATAGAAAAGTTTACTTATAAAAGTCCTGAACAAAAATAGTTGGAGCAACAAAGTAATCTAAAATAGTATGAACCCAGAAATACAAAAAGCACTAGAGGACTACGGACACGCCATGAGTGCCTACTCCCTAGCCCGTCAAAACACAATCAAGTGCGAGTTAGAAGAGCGAGCTAAAAGGAAAGCAGTAGTTTTAGCAAGAGAGAACCTTCACGCTGTCGAGCGTGACGAATTAGGATTTTAAATATGAAACACATAGGACTTATCATGACAGGACTTGTTCTCTTTACCCTAGTGTTTTGGGTCGCCTTGATACTCATAGGTGCTTGGTGGGCGGTGCTAGTCATAGTCATTGGTGCGCTTATTATGTACTTTAAGAATAAATAGTATGAAAGACGAGAACTACAAAAACGGCTACCACGACGGCTATGCGGAGGCTTTGATAACATTGATGCACAATGTTGAAAAATGGAAAGATGAAACTGGTGAAATAGATTACCAAGATATTAAGTTTTTAATAATAGAGAAAATGTTGAAATAGTATGAAAGTAAAAGAAACGTACGCTTTCGAGCACAAAGGTATCACCATTTATGTTCGCATAAATTACAGGACAAATAGTATTACATTAGTCGAGCCGACCGCAAGTAACAATGAGGAGGACTTCAAAGCAAAGCAATGGTCATTTAGAAATCGAGGTGTCGAATACATGGCAGGCTGGAGGAACATCTTAGGAGCCATGATTGAAGCAACAAAGGACGCCGAGAAGCGATACCTAGCAGACCACGCTGAGAATAGTCGAATCAACGAAGACATGATCGAGAAAGTTTTAGCAGTAGACGCTATGAAGAAGAAAGAACCAGTAGAAGCATGTACATGCTCAGAGTGTTTAGAGTTTAGAAAGGATAATAGAAAATAGTATGTGGGAAGAAATAGAAAAGCGTAATGAGAAATGGGTAACCTATGCAACCATCGCCCTAGTGGTTGTCTTGGGATTATTAGTAGGTGGGGTGATTAGATAAATATGATTGCAAACATTGTAGACGTCCTAATATTAGTAGTTTTGACTGAGGTAATAATCATTGTCAGTGTACTAATTTGGGCATTAGTTATAGACTTATTGAAATAACAAAACTATATGAAAGAAGTATTACTAAAATGGATTGAGTATAGAAAACATAAATTTGATTTGACTCACTGTCAGCATTCTTTTGTTGAGAAAGATAGAGACAGAATAACTGAAACTAATAGATTTAATGGCTCAAAGAATCAATATAATCTTGTACTTTACGAGTGTAAAAAGTGTGGTGAGTTTAGAAGAGTAAGTACAATGGATGATATTTAAAAATAACAAAACTATATGATAGATGAAATATTGTTAGGAATACTTAAAATACTAGGCACTGGCGTTTTAGTGATGTTCATGTTAATGATTGTGATGTTTTTTGTGTCTGTTTGTGTTGATTTAGCAAAACATATTATTGGCAAGAAATAACAAAACTATATGAATGAGAAAACAAATCATACAATTCGTTGTAAAAATCTACAGTGTGTTGGTGGTAGAATCGAAACAACGATGGAAAGTGATGATATTGGGTATTCAGCTTGGACTGTACTAGACAGTGGATACATTGAGTTTAAGTGTCATGGTTGTGGAAAATTTGCATCTACTGACAAATCTGCAAAACCAAATGAACCAGAAAACTTTGAAGTAACATGTAAAAAATGTGGCTCAACAGAATGGGAGGAAAATATAGGTGATGTTGATGGAGACGAAGAAACAAATATTGAATGTAAGAAATGTCACGAGATAACTTACGAATTAGTATAACAAAACTATATGACACAACAAGAAGATATGAATAAGAGGTTTGATGAGAGGTTTGTAGTTAAATCAAACGCTGGAACTGACCTATTAAGATACACAGATGCAAACTTAATCAAATCCTTCATCCAATCAGAAATAGCCCTAGCAGTAGCGGAGGAGAGGAAGAGAATTAAAAGTATTATTTCTAATCATAGAGAAGTCTTCTTAACCGAAAAACAAAATCTTGAGTTTGCTATTTCTGACATCGATGATGCATTAAATCAACTTACTACAGAAATATCAAAAGACAAATAACAAAACCCCTACCAACATAGTGCGATAGAGGCTCTGCTACACCCTTCGAGGGTGAGGGGATTATAACAAATAAAAATGGAAGTAAAACTTATCACAAGAGAACAGACAAAACCATTCATATTGGACACTCATTATGCCCACAGAATGCCTAGTATATCTTGGTCATTTGGATTGTACGATAAAGACGAACTAATTGGTATATGTACTTATGGCAAGCCAGCTTCACCCTCTCTTTGTGTCGGAGTATGTGGTAAAGAATATTCAAAAAATGTTTGGGAATTAAATAGGCTTGTTTTGAAATATAATCGTCCAAACGAAGCTAGTTATTTTGTAAGTAGAACACTTAAATTGCTTCCAAGACCGATGATTGTAGTAAGTTATGCTGATACGGCTCAAAATCATGAGGGGATTATATATCAAGCCACAAACTTTTTGTTTACTGGAACTACAAAGGCACGCACTGACATAGCTGGCAAAGATGGTAAACATTCTCGACACCATTTAGGAGATAGAACACAACGAGTTTTTAGAAGCTCGAAACACCGCTATATTTTTTTTATTGGAAGTAAGGTAGAGAGGAAAAATATGTTGAAAGCATTAAATTACCCGATAAAAAAGTTATAAACAGTTTAGAGTTTACGAAATAGCGAACGGTTAGTATAATTATAACAGAGTAAATGACTGACTGCTGGTGTAAGTCAAAAATAGGAAGCGACTATATCTACAGGAGAAAATCGGGCTTGTAGATGAATATTACAAGGGTTGATAGTCCTATAGTTAGGTGTACCCGCACGTTAAGTTACTATAAAAATCTGCGAGGTGACGATAAATCTAGCACGACTTCGGACGTGTGATGAAATTAACCAAACACTCGCCACCAGCACTCAGTCATTTACAATCAGTACACACTTGAGGGGATTAACAGTAATTGTTAGGAATAACATCAAGAAATTGGTGGACAGACCATCACTAATAATTACCCGTTTGTTCAGCGATAGATTGTGAGTTATTCATCAAGAAATTGGTGGACTTTCCAGTTCTCGCAATCTATCGTCCCCTCAGTTGTGTATTGATTATAGTTCTTTGAAGAAAGTGAGTTGAAGTGTGTGGTATGGCGGAATAGTAGACGCTATGACTAGTAGGGTACTCGGGGTCAATAAACTAGTCATCACACCTGAATATCTATGCAACGTGACTATACGAGTCAATGGAGTTTAAACTGAAAAACCCTAACAGGTACTCAATCGCTCGTCAAATCGTTGCTACTACACACTTCAGCTCATTTTCGTAAAGGTTCATTGAAAACTGAATACATCGTAACTAAAGAAATTATGACAAAAATAAAAGACACAATTTCTTTGGCTAACAAAATTGTCGTTGAGGCAAAAAAAGAGTTAGCCAAAGAAAAAGAAGAAAACTTAAAGAAACAGGCTAAGACACTTCTAGCAGATATTCAGGAGGCAAAAAGAACTGTTTCTTTGCTTGAACGACAATTAAATAACTTCATGAAAGAAGTTGATTTAGACTAATGCAAGATGTACCACTAGAAGTATTAGTTAGACACGCCTCACAAAAAATAGGTGAGTACATAGCAAATCAAGTAGAAGGAGAACGTCGAAAGGGAAATGTTGCTGTTCTAGTAGAAGATTTTACAAATTCGCTATTCTTTTTGCCTTGTGATAAATATGGTTATCCTAATTATCACAACTTCAAGTATGCGACTTTTGATAGCTTTGCACTTCAAGCGATTTGTGCAGATAGTTCAATTCCAACCAATACAATGACATTAGAAGAAGTGACTATCTACATAGAAAGTCCCATGCTTACACAGAGATACGATTGGAACGAAAAACCCGTTGTATTTTTATGGAGAGGTAGAAAGATGAGTTCAAGGAAAATACCGCTAGAAAAATTAAATGTTTCTGAATTACAGAAGTTAGCGCAAAAAGCTATTGAAAACCGAGAAGGGCTTGTAATAGATGAAGCCTTAAAAAATAAAATCTATAAATAATTATAAATGAGATGTATTCAGTATTCAGTGAATCTTTACAATAAGTTTAGACATTGATGCGGGGTTACTCGTAAGAGTCTTACACCTAGTTGTGGTTTAAAAACCTATGTTAGGAAGTCGGAGTACTTAGACAATCGACCTTGTATAAGTATTCAGGAGCCCGCGCCAGTGTCTAAACAAAAGGAGTTAGCAATGAAAGCAACAGCGGTCAAAGCACCACCAGTTCAACCCGACCTTTTCACTAAGCCGTGCGTCATGTGTCAAAAAGTGACTATCGGCTACGGAAATGTCAGGAACGGCAATGTTTGTTCACGCAAGTGTTCGAACGAGTACGACAAACTTGAGTACAAACCTTTTGGGAGGAAGTAGCCATGAAATGCCAGTGTCCGTTTTGCGAACAGATAATCACCAGTGAACAGTTGCCCGAAGCGTTGATGCTTCGTCACACCGACGGCGACTTTCATTTCTTTCATCAACATTGTGTCTTTGAAAGGGAACGCCAGAAGCAGGCACAGTACCTTGCAGAGCACCCCGAACGGCGTCACCACCATGAAGACTAAACGTAAGGTAGTCCACTGTGCGTGGTGTTCGGAGGAAATCCACGAGCTAGTTCTCGGAGAAGCAATCCGACATCACGTCGATAGTTTTGTCTTAACCTTTCACCCATGTTGTTTTAGAGCTTGGGCGAAGACGGAAAGGAGCCATTCATGTACATCTACCACTGGTCAATCTTTGGATTCTGGGTAGAGTTCGTTCGCCCAGTCGTGTATTACGTCGACTTTAAACGGAGGAAATTGATATGCAAGCACTGATAAAGGAAATGGTGTCGCTTAATGGGTCGTGTATCAAGTCTTACTTCCGCTCAGCGTATGTTTTCCGCTTCGGGAAGGACTTGTCGCAAGACTCGCTTGACGCCGACATTCGCAACTTCAATTCGACAGGTAACGCACCGCAATACGTGTGCGAGTACACCTGTCACATCGTGGGTCATTCCCATGTTTAACAACGGGGGAGTTCGCTCCCCTGTCTTAATCTAAAATTATGTTTTCAACATCAAGAGATGTAAAAATTGGTAACTACATAGAGTCATTAGAAGCAAAATCTAATGCTATTTTTGATGATTTTATAGATTTTTCAGATGGTTGCCGTATGTTGATTCTTCTTGAACGCAAAAAAGATGGTGGTCACAACAAAGAAGAAAGACGAACACTGCAAACACGCTTCACATTTTCTCCAGAAGAATACAAAAGAGCAATAAAAGAAATGCTACTACTGAGACTTTTAAACCCTGAAGCAAGGTTGTACGCCTCCGTAAATTCTAGAAACATAAAGAAAGTTATACAGCAGGTAGAAACAGAGCTTCTTTGGTGTCATTATTCTGATGAAGTAAACAGACTTTCAACCTATAAAAAGCTAATAAAATCAGCTAGACATTTCGTCATGCAACAAACATGCGCTAATGATAGTTTATTTATAATTGACGCAGACAACATCGAGGGTAGAGATATATATGCCGAGGTGCTCATTAAGTGTGCAAAACTAAACATCGATATTGTCAAGTGTTACAAGACGAAGAATGGTTGGCACATTGTCACAAAACCATTCAATCCAAACCTTTGGGATAGTTCATTTGGTGAGATTAAAAAAGATGGATTGATATTATTAGATTACTAACCCCCATTAACTTTCTAATATGAAAAAATTATACTGTGTTCGTAAATATGTTTATGCTGAAAATGCAAAAGAGGCTTTAAAGAAAGAGCATAAACAACCAGTTTATGATGTTTATGTAGACGCCGAGTGGCAAAAAGACAATATAGAATGTTTTAGAAATGAAGTCGCCAGTTTAAGTGGGTTTAAAATTAAGAAGAAATAACATGCCAATAGTACAATGCACAATTTGTGGGGATGATGTAGAGAGGTTTCATCCAATAAAGAACGCTAGTTGTTTTAGGTGTAAGACTAGACGCCATAATAAAAGAAATGCAGTTGTAAGAGCTATTAAAACTGCTGAACTTATACCCCCGAAGCTCTGTGTTGACTGCGGTGTTGAAATAAAAAAAATGGCTACTAGGTGTTATATACACAGTCGTGAAAGAAAACTAAAACTGCAACGCGAGCATTGGATGAAAAATAGAGATAGGGTTAATAGTTTTATGCGTACAGTATATTAAAAATAGGTGAGGTTGTGGTATAATATAGTGAGTGTATTAAGAGTTCTTTACACAAACCATCGGTACAGTTAGCAACAACGGCAATGCTCGGGTATTCGACAGGTCTAATCAGTGGCGAAAACATTTTTTTCAATAAACATTTACATTTTTCAGCCTAGTATTTCTTTGTGTAAGGAACTTTTAATATAACATTAACGTATTAAAGAAACGCCCCTTAACTTTTAATATATGCACCAACGCCACGGACTGTTACCCCTAACCCACGATCGCACTAAGGACTTCACTGTCGGCGCACTGTTTGATTTACCAAAGATTGAGGACTTACCAGCAGACTTCACCCTCGGCGTACCAAAGATACGTGACCAAGGACAGACTGACCTATGCTCAGCGTACGCTTCAACGACTGTTAGCACCTATCAAGAAGGTGTTGAATTATCCCCTTTGTATCAATTTGCCAAGACTAAACAAGTCATGGGTGGCGATCCGCATGCATGGGGAGCAGATTTAAAATCGGCTTGTAAGTCATTGGTTGACTACGGCTCGGTAGAACAATCCTACATAGACATGCAACAGGACATGGGCTGGGACTTACGTGATGGCTCTAAGTGGCCTACTCAATTCGACGAGAAAGCAAAGGTGCACAAGAAGCAGGCCTACCTTGCCGTTAAAGGGCCGTACGATAGCTTTGACGACATAAGAGCGACGATATATCGTTTCCGTTCAGAGGGGCGTGCCATCTTGATTGGTGTTGAGTTTGGTTGGTCACTTACTGACGCCCGTATGGAACACCCAAATGGAGGCTCTGGGCACGCTATGATGACTT
>CAYOQQ010000033.1:0-7996 GCA_964406165.1 uncultured Candidatus Saccharibacteria bacterium
TCGCGAATCTGTCGCCCTGTTACGAACTTCCCTTCCTTACCTGCAAATGGTGAATCGTTAACGAGGAAGTTAAGCGCAATTGTTGGTTCATCGATGTGAATTGCATCCATTGGTGCCTGATCAGCGTTCTTAAGGAATGTTTCTCCAATGAAGATATCAGAAAACCCTGCAATCATAGCAATATCTCCAGCTTCTGCAGTAGCAGCATCTACTCGTTCAATACCATTAAAGGTATAAATCTTAGTGATCTTTCCCTTTCGAGTCTCGCCTGTTGCTTTCTTCACAGTAATTTCTTCTCCCACTTTTGCAACTCCGTCGTAGATGCGAGCAACAGCAATACGCCCAAGGAAGTTATCATATGCAAGATTAAACACCTGTGCCTTAAATGGATTATTGATATCTCCAGTTGCCTTTGGGACCTTTTCAAGAATAGTATCCAAAAGTGGTGTGAGATCCTTTCGTTCATCATCAAGATTCTTCATAGCAACACCTTGGCGACCAATAGCGTAGACCGTAGTGAAGTCGAGTTGCTCATCATTAGCACCAAGCTCCATAAAAAGCTCAAACACTTCATCATGTACACGCTTAGCATCACTTGCCGGCTTATCAATTTTGTTGATTACCACAATTGGTTTAAGACCAAGCTCAAGCGACTTCTTAAGCACGAAACGTGTTTGAGGCATTGGGCCCTCTTGTGCATCAACAACAAGAAGCACACAATCAATAGCGCGTAACACACGTTCTACCTCAGAACCAAAGTCCGCGTGCCCTGGGGTATCAAGAATATTAATCTTAACATTCTTATACGGCACAGAAGTATTCTTCGCAGTAATAGTAATACCACGCTCTTTTTCCATTGGATTAGAGTCCATAGTTTGCCCCTCCTGGCCAACACCACACTGTTGCATAAGTGCGTCGGTGAGTGTTGTCTTGCCGTGGTCCACGTGAGCGATGATGGCGATGTTACGAATTTCTTGTTGCATAATAATAGTTGCTAGTTAATAGTTAATGGTAAATAGTTATGGAAGCAAAAGACTTCGTAAACAACTATTACCTTAGAAAAATACGAAGCGGACAAAGCCGCTTAGGTGCCTGATATAATAACACATTTTCAAGAAATACGCTAGTACTTTACTCTAAAAAGTTAGCACATTAAGTCTATCCGGAGAATTAAAGTAGTTATTTTTTAAATAGTTCTCCTACAACAACTAAGACAGCATCATAGAACTTATCAAAAGCCTCTGGCATAAAGAAGTATACGTATGCAAATGCCCCACCTATTAAAGCCAGGATAATGAGGAAAAAGATGAATCCGATATTACTTTCTGTTTCAGCTACCACCTGTGGACTACCTGCATAATGAGGATTCGGAATGGTATACCCTGATGAAGTAGTTATTACAGGATGAGTTGTATCAACAGTTGGTGGATTCGCTGCCTGAACTGCCTGGAAGTGCTCTGTCATTTTTTCTTTGATTGTCTCAGGACCTCCAGAAACTGTATGATACACAACAGGTGCTTCACCTTGAGATTCAGTAACTGTAGGTTCAGGAGCGGTCTGTGTTACAAGTGGTATCTGTGCACTCTCTACAGGAGCTTCGGTAGGCGCTACAGGCTTAATATCAGCAACAGACGGTACATGTTCTACACTTGCAACCTGAACAGGAGCAGCTTCTGAAATGTCAGCACTGTAAAGTATCTCATCTTGGGTTAGTCGCGGAGTGGTTTCTTCTTTTACTACCACTTCTTCAATCACTGGTGCACTGTACGTCTCTTCTACTTCTGTTACTGGCGAAACTTCTGCAGGCGTCACAACCTTACTGTCGTCGAATGATAGAGAGACAGGTTCAGGTTTTACTTCTATTACTTCTGGTTCAAGTGGGGGTTGAACTATTTCTTCATCGTTACCAATTGTTGGAGCCTCTCTGTATGAATCATTTCTTTCTGCATGTCTAACGATACGTTCATCAGGAATAGCTTTTGGCTCAAGAAGATCTTCTACAGGTTCTTCTATCTCCACTTGATTAGCTACAATACCATTACTTGTTTCTTCTTCATCTGATGGGTTCATGAGTACAAGTATACACCGAAAAATATCTTAAGTGCAAAAAACAACTATAGAGTATAGTTGTTTTTGTTATACACACTTACTAGTACTACTTCTTGCTATTTCCCTTTAAGCATCTCACCTAATGCTACTTCTCCAAGTGGTCTATCCCCTTTTTCAATTCTGAAACTCTCACGCATATCTTTCTTCCAATTCTTATCAAGCCATACATGGATTAAAAATACTACCGTCATTGCAATAATAGAACCAAGTCCTGCTATTCCCATATCCTTCTGAGCATCCCACACATCTCCCTGACTACCTAGGAAGGCAAGACCGGCTGCAGGGTCTACATTTCGCGCACTCCACCATTCAATAAGTTCGTAGGTACAAGAAAACGCAAGCACAAGGTCAATAGGAAAATAATAACTCCAGAAGCCTTTCACTTTTGCTACACGCATGAAAACTTCACGGATTGGATACGCAAGGAGTAACCCGAATGAAAAGTGAACCAATCTATCGTACATATTTCTATCAGCATTAAACCAATCCTTAAGCACATCCCCAAATGGAACTTCAGCATAGGTATAATGTGACCCCACAACATGAAGACACATAAAAATAGTAATGAACGTGTACGATACATCAGATAGCTTAAAGTACCTACCTAAAACAATAATAACTGGGACCCAGATAAATACTAGATAGTTCTCAAGAAGCCAGTCTGCAGGAAATGTCGGCTTATATGCCGCCCAACACCAAAGCACCATAAAGACAGTAAGTAGAAACCATTTATATTTTGTCATATATATAAAGTATAGTAGCTAATAATATTTTTGAAAGTACATAACTCTAAATTTAAATACTACAATCCTGTCGACAAGTAAAACAAAAACATCCTAGCGGTCGCTAAGATGTTACGTTATTTCTAAAGTGTTTCAAGTAAGTTGTGTGTTCTGAGTCAGTAATTGCAACTTACTGTTTGTTACTACGCACAACAAGATGTTGGCACTTTATCAGCATCAGGATGTTGCGGGTCAATGGGGCGGAGGTCGCAACCTATTTGGTTCTGACTAACATGTAACGGACCGAATGCAAATTCAATAGGCCTGAAATGTCTCGAGCAACCATGAGGGAATGCCCATTCCTTTTCAGAAACCGATGTATGACAGCAAAATACTGGTTTAGTAATACTGCCTTGATGGACGTGACCCCAACCAACTTGCTTTACTTTCGTAGGTATTCCATGGAATACCTCACGCGAAGAGAGGCTCAGTTTCCTGATATCAATACCCACATGATCAAGGAAAGGTTTCTCCTTAATCTCCTGAGAGGGTATCAGGTCTTCTTCTGCCACATCTATTGAGGAGAATATCATGTTCACCCCACATGGAAACGAATACTTGATATACCCATCTTTTTGACTTTCTGCATGTGCACCAAGCGACAAAATATCATCATGTGGCAACTTCGCCACATCAGCAACTTTCACATGAAGATGAATTGATTCTGCCATCACTAACTGGTCAATGAATGGAAAACCTGGATGGAACAGTGCCAAAGCTTCGTTCATTCCTGCTTGAGAGATGAGTCTCAGCTCACTGAACCGCCGCAGAATTTCTGTAATTTGGCCAACTGAAAAGCTGGGTGAGGAAGTAGTATTCATTTGAACCTCCATTGGTTGTGTCAACTATACAATGAACTGACCATATAACTCTACCACAATGTATATCACATTAAAAAGAGGGTTGAGTTTCGGTATTAATTTCAAGTCTACATAAACACACAATATCTTATTTTATATATTTTTTTTTTGAAAATTGCATGATTTTTTCCTTCTTCATCACAAGCATTGATCTTGGAGAATAGCCTGCCACACCAAATGATTCCTCCTCGTTATTATTTTTATCTTTATATGTTCCAAATAACCGATCCCAAATCGAGAACACTGCCCCGAAGTTATGACTCTGACTATCTCTATCATTATAATGATGAACCCTATGATTACGAGGAGTTACTAGCAATACATCACACATCTTAGGAATATTAAGATACGCCATATGGCAAAAGAATTGATATGTCAGGATAAAAAAATAAGCACCTAAAATCGCCATTGGAGTAAAATGCAGTAAGATAAGCGGTATAAGCATAAAATAAATAGATGCCTGCCCGATCCATGGGAGAGTGATAGCTAAAGCTAAATTATATTTTGTACCACTGTGGTGGACACGGTGAATAGCATATAACTTCGCATGCATGTGGTGAGCTCTGTGATACACATAGTACAAAAAATCAACAAAGATAATTGCAATAATAATTTGCACAAACGAAGTAGCAGGGATACTCCCCCACAAATACCGGTAGATGTGATTAGTAATAAAAAGAAATAGAAGAACACTTACTGTCTCAGTTACCGCAAGAATGACACCTCCATACACTGCTCCGTTAGTTTCTCTATCATTATGAGCACCATCACCTTTTATGAGACTGTAATAGTATTCAATCAGTGAATACACAACGGGTGTTATATAAAACAAGAATAGTTTGGTGACAAATAACATAAATGAAGGAGGTTGTAGTTTTCTGTTAGATTATTATCCTCACTACATCCCTCCAGTATTAAGGAGACAAGTACCAGCACCAACTACAGTAAGAGTAAGAAGGAAAAGAATTGAAGTTCCAACTAGCCTAAATGTTTTTTTACTGGAGAATCCTTGATATAGCCCAGTAAAAAATAAAGTAACGACTGCAAATAAACTTACCAGTACAGCAATAAACCACAGATATGTTAATGAAGCAAAAGGTCTAAAAATAAATGAAAGGAACCCTCCTAGTGAACTAATTCCAAATAAACTCATACAAGCATACAGCAACCCCTTACTAGACTTGTCTAATATTCCCTGTTCAGGACTAGTATCTATTGGTAGTGATGTGCGTGCATTAGTAACACTTGCTGAAGCACCTACATCTACAGGCTGAGAAAGTGAATTAGTAGCTACAACTTCTGTCTCTGCAGTAACAACTGGTGCGTCATTTGGTAAAGAATTACTCTCTTGGTTTTGTGTTGGTTCCATATGTTGCAAGTATACACCTCAGAATAACTATATTTAAGAGACTGCACCTGAAGTCTTATGTAGATCTAAAAACCATTACTAGTAGACGCGACAGCAAAAAAGTTAACTGCACACGTCCCTGCACCTACAAGAAAGAGAACAACAAAGAATAGCAGAGAAGTCCCTACTAATTTAAAGGATTTACCAGACGAAAATCCTTGGAGAATGCCCATAAAAAACAAAACAACAACGAGGAGTAAACTGCACCAAAACGCTACGTACCAAAAAAATAACATGAATCCAAAAATTGGTAACAGTAGAGCAAGGATAGCCCCCAGTGAACTTGCAACGAACATTCCGATACAAACAGAATATAACTTTTTAGCGTTAATAGTAGGTAACGTTATTTTGAGTTCTTTTGACGCAGATGATAGGTAACTTTCAGCGGCCACAGGAGTAGGAGTACTACCACTCTGCGGTACCGCGCTTTCAACCGCCGACTGAGCTTCTTCAATTTTTTGATTTTCAGTTATAACACTTTCTCCTTCTGGTGATAAAGAATTACCCTCTTGGTTTTGTGTTGGTTCCATATGTAGTAAGTATACACCTGTCTAATTTAAAAAGTATCGTTGGTGTCGCTAAAAAGACATAGAAGACATATTTTTTAAACATGTTCCAACACCTACAAGAACCAAGATAACTAAAAATAAAAGTGAAACCCCTACTAACCTAAATGATTTATTAATAAAAACTTGATACATACCTTTAAGGAATAATATAAGTACAAGTAGTAAGCCAATAGCAGCTGACAAATACCAGAGGATAACAACAACTGAAAATGGGATTGTGAGTTCAAAGATTACAATCACAGAAGAAACACCTAACATTCCTAAACAGCCTAGCAATATAAATACAGAGTTTCTTATGATATTGCTTGAAGGAGCTTCCTTAACCGGTTCTGGGGTAGTAATCTCTTTACCATTTAAAATTTCCATCTTTTGAGAATTACTTTCTTGGTTTTGTATTGGTTTCATTCATTAGAGTATAAAAGAAAAAGCCCCCTCGTACAATGAAGTACGAGAGGGCTGATGGCTCAAAAAACTATATGAGCTATTTCAAACCGTAATACCGGCAGAAGCTATCAACCTTACCTTCCGGAGTAAGCACATGGGTACAGCAACTCGCGATACGAGCATCGTCCCACGTACGCACATCCATGAATGGCTTAATGAACACCATCTTGATGTCGGATTGTGCAATCCCAAGAAGCTGAAGATACTCACCCAGATTGTAGTTGTCACACCCACAGTTAGCGAGAGTGTTGTCGACATCGAAGTTCATCCTGTTTGCAATCAGTGGCGAAAACTGACTCATGTCCACAAATTCCGAAACAGGTCTCCAAACTCCATCTTTTCTAACCAAGAACCCTACCGTTCCACAGTTGGGGTCACTGCAAGGAAGTGGCATCCACGACTTCAGGTCCATCACGTTACCACGTGCCACACTATGCACAACGTCTGCCACATTAATTGGGATCTCTTGTCGCTTGGCTTGATCATTCCTTCCAGAAATAAACTCTGGCTGGAACACCACCCACTTGACGTTGTCATCAGAGAGTGACTTTTCAATCGCAGTGTAGCAATCGAACTTGTTATCGTGTGACACCGTCATCACGAGCGCAACAGGTACGTTGTACTTCTTGCAATTAGTAAGTGCACGTTCACGAATCTCTCGGAAATCTCCTGCACGAAGCTCCTTCTGCCCAGCATCTTCTACTCCATCAAACTGCAGATAGACACTGAACTTCCCTGTCGGCACAACCGTTGAAAGATTATGCATAAAGATTGGATCAACAAGCTTCGTTCCATTGGTGTTAAGGAGCGTATCAGAGACCCACTCTTGCTCACCTAACCACTTCACTATTTGCAAAAGATCCGGATGAAGTGTCGGCTCGCCTCCCGAGAGCTGCACTATGTCTATCGTTCCCTGATTCTTATGCACATCAAGCACTCGTTCCTTGAACTCTTCAAATGAAAGAAAAGATTGTGAACGACCAGTAGTGGAGTGTGGACTATCTGCATAGCATGTTGGACATGCCAGGTTACAGTCATACACAATTTCAACCACGAGTGTACACGTATGTAGCTGGGATGCGGTTGTAGCATTTTCTCCAAGCGAAGTCGGGGCACACCCGCCCGGTCCACATGCACACGCTGACCCTGCAACTTGTGCGAAGTAAAACGCTGCGTCACTAGAAATACGCGAACTGGTTCTGCCGTGCGTCGGACAGTGCTTCACCATGTACACCCGAGGTGGTGTGTCCATGGACTGGAAGATTTCTGCCCTGCATGACTCACCGCACTCATTGCAACGAGACTTGGTATCCCCAATACGTTTGCCGTTCCCGCAGAAGTGATCGAGCGATAAGGTGTTCGCACAGCAAACACCTTCGCTTGTAACAACCTCTTTAAAATACGTCGATTCCATGAGTAACCCCTTTAAAAATGGTTATGAAGATTTTCTTTGTACAATCTATGTTTAATACTATCAAAGATGTAGTAAATAACAAATACAAGGCAACAAATCTGAATTGCTGACAACCCAATAAAGACAGGTTTTATCTCTTTGAGGAATTCGTAAAAAAATCTCATTCCAAAATAAATGATAATAAACAAGCGAAATACAAAACCTTCTTTATACTTCTTTATCTTCACCCAACGATAGAAGAAAGGCATGAGTATAAGTATTTCTATAATTTCATAGAGAGGTATCGGGTGTCGATTGAATTCATCACCCTGCTTAAAGCACCATAAGTACTCACACGGCGAACCTATCGTTCCATCAATTACTCCAGTTAACTGACACCCAATGCGACCGATAATAATCGCAACCATAAG
>CAYOQQ010000034.1:0-7046 GCA_964406165.1 uncultured Candidatus Saccharibacteria bacterium
CTTTTGTATTGTATTATAATTGTTGCCCAGGATTTGCTGCTTGCCACTTTGCAACTTTTGCAGCAATTTTATCTCCATCAATCACATCATGTTGACCCCTCCATATATCTTCAGTTTCAGGTGTCGATTTCTTACCTTCATCTTTCTTGTTATCAGGAGTAATTATAAATCTGTTATCTAATTCCTTCATTTTCAAAGCCGAGAGTGCATCTATTTCAGCTTTTAGCATCGCACGATTCTTAACTGTGCGTTCTGTCTGAGGCATGCTTGCTAGTTCTGCATCCAGCTTTAAGTTATCTTGAATCTTTGCAACAATTTCTGCGATCTTTGCTTCAGATGGAGTAAGTTCCTTTGCTGAATCTTGCCCTTGAGGTCCGGCTTGTGGTCCCCCAGATTCTATTTTATTCATATTCATATAACAATCAGTATATATCTTTTTTATTCTATATGTAAATAGCATGGTAATTAAAAAGCACGCAAACAAGAAAACTTGTTGCGTGCATATGTTACATGAAAGTTGTCGGCATAACCTGGTAAGAAAGAAAACTACTCTTTCCTTCTATTCTTGCTTGGCTCTCTTCATTTTTTGCATATTCTTGCTCAATCTCTGCTTTAATGCGACCCAAGCTCTTCTCTAACGCTATCTGCCGGGTATTATCTTGGCATTTATTGATTTTTACTTGCAAATCATCAATTATGTTGATGAGGTCAAGTATGAAGCGAGTTCTACTTGATATAATCGCAAGTTCGATAACCCGGGGGTCATCATCAGGTACTGGAGCATCCTGTGTGTGACTCATATTATCGCCTCACGCGGTCGTTCGCGCACGATAGAGGATCTGCGCAGTTTCGGCGTCCAGTTCACGTACCTGCTCACGAAGCATCGCGGCGAGTTTTGGGCTGCCAAGGGCAATTGCTTGCTCGAGGGCGTCCTTGGTGACCTTGTTTGTACCGATTTGGTACATGTGTGCAGCAAGCATATTCTTGCTGGAGTCATGTAGAGGTGTAGCACCCCTGTCTGACTGGTTGGGGTGCATACTCATATTGACTCTCCAAAAGTGGGGTTGAACCTAAAAGGGCAAAATCTATAGTATTATACAATATTTATAAATAGATGTCAAATATTTGCCATAAATCATAAGAAACGTATCAAAAACCTTATATTATTAGCAATTTAAGCAACAGTTTCATGTGCTTCTGCTTGAAAAAACTGTGTCTCATCATTACTGTTACCAGTATCCGGATTATTCCTCCTGCTCCGTACTAGCTTGTATAGTTCTTGTCGTTCTCGTATCTGTTCTTCTGCAGATTTGGTTACTGAAGCTGGTTGTGAAGCCCTTTCGTCCTCCATTTTCTGTTCCATGAGTTTCATTTCAGTGTCCCATTCTTTCAAAAAAGATTCCTCAGTCTCGTCAATTCTTTCGTTTACGAATATATTGCCTTCCTCACGTTTTGCTTTTTTCTGAGCTGCGTCCGCCTTTCTTTGCTCAATTGTTTTATTTATTTTGCGGACACTTTGTTCTTCTGCGTAGGCATCTAGTTTGGCCTGAAGAATTGCTTGGTTATTCTTAAAAACAGATAGCTGCTCCTTAAGAGTATGTAGTGGACCAAACGACAATTCATGTATCTTTCCGTCATCTGCTATCATCTCCTTCCATTCTGGGCTCTTCATATCTAATTTCCCAACATCTTCCCATTTTGCTTCGATGTCCGCTATCTCTTCTTCAATGGCGTCGATTGATTTTTGTAAAGATGTAATTTTACCCTCATGAAATTTGTAGTTATCTATTTCAGCATCAGTTAGACCATTAAATGGTTGAATAATAGTGTCATCTGGCTGCACAGGCTCACTTTTTAGTTTTGGTGTAAGAGCGTTATATCTTTCTGATGGTTCAATTGGTTGCCCGCTAAGTGTGGTTGATGGTACGCCATATTTTTCCATTTGCGCGCGTAATCTACCGAACTCACCTTTAAGAACCTGACGTTCATTTCGCTTTTTGGTAAGCAGTTGGTGAGGGTTAGGAATATCTGGCTGTGACGAGCCAGGAGACGCATTCATGTTCATGAATAAAAGTATACCACCCAAACTGCTACCAAAAGCTTACCTACCCACTTATGCTTCCAATGATTCAATGATTTTTACTTTTACTGATTCTGGATAGACAATGAGATCATCTAAGTCTGAGAGAGGAATCCACATAGGAATATATACTTGCTCACCGTCTAACATCTTTGTGGCTTCATCACTATCTCTTGCAACTTGAGGTTCGCCAAGTACATGTGTGCACGTGTAGTAGAACTCCTGGTCTTCCATATCTTCTTCTTTTGAATAAAAAAGCTCTTTTAGCTTCACGGTCATTGAATAATCTTCAAATGCTTCCTTAAGAGCTTCTTCAAGGTTCTCATCAGCTTCTACTTCTTTACCAGGAAAAACATAAAACTCTTTATGGAATAAACTTTTTTTATTGATTCTATGAATGAGGAGGATGTTATTATTTTTTACACAGATCCCCCCTACCCATCTTTTTATTCCTAATTCGTCGTTCATACTGCTTCAGTGTTACTTTTAATAATTCTGTTAATCTCGGCTAGGTTACGTGCCTTTTTATCTTTCATAATATTGAGCTGCATGGTGAAGCGGACGATGTCTGGTGCACTTGGGTTGCCATCATTAGATGTCTTGAAGGTCTCGATGTCTGCCGTGAGACCTTTTATAAGAGCATCAAGTGTTTTGTTTTGAAGGATAAGGTCCTCGATATAGTCGCGCTCGGTGTGGTCAACGGGCACTTCTTGAATGTCTTCGTCTTGTAGACGAGTAGTGTTATCTACTGACATGGTGGTGGGTACAGTGTAGCATTTTTTAGGAGGGAGGAAATGAGGGTAAGAGAATCGGTCATTACTTTTAAATTCAATCAAAGAATCTGCAACCTGTACGGCCTAGTTTCAAAATTCAAGAGAATCGGTCACCGCTACGGCTCGCTTCAAAAAGCTTTGCTTTTCTCATCTCAGCACGTAGCCTCGACCCCGGGAAAAACCGACAAGTAGAGACTTTCTAAAAGCCCTGAGCCTAGCTTTTAGAAAGTCTCTCTTGTGTACCGGTTTTTCGTTCGATTCTCACGTAACAGTGCTTGGGCACTGTTACTTTACGCCTTCAAATAAAACAAAATGACTGAGCATGTTGCTCAGTCATTTTGTTTTATTTGTGCGGCGTAAGAGAATCGAACTCTTGTCTCCTGCTTGGAAGGCAGGCATTCTACCACTAAACCAACACCGCGTATGTGACTATACTACTATATTTTGCAAAATAATTCTAGAGCTATACATTCAGACTTTTCTTGCTTATTTTCCTTACGAAAAAACTAATCATGATGATAAAAATGAGAAGTGGTATCACTGCAGAGAAAATACTTGTCACCCCTTGAGTTAGTCTTAGAAATAGTGCTATGACAGCTTGTTGAAGATAAAATCCACATCCAAATAGTATGATCCCCTGATCTGTTGTAACCCATGAAGCAAATTTTTTGTAATATACATAAACTGCTCCTGCAAGTATCAAAAGAAATATGATAACTGGAAGATGATCTTGTGCGAGAAAGGTAAAGCTGAAGTAGATAATTGCAAGGAGTCCAAGAATGAAAGGCTTTATATTCTTATCTGTACTTGTTTCTTGTATCACAATTGTTTTTTTACCAAGTTTAAGTCCGACTATCACTGAAAGTGCCATCATCATGAGCAGTGTTACAACTGAAGTAAGTGAACCAACTGTACCCTTGTTCGGATGTAAAACATTTGCAACACCAACAAGTATGAGTGTGCAGCCAAGTAGTATTGAAAGCCACTTCGGTAGCCATGGTATGCTTTTCTTTTGTGGGAATAGATGATGTGTTGCATATATTGGAAGTACAACTGCTGCTACGGCATGCCAGATACTAATAGCAACAGCAAAAGGAATACTTACTCCTAATATGTAACCGTAGTTATTATACTCTGGAGCGGGTAATCCATTTGATAAGATGAGGGTTTTTGCAA
The DNA here is from genome assembly GCA_964406165.1 of uncultured Candidatus Saccharibacteria bacterium. Classification (GTDB taxonomy): domain Bacteria; phylum Patescibacteriota; class Minisyncoccia; order Phycocordibacterales; family UBA5272; genus UBA11704. Next base: position 4,030 of record CAYOQQ010000034.1, read on the forward strand.
TTAATCCCTCAGAATAAATTCCGAATGCAATTCCTAAGAAGAATAATCCAATATAATTAAGGTGATAACGTGTAGCTACCTCTCGGATCACGAGCACAGGAAGTCCATAGGCGAAAATAACTAAGAGGAAAAATGTTCCCGGAGTAATGAAATTAACAAGTAACGTGCTTGAAGTAGTTAACTCAGCAAGTGCTGGTGAAAGTACTACGAGTGTGAGAGTGGCAAGAAAGGGTTCCATGCTGATGGTTGTAAGTATACACCTAGTTTGTTTACCAATAAGATCAAACATCTCTCATATAGTTACTAAAAAACCACCACAGCTACGTGTGGTGGCAAAAGATTCCTAGGCTATCACTTTCTCCCAGATACCGTGCTTGAACTGGTAAGCATGTATCTCACAGTTTTTTGCGTTAGTTATCAGTTCGTCTGCTTTATCAAACGGCACCTTTTCAGCCAACATCTGAAATGCTCTCATTGTTCCACCGTGAGTGACAGCGTAGATGGTCTTGTCATGGTATTTTTCGACAAGAGATAGCATGTGAAGAAATGTACTCACTCGATCCATTACCTGAATGAAACTCTCCCCTCCTGGCGGTACCGCGAACCAGTTCCCTTCGAATTTCCAGTAGTCATCAAGATATGAAAAGTGTTTTTCTTTTTCGTTCTCGGTCAGTTCGAATGCGTATCCTGCATCTCGTTCACGCAGAAGATGGTTTTGTTCAAGTCCAACAGATAGGGCGTGACCATCTAGTGCTGAACGTATAACCATTTCATCACGAATGATTTTTGCGGTCTGGAGAGTTCTTGTGAAACCAGAGTGGAGAATGACGTCCGGTTTATCGAAGTTGCTGTTTAAGATTCTTGCAGCTTCCTTCGCTTGACCCTCACCTTTTGGGGTAATTGGGAGGATGTGGTTTGGTATACCGATTTTTTCTTGGTCATTTCGGTAGAAGCGGTTCCCTTTGAAGAGAGCGTTTCGAACAGATTGTGCGTGGCGTATGAGTATTAGTTTCATGGTTTTCCTTTTAAGTTGTAAAGAACTATTCAACTTGTACTATAGCCGGCCTGAGTCGCTGTGTCAAAAAGTAAATCATTTTTTGTACACTTTATTTTATAAATACATGATACTTATTTACATACAAGTATTATTTGTAATAAAAAAGTGTATACTTATTATTACAAATATATGAAAAAATCATCCCCGCTCATTCTTCTCGGTCTTAGTAGTGAAGATGCTCGTATGTATGAGGAGCTGATAGTAAGAGGACCGCTATCCCCTACTGAGCTATGTTCGGTAACAAATTTATATCGACCAACTGTATATGCTAGCCTTAAAACCTTACTAGAAAAGAATCTTGTGAGTATCGTTCCCGCTGGGAAACGTAGTAAATACGTTGCTAATTCACCTAAACGCCTTAAAGAATTATCACAAGACCAAGAAAAGATTATTCAAGAGGAAATAATTCGACTTGAAGAAGTAACTCCGAATGTAAGTGATCTTCCAAAAATTGTAGTTCGGCAAGGGAGGCAGGCTGTTAGAATGATTTATGAGGAAGTGGTGCAGGAGTTAAAGAAAGGTGATGTATATTATCGGTATCAATCAATCGACACCGAAACTTGGGTTCCTGGATTATATGCAACACCAAAATCAAGACGCATTAGAGATATAAAAGATTTACAACGCTTTGTGATTACTAATGATGAGAATAGGAATCGAAAAAGTAGCCACCCAAATCGTAGAATTAAGGTTCTCCCAAAGAAGCATGATTTATTCAGACATAACGTTGGACAACTTATGTTTGCGAATAAGACTGTACTTATCGATTACAACAAGGAGGTTGCAACTATTATCGAAAGCCAGGCAATAACTGATTTTCAAAAGGCGCTGTTTAAGACGTTGTTTCATTATTTGTAGTTTGAATGAGTGTGCAGGGAATTTCTTCGACAAGTAAACTTTTGCCGTCGCAAAAGTTTCTCGCCTCCCGCTCCTCACTGTTTTGCTTGCTAGCAAAACATGTTCCGGACTTTCGAATCCCTACGAAAGCCAAGCAGTTGGCTTTCTCACTCCGACAAAATACAAAAAGCACATGTTTGCCATGTGCTTTTTGTATTTTGTCGGAGTGCAGGGATTCGAACCCTGAGTCGCTGGTACCCAAAACCAGAATGTTAGCCGTTACACCACACTCCGAAGTATTATTACAACTATACTTTTCGTAAAATTGTTCCTTAATACTAGCACATTTTAATAAAAATGCATGTAGCTCATTGTTCCATGCTAATGTTCTGTAAGAGTTTCACCCTCCCCTCCCTTTTTTCAGTGTCTATGTACACACAAGCAAGATCTATTTGATATGGTGTTTCATGTGGCACGTTTCTATGGTTAAGGTAAGTTTGTATAGCAATAAGCAGCTTAGACCATTTCGCAGGAGTTAAATTATCTTCTGGTTTGATAACAAGATTATCAATGTGATTACAATCTCTGACCTTTAGACTTTTTACCTCAACAAAATGTAAAGTACTGTCCTTTTTAGCAATAATGTCGATTTCACCCTGGATTATACGATAGTTTTGTTCAACAACACTAAATCGCTGTTTCATAAGAAACGTTTTAGCTATATTTTCGCCAATTTTACCTATTTCATTGTGTTCTGCCATGGTTTATTATACAAAGACAATTATTGTTTCACGTGAAACGAATGTCCTGTATGTACTTAATTAAAAGCCACTAATTTCTTAAAAGTCTTTATTTTACAATGGATTCTTGGCATAAGAGTCATGTTAATAGGACGTCCCTGAACACTGACTTTGATGTCTCTTATCCCCCATACTCACAGGTTTATCCCCAGTTTTGTACTTTTGGGGATAAGAACAGGGGCTATCTAGACGTTTCGTATGAAACACTTTTAATTATACCTTATTTAGAGTGCAACCTTTTCAATAACCGTTGATTATGTTAGTATTATCACTAATGCGGTGTTGGTTTAGTGGTAGAACACGACCTTGCCAAGGTTGAGACA
>CAYOQQ010000035.1:0-6871 GCA_964406165.1 uncultured Candidatus Saccharibacteria bacterium
CTCAAGATTATTGCCACGAACCCCGATGATGCTCCCTTGGATTTTATTACAATCTACTTTGTAGTCCATTGGGATAGCGTGCACGATGGATTTATTACGGATATCAGGGATAGCTCGATTACCATCTTTAATTGCATTTTCGATATCAAGATCAGTCACTGATGCATCACCTCGAGAGACTTGTGCATAACCGCTTGCATGGTGAGAAGAGAGACCTGTTGCACCAAGAGAGATAAGTGTGTGGAGTGTTCTGACGCCTGACTGTTCTTCAAGAGCGATGATTGCATCAGTGATGGCATTCGCTACTTCTCGCTCATCGATGATGTTACCTCTATCGATACCATCAATAGATTTTTTGTATGTGGCGACAACAACCGGGTGACGTCTATCTTCATGGCGAATAGCCCCGACTGCGCGCAGGTTGCCACTTCCAATATCAATCCCTATTATCATTGTCTCAGAATTACGTGCCACGGAAAAAAGTAGTTAAGTGTTTTTGCTCTAACTCCTCCATTGTACTACCATGGTCATGTCCTTTCAAATGGAGGCATCCGTGAACAAAAAGGAGATGCAAGAATTTCTCGTACGACATTTCGAATTTTTTTGCATCACGTCTTGCCGTGGAAAGTGAAATGTATATTTCGCCTTCATTTTCATCAAGCGGGAATGAAAGAATGTTTGTCGGGTAATCCTTGTCTCGATAAGTTCTATTACGGTCCTGTGATTCTTTTGGAGTACAAAAGATAACTGTGAGAGCGTACTTCTTCCCGAGAAGTTTTTCTTTAATGGCAAGATACGGAATCTCAGGGAGAGTCCCGTTTTTTCTGATGATGGTCAGGTTGTGCAGTTCTTGTATTGCCATATAAATAGTATGATATAACTTTAGGTCGAAACTTGCTAGTTTCGACATGATTTTTACGCTTAAAAATCAAGAAAGGAGCACCTTCGGTGCTCCTTTTCTTTATCTTCTGCCTTTCTTTCTTTCGATAACCTTCCCCATTCGCTTATCCTCTTCGTACTTAGCTAGATTAGCTAGTTTCTTGAGTTTAGCTCGCTTAGTCTTAAGGACTGAAAGCGGGCGATCGTTATAACGGATTCCACGAACACGAGGAAGTACTCCTGATTCTTGGACTCGCTTCTGGAAACGACGGATGAGAGAAAGTGCATTCTCGCTCGCGTTTTTCTTTACTTCTACATTGACGTTTGACATATGTGGGGGTAATTATAGCACAAGATATCTTGGATGACAAATATAAAACCCCAACAGATTGTGGGGTTTTTGGTAAGCACAAATGGTGGATTCGGCTTGTTGGGTCTTGGCGGAACATCATCGAAGAGACTCATAAGGCGTTCTCTGTAGTCAATATCGATAAGTGACGGATGTAATTCAATATACCAGTCGTAGGCATCTATCAGTTTTGTAAGAAGTATCCTACCTTTATCTGATAGTCCAATGTAGATGTATGGATTGTCATCTTTCCACTCATAGAATTCGTATTGTGCATCACACAGAACGCAAAAACTCCGAATTGGTTCGTATTCTATTTGATTGAGTGTTTTGGAAACTAATAGAATCACTATACAAAATTGTATGTAGTCCACGTTATCTCCCGAGTAAAGTGCAGATTAATTAAATTTAGAATCATTCTAATTGAGTCTGTACTTGTTTGTCAATTAAGTTATAAAAACAGGCGACACAATGTGTCGCCTTTTACTAAGAGCTTTACTTAGGTCTGTCTTAGTTTTAACCCTTTGAGCGCTAGCACTCTTTCAATTTCGTTGATGGACTTTCTGCCGACGTTTGGTATCCCCTCGAGTTCATTACGGCTTTTTTGAAGTAGCTCCTCAATAGTTTGTATATTTTCCATCTTTAAGCTGTTAATAATACGGACTCGCAATGTCTCGAGTTCTAAACTCTCAATTGGTGTTGAAGTGGTGCCCACACTTGAAATTGGTTGACTGGTCGAAATAATTTTTGTTATATGATCCCGCCAGTCTACTAATTTATCCATTATTTCAATTTTTCTTGCAAGCAGTCGAGGAACCTCTTGGTTGATTCTGAGAAGTTCCGTTTCGAGCTCAATAATGTTCATTTGGTCAGGGTGTTTTTCAAGAGTCGTCATATGTGCTCCTTAAAGAAATTTTGAACTAACTAAAACAACACTACGTTTAAGTGTGTCATTTGTCAATTAAGTTATAAAAAACAGGCGACACAATGTGTCGCCTGAAGTGGTTGCTCTAAGAAAGTGCTCTCATGATTTCCACATGGGTGTGTGTCCACCCATATACCCTAATGACACCTGGTGGCAGAAACTCTGTCTGATTCCATGGTCTATCAAAGAGAAGTGTTGGGATTCCTGAATGAGACAACGTCTCAGCATTGCCTAAAGAATCTTCCACCATGATTGAAACACCAAGCCTCTTACATACTTCACCTTTAGTGCCTAACACATTAATGTCATTGTCGTGGAGAAAATGTATTTCATCTAAACAATTAGGGAAGTACTTGTCAGCAACCTCTCTTGTTTGAACAAGTAATTTTTTGTCTCGAGCAGTAATTACAGGGGTGTCAAAGTAGGTTCTTAGTAATTTTACAAACTCAACTGCACCAGTAATTGGTTGTGTGAGTCTGTGGTATGGGGATGTTACAAACTCCCGCATACGCCTCAAGGCTTCATCGGGGTGACATTGCCACAGCTCTTTGAAATCCCATTGTGTTACATCTTGTAAGGTGTAAGAAGTGCCATAGACTGCGTTATGAAATTCCATCAGTCCTGCATTGAAATCAAATAGTACATCGTCAAAATCAAGCCCAACTTTTTTTCTCATGAGTAACTCCTATATATAATGAACAGTAAGGCTTAATACTACATGTGGCGCACTTCTACGTCAAACAATATAGTATAGTAAGCGTACTTGCAATAGTTAAAAATGTGTGGTATTGTGTTACTTGGATTCTTTAACAACATGTGAAAAGGAGAAAGCAATGAATCAAGAGCAAAGGATGATTCTTCGGAAGAAAACTATGGAACACCTTGGTGGAAATGTTTCCAATAAGCGCGTAGGGGATTTCCTTTATGTACACCGTGAAGCTGATCCAAGGTGGCTGCGTTTCTCAGATGGTTTTGGGAATAGGGTGATCCACGGTGGTCGAGGTGATTCAACAGACGTCATTATTGAGCTTGAGGGTGAGAACAAGGAAGTTCTCCGTGCTCGACTTGTCGCGTATCTCGAAGAACTCGTCGGTCGTCACAATGAGAAGCTTCATGATGAATGGGAAAAGCAATTCCGTGGGGTGACAATCACACTTCCTTACACGAGCATGAAGATATATCCTGATCGATATGTCATTCATACAGGTTCTGGTTGTTTTTATGACCAAGATGAAATCGCGTATGAAGTAATGGCAGCCCTGTCGTCACTTACCGTGTACAAAGCACTCGCACCTCGTTATCTGTATAAAGACTTCGCCCGTGTTGATGAACCGACTGACGATAAGCCGGTGACGTTTTATCACGAAGAGACAGATGTGATGGTATTTTTCAGTGACAAGAAAGATGACACATCTGTTTGTGTTCGCGGGCCAAAGACAGAGAAATTCGAAAGGGTCATGTTCGCATTTTTCGCAGGATTTGTTGAAGGAAGAACAGAGAAACCTTTTGCGCGCGAATATGGTGCTACTGTGTACCATGCAAGAAATCCAGCAGATTCAGTTGAAGTGAAAATTACTTCTGAACATGCAGGGGAAAAGTGTATGTTCGCTGTAAAGCTGCCTTACGGCCTCTCATTTCAATCTTTCCCACGGCTCCATTTTGCAAAGCTTGTGATGGAATGTCATAAGGAAGATTTTCTCGCAGCAGAAGCTGTGACAACATAAGTGTTTGATTTTTAATCAAGTCAAAACGCGCCTGAGTATAAGGTTTAATCCTTGTGCCACAGGTCGCGTTTTTTTTATTTTTTTAATACTAGCTACTTTAGGTACTTGATATAGTCAATAATTGCTTGTATCTTCAATAGTACAAAAACAGGCGACACAATGTGTCGCCTTACTCACTCAAAAATTCTTGTTGAGTTAAACACTTGGAAGTCGTCGTGCTAACTTCGCTCCAAGATTCCACACTCTAAACTCTTCGCTGTTAAGTAGCTCAGTTATATCATTTGAACTTTCTTCCAGATTTATGGAGATGCTCTCAGGTAGGATTCGTTCTTTTGGAATTCCAAAAATATAACTTGCAGAAGTTATGCCATCTTCATGAATATGAGGACCTAACGACCAACTAAGAGTCATTGGGTGGCTTGACTCTATCCAGGTTAAAAAGTGAAGTTTTTCTGGTGTGACCATGCACAATCTGCCAAGGAAATTTCTCGTACTTGCAACCTGTCCACTACCCTCAAGACCGCGAGACTGGCTGTGCCCGGTGAACCCCCCATTCACTTGTTCTGTATTCCAGCAAACAAACACACCCAACGTGTTTTGAAGAAAAATCTGTAACTGCGATTTTCATCTTGACTCCTTTTGAAGAATGTACAACTCGGGCCTCATTCTATGCTCTTCTTAAGGAAATGGCAAATATAGCTCGCTACTTCAAATGTTTAATATAATCCGAAATTGCATCTATCTTCACTGTGTCTTGTGAGCGAGTTGCCATGTGGCGAACAATCACTGTGTTATCCATCGCTTCTTTTTGTCCGAAGATAATACAGTACGGTACTTCCATTTTTTCTGCAGCAGAGAGTTGGGTGCCAAGGGAATCCTTGGAGATTGATTGATACACTGGGATACGATTCTTACGAAGTGTTTCCATAATGCAGAGACTCTTAAGCTTCGCTTCGAATCCAAGTTGAATGAAATACACCTTAGGTGTCTTCATAATACGTGGCGCAATACTCTTGCACTCTGGGAACATCATGATACGTTCCATACTCATACCAGTTCCAATTGCTGGGACATCCTTCTTACTTCCCATCATCTTACCTAAGTTGTCATATCTACCACCACCAGTGATTGTGATTTCTTTTTCGTTACCATTCTCATCAGTATCAACTTTAATTACTTCAAACACAGTGCGTGTGTAGTATGACTGACCTCGAACAAGAGAGTTGTTAACGCGGTAAGGGATACCCATTTCCTCGAGGTACTGAAGCACTTCCTTAAAGTGGTTACGTGCATCATTAGAAAGGAATGACAGTGAAGAAGGGGCATTATCCTTAAATGGTTGACATTGTTCTTGCTTACAATCAAGAAGTCGAAGAGGGTTACTCTTAATACGCTCATGGCAGTCCTTACAAAGTCCATCTAAATGTTTCTTGTAGTAGTTAACAAGTTCTTTTACAAACGCAGGACGGGTCTCCTTATCTCCCATTGAGTTGATGTCAACGATAAGATCCTTGAAACCATACTCTTCGAGAATAGTGGTGAGAGTTCTAATGATAAGCGCATCAGCAATAGATTTAGAAGTTCCTAAGATTTCTAAGTTGAACTGTCTGAACTGTCGCCAACGTCCACGCTGTGGCTTATCATGACGAAATGTCTGCCCATATGAATAGAGCATGACAGGTTGAGGGAGAGTTTGCATGCCGTGCTCTAGATATGCACGCATAACTCCTGCTGTGTATTCAGGACGAAGCGCAAGCCTGTCACCACCTTTAGTCTTAAAGGTGTACATTTCTTTATCAATAATATCTGTCCCTTCACCAATTGCAGAAACGAATACTTCTTCGTGCTCAAGCACTGGAGTCTCGATAGGCTTGAATCCATAGTAGACCGCTACTTCTTGCGCTTTTTCGAAAAGTCCCTGGAATGCATAATATCTATCATCGATGAGGTCTTCCATTCCTTTGAGAGACATTGGAGATTCTTTCTTTGGTTGTTTTTCGTTTTCATTCATACAGCGTAGGATTATGTGACTTAAGTTTAGTATGTTTTTCTATTTGGTAAAAGAGTATCTTCCTGGTTCGTATCCTGCTTGCTTAAAGGGGTAGACTCGGAAGAGTACTTGCCCTTTAATGTTAACTTCATCTAATTGACCCCAGTCGCGACTATCATAACTTTGTGCACGGTTATCACCCATAACAAAGTAATGGTGGTCATCTAGTGTAACGTCTGCATTCTTGGTCATTTCTTTGAACTCAACGAATGGTTCCTCAAGAATGAAGCCATTAGGATTGCTCTTGTTATAAATAGTAGTGACACCATTTTTTACAACAACATGCTCTCCTGGAAGGCCGATAACGCGTTTAATAAGATGTTTACCCTCGTAAGGGTTGTTATTATTTTCGTAGAGCTTAAAAATCATAATATCTCCACGAGTTGGTGCCTTAATTCGGTATGAAAATTTATCAACGAGAAGGAATTCTTTATTATGATAGGTCGGGAGCATTGATGCGCCATCAACAATGAATGGTTGGATGATAAATGCTTGTACTAATTTTACTAAAATAATAATTCCGATAATCCAGAGAAGAAGTGATGAAGGTTCTTCATCTTCTTCGAGTAATTTTATGCGAACAAGAACATCACGCATGCCAGGTGAAAGAATAGCAATACCTAAAGAGATAACTACAAGAGAAAGGATTGCAAAAATGGTTATCGAAACCGGGTTCTGTGTCATGTCAGAGACTGAACTTAAGATGACATTTGAAATAGAAGAAAACATTGTGTGCCCAGTATATAGAGTTGTGTGAAGAGATGCAAGATAGTGAGTAGAAAGTAGCGTGTAGCGTGTAGTTTGGATACAAAATAACAAATATACATACAAAAAATTATGCAATAAAAAATTTATTTGTATGCATAGTAAACTAAAACGTTTATAATTTCTACACGCTACACGCTACACGCTACACGCTACACGCTACACGTTGTATACTACTC
>CAYOQQ010000036.1:0-1626 GCA_964406165.1 uncultured Candidatus Saccharibacteria bacterium
AAAAAGCCACATCTCTAGATGTGGCTTTTTGTATTCTGTGCTGGGACAGAAAGTGACCTGCGTCACTTACGTCCAGGCTCGAATACGGGGTCGCGAAACTACTTCGAGGAGCTTGCGACGAGGAGTTTCGTGACCGAGCCTGGGTGGGTAAAGTTAACAATTTGATATAGGTTTACGAACTTTTCGAGCGACGGCGAGAAAAGATTTGTAGCCGAGCCTGGGTGAGTAAAGTTAAAAGTTTGATGTATGTTCGCAAGCATCTCGAGCGAAGCGAGTGCTCTTGTGACCGAGCCTGGCTCCAAAAAATTCACCTCACAAGATATCTTTTCCATATTTCCGTCAAGTACCTTTTTATTGTAATTGAGAATATACTTGCAGTCATTACCAGTAAGAGTGAATAAACGCACGAATGAAAAAACTATTTATCGGGTTACTTTTTATCGGATCTTGTATATCAGCAAACGCTGCATCCACTTCTTGGGTTGCTCCAAATGCAAATGGCACATACTCAACTTGGTCATCAAGCTCAACGTTACCAAAATACACGCTTGTTGATGAAGCAACTTGTAATGGAAATGTTGACTACGTATCGACTCACACTATTAATGCTCGAGAGTCATACTCTATTCCGTTAACAAGTATCCCTGACGGCTCCACTATTACAGCGGTGTATGTTGCGCCCTGTGCCCTTCAAGATGCTGAGAATGCTGCTACAAGCTCACTATCAATGTTTACCGTTGTTAACGGTATTACGAGTGCTTATGCTGGTACGTACTTCCTTAAAGGTGCAACAACTCCATCTGTATATTCGTATGCGTATATTGCCAACGCCCCAATTATTAAAAATGCATCTACAAAAGTAGAAGCAGGGGTTGTGCTTGTTTCTGGTCCAGTAGGTGGTGCTCGCCTCAGTAGAATTGCAGCAACTATTGCATATACCGTACCGGCACCTGTAGCACCAAGTAATTTGGTTATAAGTAGAATTGCTACGACAACAGGTATTACGTTGTCTTGGAAAGATAATTCGAACAATGAATCGTACTTTATGCTTGAAAGAAGTACAAACGGTACAGTGTATAGTCAAATCGCTACCTTCGCAGCTAATACTACAAAATATTCAATCCCTTCACTTCCTACAGGTACCTACTATTACAGAGTTCGTGCATACGGAGCAGGAGGTTACTCTCTATATACAAATGTAGCATCAGTTACTATTGCACCAGTTGTTACAACTCCAGCAGCGCCAACTGCTCTTGGGGTTTCTGTGGCATCTTCTACTATTCTTCTCTATTGGAATGATAATTCAATGAACGAGTTAGGTTTTACTGTAGAAAAAAGTTATGACAATGGTGTTACCTATAAAGCATACGCCACAACTACTAACCCATACTTTGTAGAGACAGATAGAACTCTCGGTATTTATTACTATAGAGTAAGAGCATTTAATACATCTGGATATTCTGCCTACACTAATAGCGCCCCGCTTAGTATTGAGCCACAATTAACTACTCCATCTGCAATCACCGCTACACTCTCAGATCCAGCAATCCCGGGTAAGTATGCCATTATTACCTGGACAGACAATTCAACAGATGAAACAGGGTTCATGATTGAAAGAAGTACAAA
>CAYOQQ010000036.1:1726-5632 GCA_964406165.1 uncultured Candidatus Saccharibacteria bacterium
ACGAGCCTATAATGCTCTAGGGTATTCAGCGTACTCATCTTCATCGGCTTCGGTGACAGTTACTCCTCCATCTGCCCCGTCTGCAGTCAATGCAGTTCTCTCTGATCCAACTAATACAATTAAGTACATCGTTATCTCCTGGACAGACAATTCAACAGATGAAACAGGGTTCATGATTGAAAGAAGTACAAATGGAATCACATGGACAAATATTGCAACAACAACTTATCCTAACGTCATGTACTTTGCTGACTCTGAGGCTACGCTAACCGCAGGTACATACTACTACCGTGTACGAGCATATAATTCACTTGGATTTTCTGCATATTCATCTTCGTCTGCTCCTGTAGTTGTTACACCTCCAGCTGCCCCGTCTGCACTCATTGCTAAGCTCTCTGACCCAACTATTCCTGGTAAATATATTGAACTCAGTTGGACTGATAATTCAACAGATGAAACCGGGTTCGTTATCGAAAGAAGTAACAATGGAACAACTTGGACACACCTTGCAACAACTACTTATGCAAGTGTTCCATTCTTCGGTGACTCTGAAGCAGTACTTACTGCAGGAACATACTACTATCGTGTACGAGCCTATAATGCTCTAGGGTATTCAGCGTACTCATCTTCATCGGCTTCGGTGGTAGTTGAAGATGTACCGGCTCCAGGGTCACCTGCTGCTCCAACTACGTTACAGTCTTACTTTGCGTCATCGACATACTTTATCTACTGGTTTGATAATTCAGTAGATGAGCTAGGGTTCCAAATCTATAAGAGTTATGATGGTGTAACTTTTGGACTTTATAATGCATCAACTACTGGTCCGTATTTTATCGAAACAAATACAACACCGGGAACGTATTATTATAAAGTGAGGGCGTATAATCAATTTGGATACTCGCTGTTTACTAATATTGTTCAGATGATAATTCAATAATTACCTAACAACATATAAAAAAGGCCAGGCGCATCGCGCCTGGCCTTTTGCTATTCCTAACTGGGACCTAGTTTAAACACAGTGTGAGAAATCCCAGACTTGTAATAAAAAATTTCACTAATGCACTCAGGTTCTCGACTTCTCCACATAAAAAGTTGGTGAAGTGCACTTTTGAGTGGTTTTCGGGTGGCATGAAGCCCTTCATGTCTTTTCTGATTCGGGGTATAGTGTGAAACAGCGAATGCTTGATCAATGTTAAGCGTCGAGTATGACATTCGCACTAACATGGAAGCTTCTTCTACAAGTTCATCAATACTTTTTGTCGCCACTTTTTTCTCCTGTTGTTTATAAGAATGTGCTAGTCCGTATTCTAGTTTATGCTTCTGTATATATTTGTAAAGTTACTTGACCAGAAAAAATAAAAGCAGTCAATTTGCAGACTTTCTCTATAACCGATATAGTTATGTAAGTTTCATAAGGAGAAGGAGATGGAAAATATCATTATCGCGTTCCCGCCGGTAAAGATAGCGAGAATAGATGAAATGAGTGAACTGCTTTGTTTAACTCGTGGACAGTACCTTGGGAAGTTATTTGGATGGGGTGAGTGGGTGTTGGAAGAATCTCAAGCAGGGAAGCGCATTCTCTCAGCATATGAGCACGATACAACACAGTGTCAGATGCTGTCATCTCCAAAACTTGATGAATTGCGAGAAAGTTGGAAAATTGCTCAGATGCTTGCAAAGAGATGAGCAGAACTGCCCAAATACGGGCGGTTTTTTATGTGGATAGCACACCCTAGATATTCCTCCCCCAGAGTATACTGAAGGTCTATTAGTAATAAGTTTTTACGTATATTCAATGAATAAAAAATATTTAGGATTAGCAATATTAGGAGCAACATCTATTGCGTTTGCATCAGTTACTGGTGCAATTTTACCAACAGGCGCTGGTAATTACTCAGCATGGACCCCTTCAACTGGGGTAACTCATTACACCCTAGTGGATGAGACTACTTGTAACGGAACAACTGATTATGTTTCTACTGTAACTGCAGGCGCTCGTGATTCATTCGCTGTTTCGCTTGCTACAGTGCCAAATGGTGCTTTGATTACTGATATTGCTATTACTCCTTGTGCATCTATGACCAAAAATTCCGGATCAGGTGTAATGAGTGTTTTTTATCGCCTCAATGGAACTAATAGTGCAGACAGTTCTTCATACACACTTACTGGCCAAACACCTATAGCTCTTAGTGTAAGAAATTATTCAGGACTATCTATTACAAAGACTGCTACAACAACTCTCGAAGTAGGTGCAGTTCTTAACTCTGGGGCATCAGGTGCTCGTCTTAGTCGCATACAGACAGTTATTACCTATGTTACAGATCCTGTAGTGCCAACAAATGTTGTCTCTGTTGCATCGTCAACGGGGATTGCTCTTACATGGTCATCTTCATCATCTGATCAAGACAGTTTCTCTATTGAAAAGAGTACAGATGGAATTAACTTCAGTGTTGCGTCAACCACAGGAGGAACAACTCGTCTCTACAAGGATCTAGGTCTTGCCCCAGGCACATACTATTACAAGATTCGTTCTCATAACGCTATAGGTTATTCTGGATATTCAAGTACCACAAGTACAACACTCCCATAAGGTTTAACTTATAAGGTGTATAGCAAAAAACCACCCAGTAGGGTGGTTTTTTGACATTAGACACTGTGGTAATGTAGTATCAAACTAGGAATGTTCCTATTTTGGAGAAAATGATGACACTAGTAACAAACAAGGGCGTGCCTTACATTGGAGTGACTGATTTTACTTCGTACAGCCAGGTTGTACAAGCAGCTGCATGTATACCAGAAAGTGCACATCGTCGACTGCATGTCGGCGTCATGATGAGTTATAAGACTTTTCATGGCATTCCAACCGAAACTGGTTGGGAAAAGATTTGGCCACGAGGTGATACTCTTCGATCAATCTTCCAACCGCACCCAAAAGTCTTTAATGTTCTGCATTGGGCGGACTATGGCTATCCGTATTGTCTGACAAGTAGTCATGATCTCATTTTAGCAGCAAGAGAAGCTGGAGAATACCTACAAGGTGTTCAGCTTGATATGCTGTGGCCACGAGCTGAACTGATTGCTGATCTCAAGAGCGCAATGCCACATCTCGAAATCATCGTGCAAGCTGGCAAAAAAGCTCTGCTTCAAATGGAAGATGTAGGTGGGCACCTAGATGAAGCGTTACTACCGTATGTCGACAAGGCGGAATACATCCTTGTTGATTGGGGTATGGGAAAAGGTGAACCAATGAGTCTTCCACATGTTCTTGGATATCTCCAAAGTGCGAGTCAGATTTTTCCGGTTGAAAAGCTTGCTATTGCAGGAGGTCTAGGGCCGAACTCGTATCAAGTCCTGCAAGAAGTCGTCGAGCTATATCCGAATATAAGCTGTGATGCACAAGGGCAGATGAGATTATCTGGTAAAGCAACGGATCCGATTGAGCTCGATAGAGTTTGCGGGTACATACAAGGTGTGTGCTCATTTCTCAAATAGAGTCATTAAAAATGCCACCATATGGTGGCATTTTCTTTTTTATTTAAATACTCTTTACTTTCAACTTTGTCTGTCTTGCCTTATCTACCTTTGGAAGTCTTATGATGAGGAGCCCATGCTTTTCTACAGCTTCCGCTTCTTCTATCTCTACTTCATGAGGGAGGAGGATTGTACGAGTAAATGTCCCCCAGTAAAGTTCCTTGTAGAAATAGTCATCATGGTTAACCTGAGTATTACCGTCGCGACGTCCTTTAATAGTAACCATATCACGAGTGATAGAAAGATGAAGATCTTCTGGTTTAACTCCAGCAACCATTGCTTCAATGATAATTTCTGATGCTGTTTGGTATACATCCACTGAGAGTTCTCCTTCTTCCATTTCTGGTTCTTCTGTATCTTCGTTCATGACGACAT
>CAYOQQ010000037.1:0-5623 GCA_964406165.1 uncultured Candidatus Saccharibacteria bacterium
TAAGCATACGTTAGGATGTAATAAGTATAGTACGCACAGGTTTTTTGGCAAGTCAGATTACAACATATATATAATATGTCAAAAATTTTACTTTTCAGTTGCTTGTGCCCAGAGTGCATCAAATTGCATCTTCATGAGTGACGCGAACTCAACAGATTGCACAATAAATCCGAATACTTCTTTATGTGACGAGATGAATGACACTTTATCACCGTATATAGTGTATCCCATAGTCCAAGTCATTTTACTTGGTGCGTATTTTCTTTTTGTTAATGCATCTTTACCGTCCCAAATATATTCTTTAGTTGGTTTCATGGTCTTAGGCCAGAGTGCGTGTACTGTTATCTTTTCCCGAATTCGCTTGTCATTAAAGCGAATTAGCGTATCTTTGCCGACCACTTTTTGCATCTCTTCATGTGGCCACATAGTATAGATAGTCTCACCTTTATTCCATAACACATCATGAATCAAGAAGTGAAGTCCTTCAACTCCTTCTACGAACTTAATTACTGGCGCTTCTGTTTTTGATTGAGATAGTAGTTGTGGAAGCATCGTAGTGAATATTTTTTCATGCTCTGTTAAGACTTCAATTTTTTCTTGTAGTGCGTTCCCTATTTCTCGCACATCTCCTGATCCGAAGTAGGTTTTAGATCCTATTTTCTTTTCCACAACTAGTCCTTTGTTTTTCAAAATTGCCAGATGATCGTATGTTGACGGCCTAGTCATACGAAGTCGTTCAGACAACAGTCGTGCAGGTGCCTCACCATGAGTGAGGAGCTCTCGATATATCTTAGATGATGCAGGTGGAAGATTAAGGTCTCTTAAAATTGCTTCAAGTGTTGTATCTGTGTGCGTGCTCATAAATAGAGAAAGAGAGGGTTAGGTAATATTTGTCGACTTTCGCCGACAGTTTAACATATTTCCTTATATAGCGTAAAGTTGTCTCAGTAACAGTTCATTAACCAAGTACATACAAAATGTACATTTCATAGGAGAGCAACTATGGCTACCCGTATCAAGAAGACGCTTTCGTACGTCCCGGCATCATTGACCGAAGCAGTGACGTTCCTTGTCTCTATTGGCAAGAAGCAGATTGAAATCAATAAGCTTAAGCGCGAAGCGAAAGCGAAGATTGAATCGATCAAAGAGGACACCGACCAAAAGGTTGCACTCCTCACCGTTGATCGTGACAATTTCTTCACAGCACTCTTTTCGTTCGCATCCGCGCGAAAAGAAGAACTGACGAAGGTCACTCGCTCACAAAAGACTAGCGCTGGTACCTTTGGCTGGCGCTGGACTACTCCATACGTCGACATCAAAGAAGGTGTTGAAGATGCAGTTATCATCGCTCGACTGAAGGCAAAAGGCCTTACACAGTACATTCGTGTCATTGAGGAGCTCGACCGCGAAGCGATGCTTCGTGATCATCCTGTAGTAAAGGATGTCGAGTACTCCAATCGTGACGAATTCTTCGCGAAACCGAAGCTCACGAAAGAAGAAGGTAGTGCTGTTGAGCTCGCCTGTGTAGCCAAAAGCACTGAAGCAGTTGATGTGAAGTAAGCATCAAACCCAATGCGGGATTCACTACGTGAATCCCGCATTTTTCTATTCCCACACAACTTCCTACAACTTTTTATACAACAACTTAAATATCTCTCGCTGAAATTGCGCCAGATTCTTATTCTCAATCACAACACCTTGTAGCTCAGCAATATCCATAAAGGCAACCTTGTTGCCATAAATAAGCTGAATACAGTTCTGATTAAAGGTGGCTTCGCTTTTTGGTATTGTTTTTGTGGCACGCTCGAGACGCTTTTGTTTAGCTGAAGCAACTTCTAAAGTAGAAATAACGAAACGCTCTAACTGCTTCTTATCACGAATAGCCCTATAATCCTTAGGTAAAAAAGTATTAACATGCTCAGTGTCCTGTTCTGAAGTGTATCTATAAAAAATATCACCCTTCTTTAAGGAGTGGACCACATCAGCAAATATCCCAGTTAAACCTTTCTTGCCTTGGAAGTGGGTAACAGTTGTTTCGAGGTGGGGAGAAACATAGAGTTCTTCTAGGGCATCTAACTTTTCTCCTGCTTTCTCTTTTTCATTCTCAAGGAGAGTCTTGAGATTATTAGGGGATTCTGCAATATACACTTTCTTATTCTTTTCTTTACCAATACGCACAATACGCTTCGTAATAAGTTGTAGAGCAGTCTTGTATGCATATGGGCGATGAAGTGAAGTATGGGTCACGATGTCGCTCATACTTAATGGGCCACGAGTAACTAATGTGTGATATACAAGGAATTCTCTATCTGTAATACCAAATGATGTGAGAAAATTGTCTTTCATGTACTCTTTTTAGTACAACTATTTTATCATGTATTTCTTTATTTATAAATAGTATTTTTGACATATAACTTTTTTAGTACACATAATACTAAAAGTAGTACATACATTTTTAATTATTGCTAAAGTACACCCGGGTTTGATTGTTCTTTGAAATGAAAGGAAATATCATGAAAGTTATCGAAAAGGGGAACTGGGATAATCCCTGGAGCATGGAAATCCGGTGCTGTGAATCAAGTTGTGGGGCAAAGCTTCTCGTTGAAGAAGATGATGTGAAGCCGACCTATAACTGTGGTAGTAAATATTACTGCATTTGCATGATCTGTGGAAAATCCATCTCTCTTGTACACACCGACATTCCTCTTCGGGTAAAGGAAGTGGTAGATAAGAAGCGGAAGTATTCTTCTTATGACTAATTTCTCACTTTTAAGAAAGGAGAGCGTATGAAGATTCTCGAAAAGGGTAGCATTAGGCCTTCATGGTCTGAACTGGTTATCTGTACAGGCAGAGGTAATGGTGGATGTGGATGTGGCTCAAATCTTGAAGCCCACCTCGAAGATGTCTACAGAACGTGGAGCTCAAGCTATGACGGAAGTAGTGACTCATACTACACGATTATGTGTCCTGTATGTAGAGTTGAGACTGACATCTAAGGGCCTAACTGTTCAGTTCCTGATAAAAAGACCTGGATGAACAAAAAGATGTCCAAGTCTGAATGAGCTTCAAAAAAAATGTACTGCGTAACAATTCATGTTGCGCAGTTTCTTACATAGAGACCTTAAGTTTACTAAGAGAGGGCAATATGAAAATCATTCAAGAAGGTGTGAAGCCTCCACCTCCGTGGCAAAAAAGAATTATCTGTACACACGTCCAAGAAAAAGGTAGAGTAGCATGCGGAGCTATCTTTGAAATTAAAAGTCAGGACCTTACAGAAGAAGTCTTCGGGAATCAAGACGAAAGAATCGAAGAATACACCTACCATGTTCTGTGTCCTACATGTAATTCTAAAATTCATGTACCAGAACGTGACACCATCAAACGTTGGAATTAACGAAAGGAAGCATCATGAAAGTTACTAAAGTTGGAAGTACTGGCTGGGAACAGATTGTTTGCACATCATGTAAGTCTTCACTTGAAATTACTGCGGACGATATCTACAGAATACCTGATCATCATGGTGGGTATTATTATTCAGAGAGCCACCATACTCGTTGTGTTTGTGGCTGTGAAATCAGTCTTACTCATGTTCCTAAAGAAGTACAACGTGCGGTTCCTAATAAATGGATTTTTGAAATGAAGCCAAAGTCGCTTTCATTGCGTGATGTGCCTGATTTTCCAAAACCGGGGATTGTCTTTAAAGATATTGCACCACTGCTTGCTAACCCGAAAGAGATGAAACAACTCATCACATATATAGCAGGTTACTGGGAAAGAAAAGGCATTACAAAAATCGGTGGATTCGACGCAAGAGGCTTCATCTTTGGATCGCTCCTTGCTTATGAAATGAATCTTCCGTTTTTTATGCTTCGTAAAAAAGGAAAGTTGCCTGGTGCGTGTAGTGAGGTCACGTATGACCTTGAATACGGTAGCGCATCTCTTGATATTCAAGCAGATGCAGTAACTACTGGTGACAAGGTTCTGCTGATTGATGACCTGCTTGCAACTGGTGGTACTGCACTTGCTGGCTGCCACCTTGTAGAGAAAAGTGGTGCGGAAGTTGTTGGGATACAATTCATTATTGAACTTAGCGGACTTCCTGGAAGAACTGTTCTGGAGAACTACAATGTCCAAACTATTGTTACCTGTTAAGAGGCAAAACATGCGCTACGCAGTAGACATCATTGCCAAGTACACACCAGATCAAAATGAGAAACACTTAAAGCGTCATGCTGGCAAGTTCATTGTGATACGAAGACTGTCATATCCTGTCGGTCTCGCGTTTCCTGGTGGGGGGATAGAGCTCGGTGAGGATAAGTTGATGGCTGCAGTTCGTGAATACAAAGAAGAAACAGGATTCTTGTTTACGAACCCAGAGCAGTCACTTACCTGGCTTAGTAACGTGTATGATGCACCAGGGAGAGACCCAAGAGGTCCTGTCACTTCGTATGTCGCATATGGAGAAATCCACTTTGGGACTCCAAAAAACGAACCAGGAAAAACTGAAGTACTCTTTCTTTCTAAAGAAGAGATATTAGCACGGAGAAAAGAATTCGTCTTTGATCACTTTCAGATGTTCCTAGATTATCTAGCAGAATTGATGAAAGGCTAAAACCAAGCGGGCACTAACGTGCCCACTTTTTTTATTTCTTCTAAGTTTTTTCTTGCTACAACTATACACCAAAAAACTTTTACGATATGATGGGACTATGAAATTCCCAGAAAAAAAAGTAATTATATTTGATCTTGATGACACATTATCTGAAGCGAAAACTCCAATGCTTCCTAGTATGGCAGAAGCAATAGAAGAACTTCTCCGACATGCTCACGTTGCTGTTATTACTGGGAGTAAATGGGACCAGTGCAGGGGTCAAATGGTAGAACAGATGCCTACATCTTCACAAACACTGCTTCATAAACTCCACATACTACCTAACTGTGGTACACGACTCTATCAATATAAAGATGGAGAATGGATATCAGTGTATGCTGAATTACTTTCTGAAGAAGAAAAGAAACAAATAAAACAAGCTCTTGAAATCAGTATGCAGGGGATGTATGACGCAAGCACGCTCTATGGAGACATTATCGAAGACCGCGAATCATCAATGGCGTTCTCAGCGCTTGGACAACAGGCACCAATTGAAATTAAAAAATCGTTTGACCCAGATAAGAAGATTCGCTTAAAGATGCTGGAGAAGCTTATACCGATGCTTCCGGATCATGAAGTAAAAATTGGTGGAACAACAACCATTGATATCACGAAGAAAGGAATGGATAAAGGGTGGGGGATACAAAGATTCGCTAACCATCTCGGAGTATCGCTTGATGAGATAGGATTCTTAGGAGATGCAATCTTCCCAGGTGGAAATGACTACCCTGCAAAAGAAATAGGACTTCACTGCATCCAAGTAGCTAATCCGCATGAGACAGAGGTTCACATTAGGTCCTGGGTTAGCGCATCGTAAGATTAATAGAGTAATAAAGAAAGAGCAACGCTTCGCGTTGCCCTTTTACTTTTTAATACAAGTACTCAAATAACATAACTTTTTACATGCTACACTTTCTTTATGACAAATATATTCGGGATTATTGCTGGAGTGCTCGGTATCATTGGAGCTGC
>CAYOQQ010000038.1:0-5565 GCA_964406165.1 uncultured Candidatus Saccharibacteria bacterium
TAGTTAGATTATTTCTGGTGCAAGTGATGCAATTTTCTTATAACCATCAATACCAGTTAAAGATAATTCACGTGGAATAGGACCAAAAACACGTCCCGCCTTAGGCTCTTTCTTATTTTTATCTACAATAACAACAGCATTATCATCAAAAGAGATGTAAGAACCATCTTCACGACGCACCTGTTTTGTTGTGCGAACAACAACACCATAAACAACATCTTTCTTCTTTGTTTGCTTTCTTGGTTCTGCAACTTTTACAGAAAGTTCAACCCTATCCCCGAGTGAAGCATAGCGACGCTTTGACCCACCGAGAACTTTGAAAACACGGCCGAACTTTCCGCCTGAGTTATCTGTGATTTTTACATTTGTTCCTGCTTGTATCATGGTATTGTTATTAATTATTAGTAATGCTTACTTATGAATTGAAAATACTATGCCTTCTTTCCAATTACAGTGAAATTTTTATCTTTTGAAAGTGGGCGACATTCTTCAATAGTAACCATATCCCCTACCTTGTATTCATTGTTCTCATCGTGAGCCTTGTAACGCTTGTCGATTTTGAAATACTTTCCATATTTCTTGTGAGCAACATAACGATTTACGTTAACTACTACTGTTTTGTCCATCTTATCAGAAACTACTTTTCCTGTTAGTTTCTTTCTTGATGTTGTTACTGATTTTATTTGAGTGTTTTTCATATATTTAAATTAATTAAAAAATTATCGAGCAACAATACGTGTCTTCACAGGAAGTTTACATCCAGCTTTACGAAGAGCTTCTCTTGCAATTTCTTCAGTAACACCATCAATCTCAAACAAAACACGTCCTGGTCTAACTTCAAAAACATATCGATCTGGGTCACCTTTACCTTTACCCATAGGAACTTCTGCGGCCTTTTGAGTTACTGGACGATCAGGGAAAATACGAATCCAAAGCTTGGCAGTTTTACCAGCTGAACGTTGTGCTGCACGACGAGCAGCTTCGATTTGATTAGCAGCAATACGTGAAGGTGTTTCTGCTTTTAATCCAAAAGACCCAAAAGCAACGGTAATACCCCTTGTTTCAGGACGAGCAAGTTTAGCCTCTGAGAGACGTGCAGTTTGCCATTTTCGGTGTTTTACTTTCTTTGGGAATAACATATACGTTTACTTAATTATTTTTTAACTTGGGTACCTTTGGATTGATCAAACTTCATTCCACGATAAATCCAAACCTTAATACCAATAACTCCATAAGTCATATTTGCACGTTCACGTGCAAAATCGATATCAGCACGAAGAGTTTGAAGAGGGATACCACCACGCTTGATTTGTTCACGACGTGCCATTTCTGCACCTCCTAAACGACCAGAAACTGCAATACGTGCACCTTGTACATCACGATTAGCCATCACCTTTTCAATAGTAGTCTTAAGAACTCTTCGGAAAGGAAGACGCTTCTCAATACCTTCAGAAATCATTGATGCAACAATAGCAGCATCAGCTTCTGGGTTGTTAACTTCAACAATATCAAGCTTAACATCTTGTGGAACGATAATCTTAAGACGAGCCATCTCTTTCTTGAGTGACGCGCGAAGCTTTTCGATACCATCGCCACCACGACCAATAATCATACCAGGACGTGATGTGTGAATCATAATACGGTATTGTTTCTCACTTCGTTCAATCTCAATAAGTGAAAGGTACATACCACGGAGCTTCTTAGTTAGCCATGCGCGAACAAGAACATCAGCACGTAGATGATCTACATAGTGAGTTACATTCTTGCCGAACCAACGTGACTTCCAGTCGCGGATGATTCCAAGTCTATGTGAATATGGGTGTACTACGTGTGTCATATAATTACTTTGTCTTATTAATTGGCGCAAGCTCAATAGAAACCTTACTTGTGTGCTTGTGTATTGGGAACGCGCGCCCCATAGCTCGTGGCATCCAACGCTTGATAACTACCCCCTTGTCTACTGTTGCGTTCTTAACAACGAGAGTATCTGCTGATACTCCTGCGTTTGCAACTGCAGAATCAAGAAGCTTCTTCATAGGAAGAGCACCTTTCTTGATAAGGTGTGAGAGAATTCCCTGTGCTTGGACAGCAGACTTTCCCTTGATAAGGTCAGCGATGAGACGAACCTTACGTGGTGCTTGGCGGTAGTTGTTAAGTGATGCTTTCATAATTATTTCTTCTTAGTATCAGTAGTAGCCTTTGCGGTCTTAGCAGCAGAAATTTCAGCCTCCTTCTTCTTCTGGTCAATTTCCTTTTGCATCTTACCTCCATGGCGGATGAACTTACGAGTTGGTGAGAATTCACCAAGCTTGTGTCCAACCATATCTTCAGTAACAAGCACTTCAATATGAGTCTTACCATTGTAAACACCAAAGGTGAAACCTACCATTTCTGGAGAGATGTCTGAGCGGCGAATCCATGTCTTAATAACGCCTGTAGATTCAGGGCGCTTTCCAAGTACCTTCTTGAGTACTCGTTCATCGACGAATGGTCCTTTGTGTAGTGATCGTGTCATAGTTGGTTAAGTTGGCTTATTATATCAGATTTTTGTTGAAAGTAAAGCGTTTTTTGGATTTGTATTTTGTATTTAACTACTTTCTACTCTCCATACTCTACTCTCTATTGTAGTTATTTCTTTCGTACTACACGACGAGTAACAATGTGTACGTTAGAGTACTTTGTTGGCTTACGTGTCTTGTGACCTCCGGTAGTCTTACCTTGCTTTGTCTTTGGACGACGTGTTCCTCGTGGTTGTGCACCTTCACCTCCTCCGTATGGGTGGTCTACTGGGTTACGAGCCATCGCACGTGTCTTAGGACGAATACCAAGGTGACGTGAACGTCCAGCCTTACCTACATTTCTAAGACGATATTCATCGTTAGAAACTTCACCGATTGTTGCATAACATGTGTCTACCACCTTACGAACTTCTGTTGATGGAAGCTTAATAGATGTATATCCACCATCATGAGCAACAACTTGTGCGAATGTTCCAGCTGAACGAACAAGCTTAGCACCAGCGCGGAGCTTAAGCTCAACGTTAAATACGAATGTTCCCACAGGAATATTACGAAGCATAATACGATTACCAACTTCTAGGTCTGCCTTTTCAGAAACGATGAAAGTATCACCCACTTTCATGCTCTTAGGAACAAGAACATAACGCTTAGCACCATCTGCATATGAAGCAAGAGCGATGAACCCAGATCGGTTAGGATCGTACTCAATAGTCTGAAGCTTCGCAGGAATGTCATGCTTATCGTACATGAAGTCAATCTCGCGGAATGAGCGCTTGTGCCCTCCTCCTCGGTGCTGAGATGTGATACGTCCAAAAGCGTTACGTCCAGATCCACGGCGGAATCCTGAAGTGAGTGGCTTGTATGGATCGTTCGTTGTAAGTACTCCACGGTAGGTTACCGTTGTCATCTTACGACGTGATGGGGTGATTGGTTTATATGTTTTCATAGAAGTTAGTAAATCAGTATGTATTATGAGAGTGCTATCGTATCACCCTTCTTCAAGAAAACAATCGCTTTCTTGATACCCGCTTGTGTCCCGAACTTACCACGGATGAATGTGTTCTTTCGTGGCATGTTGGTGATGTTGATTGCAAAAGGAGTTACTTTGTACTCTTTCTTGATCTCATCACGGACACTTCCCTTTGTTGCATTCTTAGTAACAACAAATGTATATGCATTAGCAGTTGATTGCTGTGATGCCTTTTCAGTCATTCGAGGAGCAAGAATAACCTTGTTCGCAGTCACTTCCTTTTCAGTTGTAGTAGTCTTTTTTGCCATATACGTTTAATTACTTAGATGCTGCTAGCTTATCTCCTAACTTTGCAGACAAGTATGCAATAGTCTCTTCTGGGTTAGCGATAACCAAGTAACGAGTATTAGCAAGATCAAGTGGGTTAAGGTCATCCATGTTATGAAGTGTCATGTATGGAAGATTACGGAACGCACGCTTTGTTGTCTCATCCCCTTTCTTAACAGTAAGGTACACATTGTTAGGCTTCTTGTAGCAAAGTGTCTTGAATCCTTCGATTGTTGTAAGACCCTTCATAGATGCATCAGCTTCCTTTGTCTTACCAGTGAGAGTTGGAATTTCGTCAACGAAGATTACCTTTCCAGCAGCCACCTTAGCAGATAGAAGTGAGAAAAGCGCAGCGACTTTCATTCCCTTAGGAATAGTCTTCTTGTAGTCCTTATCATTTCGAGGGCCAAAAGTAACACCTCCACCTTTCCATAGTGGTGACTGTGCAGAACCGTGACGAGCACGTCCTGAACCCTTTTGATTCCAAGGCTTCTTATGTGAACCACGTACTTCTGCGCGATTCTTTGTGTGAGCAGTACCTGCACGTCGGTTAGACGCTTGTGAATAAAGCACTTGTGATACGAGGTCAGCATTCCAAGCAGCGCCAAAGATAGCCTCTGGGACTTCGAGAGACTTACTTACCTTACCTTCCATTGTGTAGACATTTACTTTCATATACGTTGACTAAGCTTTAATTTCTACAACTGTTCCACGCTTACCTGCAACAGCTCCTTTGATGAGGATAAGTCCGTTCTCAGCATCAACATCAAGAATAGTTACATTCTTTTGTGTAATACGATCACTACCCATTCTTCCTGCCATGCGCTTACCTTTGTTAACACGCTGCTGACCTGTAGAACCAATAGAACCGATCTCACGCATTGAGTGCTTCTGACCGTGCTGGTGCCATCCTCCATGCATACCGTGGAGTTTCATAACTCCTTGGAAACCCTTACCTTTAGAAATACTAGAAACAGTTACCATGTCCCCTTTGTTGAAGATATCACACGCAAGTGTAGCTCCAACTGCTAGATCACCTGATGCAGTTCTGAATTCTTTAAGAACAGAAAATGCCTGTCCCCCTAGGTGACCCGAAAGAGCTTTTGAAGTACGAGATACTTTTTGGGTACCTTGTCCAACTTGGATAGCCTCATAGCCGTCCTTTTCAACAGTCTTAAGAGCAGTCACCGTTAAAGGTGTTGCCTTAAGCAATGTTGCTGGATGAACCTTCCCGTCTTCGGAGAAGAATTCAGTCATATGTTGTTTTGTTGCTAATGTGAATTTCATGGTAGTGGTTTCTAAATAGTATTTCTGATCGGCCGATATTATGCCATTTTTACATCAATATCTACTCCTGATGGAAGTGAGAGATTGGTAAGTGCCTCGATGAGCTTAGCGTTAGGATTAACGATATCAACGAGACGCTTATGGACACGCATTTCGAACTGTTCACGAGCATCCTTGTAAACGAATGATGCGCGGTTAACGGTGTAACGCTTGATTTCTGTAGGAAGTGGAATTGGTCCAAGTATTACAGCTTCAAAACGTCGCGCTGTGTCGATAATCTGCTTAACTGATGCATCGAGTACCTTACTCTCATATGCTCGTACGCGAATACGAAGCTTCTGAGTATCTTGTACTTTCGCTCCTTTGGCAGATTTTTTTGTTGCTGTTGCTGCTGTCATGCTTGTAAGTTTGTTTAGGTTATCTCTTTCGGAGACAAGTTAATATTATGCAATGATCTTAGTC
>CAYOQQ010000039.1:0-5333 GCA_964406165.1 uncultured Candidatus Saccharibacteria bacterium
TTTAACAAAGATTGAAAACATGTCAGTAATCGAACTTAACGATCTCGTTAAGGCGATTGAAGAAAAGTTCGGTGTTTCTGCTGCAGCAGTTGCAGCAGCTCCAGCAGCGGGCGGTCAAGCAGCGGGTGGTGAAGAAGAGAAATCTGCTTACACAGTACACCTCGCATCAGCTGGTGAAGGTAAAATTGCAGTTATGAAGGTGGTTAAGGAAGTTCTTGCACTTGGACTCAAGGATGCTAAGGATCTCGTTGACGGAGCACCAGTTGACCTTAAGAAAGACATGAAGAAGGCAGAAGCTGACGACTTCAAGAAGAAGTTGGAGGAAGCAGGAGCTAAAGTTGAGCTTAAGTAATAAAATTAAAACCCCCGACCAACGGGGGTTTTAATTTTATTTTTTCAACTTTAGCTCCTGCTTCGGGAAGGGGTCGGGAAACGGTAGTTTCCCGTGGAGGAACACAGCGAAGCGATAAGAACCGTGGGTTCTTATGGAGGAGCTCTGCTCCGACGGCTGGTGCAAAGGTTGAACTCGAGTGCATGTGCCGACCCCATTTCCTGAATCCCTGGGAATTGGTTCGGCCAAAGGAGTATTGAATTTACGGTGTACTCATTGTAAATTCAACCGAGTCGTCTAAAAAATCAGATTGTGTACCTGCCAACACCGTTGAGTTATAGTTTCTTGGAATTGTTGTAAGTTACTATATACTTAAAATATAATGAAACACCAGGTTTCACCTTTTAATTTTTCCATTTTATATTTTTTAGCAGCTCTTATAATTAGCAGCATGTACATATATTGTTATTGGATGCTTACTAAGCTAGGTGATTATCAGCTTCTTAATATAATACTTCTCTTCGGATCACCGTTCTTTATTGCAAAAATTACATCATCGATAATGAATAGTACTTTTCAAACTGAGCGATCTACACAAAAAACGGTAACGAAATCGTCTACTGCAATCATAATTACCGTACTGGGGGTTATACTAGTCCTTTTGTGCTATTTTACATACCTAGTATTAAGTCTTTTTATTAAATAAGATAAACTGACTATTTTATACTCACCGTATGCTCAAAAACGCACTCTATTCCATCCTATTTGGTCTCGCGATGGAGTTCCAAATTAATGTTTTACTCGAGCATAATCCTGGCTTACTGTTCGGGGTATTTTTGCTCTATGGTTTTATTGGTGCTTTAACGTATTACACTGTTCCGTTTATCATACAGCGTTTCAAAAATAAAAAGAGAGGCTTCTGGTGTGCTCTCACTGCTCACGGTCTTGCCGGTCTCCTTATTATCGAATGGGGGTTTATGAACCATTCTCCGTCACACTTTCCGCCATGGCTTTTACCAATTGCTCAAGCTGGGATGTTTGCATGGTGGTCAACTATTGCTGTGATGCCGTATGTGATTCGTCATCCGCTTATGATTCCGCTTAGAAAAAAGATATTTTGGTACTACGGAGTGTACGCTACCATCTCTACTGTACTTGCTGTCCCATTTGGCATGGCTCCTGTCATTTTACTTGAACCACCTGTGTATCTTGGCTTCTTTTATTTCTATATAAAATTTGCCTCGCTCTTACGTAATAGCACGGAATAGAGTAACACAGCACGAGATGCAAAGCGTCTCATGTTACGTTTGTATTTAACTATTAACTACCAACCATTAACCATTAACTGTAATTCCACATTCCGTCACACATTACTCAATCGCACAAGTACCGCATACTTTTCTTTTCTGTTAAAATGATTGACATATGGACTTACTGATACGACTGCTAGGCGGTGCCGAGCGAGTGAAAATAATGCGATATTTTCTACATCACGAGGATGCTATAGTTTCACTTCAAGAAATAACTCTTAAGACAAAGTCTAAGAGTGCTTTAGTGCGTAAAGAATTAACAGCACTATCGGCAATTGGTTTTATTGAAAAGAGACGTGCGCGAACGGTGGTGACATCTGGTACAGGGAAGAAGGCAACGTCAAAAATGAAAGAAGTGAATGGGTATAAATTAAACACACTCTTCCCACATAATCAGGCTCTTAAAGATCTTCTCTTTGATTTTCATCTTCTTGATAAGCGAGAGCTTGCGGCACGTTTTAAGGTGATAGGGAGAATTAAGCTTTTTGTAGTTGCTGGGGTCTTTATTGGAGATGTTAAATCTAGAGTTGACATATTGATTGTTGGAGAAGCAATTAACAGAGCCAAAGCAGAGAAAATCCTTGAGATACTATCGTCAGAACTTGGGCGTGATGTTGTGTATTCGATAATGGATGTTGAAGAGTATGAATATCGTTTTAAGATGTATGACAAGTTCGTTCGAGATATTAAAGAAATGCCGCATGAGGTGGTCATAGATAAGTTGAGGGAGCCGAAGAAATAAAATAGCGTGTGGATAGTAGTATGTGATGTGTAGATTAAATACAAAAGGCGACCGCGAAGCGGTCGCCTTTTGTATTTTCCTATCTACTACTTTCCACTATCCACATTCTGAATCGTCCTTATATACGACTTATATGTCGAGATATAGGTCATAAACCTCATATAGTCTTCATATGTTGTAACTACAGGAGAGGTTACATCATTAAAATGAGTATTGCTTAGTCCAAGAGAGACAGCTTTCTGATTCATAAGATCAACAAACACATCCTGTCCTATGCTTCTGGCATAGAGCTCACTAACCTTACTTTCATTATCATTTAAAAGGGTGGGGAGCAGCTTTCTTCGAGTTGTAACTTCATTATGAGTACCAAGAATTTCGTTGTCTTGGGTAAGTGCTTCAAGTGAAATAGCTGCAACCATATAGTTAGTCATAATTTGGTTACTCATTGTTGAGGTTGATAGTTCAGTTGGGTCAAAATTTTTCTCCGTATCACGAGTGATAATTATAGGAGTACCTTTATCAATAAAATCATAGACAATTTTTGCATTTGCATTCGTTAGTCGTATACAGCCACCACTATAAGCGCTCGACACTGGCATACCATTTGGATAGTAGGGTACACCATGAATAAAATAATTACCAAAGACATGTACGCTATATGGCATATACACATGACCGATTGAACTAAAGTGAAGAGGGATTTTATAGTCATTTTCATAAACCCCACCAATTGTTTCATAGTAGCTTCCTGGTTTTCCCTGTGAAAGGAGCGGGTATGTGCCTACTGTTGTTGTGCCGTCTTGTAAAGCTATATTCATGTTTGTTAAGTTCACAATGACATGCTTACCAGGATAGATATATTCGACTACTTCCACAGCAGTTTCTCCCTGTGTAACAATAGGAGGGTTCATGAACCAATACACACTCCCACCAAATGAAAGTGAAAGGATGAGTGCTGAAATGGTAATGTGGATTTTCTTTGATTGTCTAACTGTTTGCATGCGGTGTCACTATCCTGTTTATCTGGAAATTAAAGTTTTGTAGTTGTTAACGACTATACCATAAAAGTGGATAATTAAGAACTTTCAAGCTTATTTAGGGATATACTATAAGTACCTTTATATGTCATATATGAAGGTGTATATACACACTTTATAAAATTTAAATTAAACAATACGCATAGTCATGACATGCGATAACGTTAGGTAAACTATTCTATGTTACAAGCATCTCTTACGATTCTAGGACAAGCACTGTACGAAACAGCAACAATGATTGGGACTCTTCTCCCAAGCATCATTCTTGCAGTTTTTTTGTTTGTTATAGGTTGGGGGTTTGGTTCAGTATTAGGGAGAGCAGTAGAGCATCTTGTCGCGGTATTGCGGGTTGACCGTGCGCTCCACAGAGCAGGGTTTGATAAACTAAGCGAACAAGCAGGAATTCATATTTCTGTGGCACGGTTCTTCGGTGGGGTTATTAAGTGGGGTGTTATTGTAGCATTTACACTTACATCTGCAGAAATACTTGGACTTTCACAAGTAACACAACTTCTTCGTGATGTTCTTGTGTACATACCGCAAGTAATTATCGCAGCAATTATTTTGGTTATTGCAATGCTTCTTGGAGATTTTGTTTCAAGAATTGTTGCTCACTCAGTTAGAGCTGCTGGCATCAAGGGTGACTTTGCTGCACAGATGACAAAATGGGCAATTATTATCGTAGGTGGAATATTTCCTGCACTTACTCAGCTACGTATCGCGCAAGGCCTTGTTGAGGTTCTCTTTACCGGAGTAGTTTTTGCAGTCTCACTTGCTCTAGGTCTTTCATTTGGTCTAGGTGGTCGTGATGCAGCTGCTCGGTTGATTGAAAAAGTAAAAGGGGGTAATTAAGCATGTAGTAGTAAGTAAAGAACAATACAGAAACAAGGGCGCCCGAAGGGCGCCCTTGTTTACATAGTTCTTTGACTCTGTGTTACTTTTGTACTAGGCTTTAATCGGAAATTCATTTTTGAAGAGTTTAGAAAGGAATAATAGCATGACGATAACTATCAACTCAGTTATATATGATGCACAGTCACTACGCGGCAAGGTCAATAATGGTAGTAACATGGTTGTTTGCAAGAATTATGAGATTGGAGTTTTACCTGAAATGGACATGGTATATGTTCATGCAAAAAGGCAAAATCTCATACTCTCAACTATATCTGTTGGCTTCAACCCAGAAAAAAAAGACCAAGTGGATAGTCTAAGTAGAGAAGAGTGGATTAAGTATCGGAAGGTTCTCTACTCCGGGGGTTGTGTTGCTGTCGTTGTATGGACAATACCTGGTAAGTCATGCGTCATAAAAGTTGCTCAAGAGGTTGATGCAGTTTCTACCTATTTTAAGGTAGAAAAAATGAGTCTTGTAAGTTCATGAAGTGCTACAGGGTCCATAAAATGCCACCAAAAAGGTGGCATTTTCTTATGCTTTGCTACGTCTTGACTACAGCCTACTGGCTAAAGTCTATAGTCAGTCTAAATTCCTTGACTTTCTCTTTTGATTTTGATAGCATAGGCTTCACTACTTGATGATAAAAAACGAACTTATTTCCAACTAAACCGTCGGCCAAGTAACGTTTCGTTGCTAGCCGCCGTGAAGGCGGATTTTATTTTCCCAAAATTACAAGTAGATCGTAGTTACTTTGACAATAGAATCCCGTGCGCAACACGCGCAACAATACTGTTATCCAGTAGTAGTAATATTCACTGGGGTCTAGCGGAGTTTGCGACACGGACATGAAAGAAAAACCCAGCTCCAGTTTTGGTATCGTACATTTAGTAAATTATTTGTACTATGACAAAACTGGGGCTGGGAAGACAATTGAACATATGGAGGACTGGAGCGGTCCAGACTCCATAGTGATAGTTATGTTTCCTAATAGGAACATAAGAGCATACGGTGGATGCCTTGG
>CAYOQQ010000040.1:0-5061 GCA_964406165.1 uncultured Candidatus Saccharibacteria bacterium
GTCTGCTTAAAAGGCAGCTGCTCTACCGACTGAGCTATAGGGACATTATTTTATTCTACTACCTGCCGACCATGTGCACGTTTTAACATATCTACCTCCTTTGTCGAAAATTTGCTAACTTTCGACATCTTCGCAACCAAGTTGCTTGAGCCATAGGGACGTTTTTATATTTTAACTACCGACTCACTACGTGCACGTTTTGACATATCTACCGACTGCGTCGAAAGTTTGCACAATCTATTTATGGCCAAGCCACGAATTTGCTAATTCGCATCTTCGTGGCCGAGCCGCTTGAGCTATATGGACACATGCAGATAATAGCTATAAATTTTAGATAATTCAAAACAAATGTCTAGTGCAACGTTACACTATCCTAGCAAATATTTGACATAATTTCCAGTTGTCGTTTTTTTGTAAGGAAGAGGGAGCTATTTTTGAGTACTTGTTCCAACAGGAATTATCTGACCGTTTGGTCCATATTGTACAAAAAGTGTTGTACCATCATTTCGAAGTGGTCCACCAGTAATGTACCAGATTATCCATATTGCCCAGAATATTGCAAATGCTTTTAAGAGGAATCCCATATAGGTTAAGTATATAGGTAATGGCGAATTAGTAAATTCATGTCTGGGCATAAAAGATAATTAGTAGCAATTAAACTTGTTTTGCGTTTTAGTGTTAGGTTTAGTAGAATCAAAGAAACTTTAGGAGATTCGCATGAGTTCTTTCTCGGTGACCGCACTCGTTGGTTTCGGTATTCTGGCATCCATCTTCTTCCTTGTGTATTTCAAAAACATTCATTTTGGTTACGGGATGGTTTTGGAATGGGATAAGAAAGATGGAAGTGTCTGGGTGTCATCTGTTCTTCTCAAATCTCCAGCTGGAATAGCAAGGGTTAAGCGGAAGACGAAAGTGATATCGGTGAACGGTCTGGCGATGAACTTTTCAAATATTGCTGACTTCAAGTATTGGGTTCAAAGTTCAAAGCCACGATTGGGTCATAAGCAAGAAGAAGACTGGTCCTTTTCTGATGGTCTTCATGTCACGTTGCGACCTGCACTAATTCTGCAAAAAATTCCGGTATACTGGACCCCTAACAGTCCAGTAGTGGATGAAATATTGTTTCACCCAGACTTGAAAAGAATTACTATGTACTGCCGGAAAACCGGAGTTGTTTATCAGCAGGTAAAGGTTTCAAAATTTGCTCTCGTAAGAGCACTCTCTGATAACGGGGGATAGAAATCGCCGACACGTGTCGGCTTTTATTTTTGGCAGACTTTACAAAAATGCGCACTGCGTCCATTAATAGTTTTCTTTTCAATTACTCCTTTGCATCCTCGTGTGAGACATTTTTCTTTTGTGCGTAGATACACAAGATGATTCGCATGGAATGCACCACGTTCGCCATTAATGTTTCTGTAGTCACTTGTACTGTCACCACCAAACTCAATACCCTTAGTAAGAACTTCTTTCATTGCTTTAAATAGTAACTGAAGTTCTTTTTGGGTAATGCTTTTCGGAGTTCTTGTAGGTAAAATATGTGCACGGTGAAGCATCTCGTCAGAATAGATATTGCCAATGCCAGAAATAATACTTTGATCCATAAGAACTGTTTTAATTGCTCGAGTGGGGGATTTCATAATTCGTTTCTCGAAGTCTTTTTGAGTAAATGACGTTTCAAGAGGTTCAGGTCCAAGGTGTGCTAGTCGCTCTGTGTGTAACGTGTCAGTCTTTTCTACAACGATAGTACCGAACTTACGTGAGTCACAAAACGCAAGC
Organism: uncultured Candidatus Saccharibacteria bacterium; assembly: GCA_964406165.1. Lineage (GTDB taxonomy): Bacteria > Patescibacteriota > Minisyncoccia > Phycocordibacterales > UBA5272 > UBA11704. The sequence continues at coordinate 1,780 of CAYOQQ010000040.1, forward strand.
TGCTTACCGTCAGATAAATCAAACATAACATGGATATGTCTATTATACGGGTCAGCAAGAGGAGAGTTTTTATCTTGCACTACCCATTTTCCATTTTCTACTCTCCACCTTCCAACCATCAGATGCCCAGTCATCTTCATATGAATGATTACTGTGAAACCGTTTTCTAAATCAATAAGAATATGTTTTGCTCGTCTGCGAACCTTGAGAACTTTTTGATTAAGTGTGTACTTCTTAAAGTATGGAAAATAACTACGGTCCTTAATCGTATTCTTGGCAAGTTTTGAATCACTCCACATGTCTGACCAAACATCAGTAATAGATAGTGTGGGGAGTACTTTTTGGAGACCTGTGACGGTCGTGTGGACTTCTGGGAGTTCTGGCATGGGGGGCTTGTATGTAGCCTAGAGTATAGTAGAATGAGGCAAGATACAAGTGCGACGCTACTAAAAACCTAGCTATACACTCGTCCCCATGTTCTTCAATTTCACATAGAAAGGGTATTGCAATGAAAGACATTTCAAGCGTTGTCCCGCTTAGTGGATTGGTGCTTCTGCTTCTTTTTGCCTTCATGTTCTTTCGTTCTGTTCGAACGGCTAATGGTGCAGCCGAAGAATTGAAAAAGCTCAAAAAAGACCGAGAGCGTCGAGATGAACAGCTCAAGAAAGAAGCACAAGAAGTTGTCCGTCTTGCTCATGACGGTGACCCTACTGCATGTGCGGTAATAGCTAGACACCTTGGAGACCCAAAGAATTCTGATTTCCAGGGGTTGATTGATATTGGTGTTGATGGAAAACCAGTATTCACTGATTCTTCAAAATCTGAGCTCGAGTGGCATATTCTGACTTCTGAAGGCGGGGATTTTGAAGTTAAAAAACTTCCAAGAACGACTGCTGTGTGGGAGCCATCGCAACCTGCATCACTTCGATAGATGTGTACCAAAATCAAAACCACCTGCATGCAGGTGGTTTTACTATCGATTATAATTATATTTTTTGTAGTTCTTCTCGTGCGACTGTTGCATCATCCCATACTTCTTTTGTACCATGTGGCCCCATAATGTATGGATCAGTGCCCTTGCCAGTAATAAGTACAACATCACCGGGTTGTGCAAGTTTTAATGCATGACGGATTGCTTCACGACGGTCTAGAATTTTTATTGGGGTGTGGCTAGTTACACCACTTGCTACTTCATCTATAATTTTTTCTGGATCCTCATCGTACGGGTCTTCGTTGGTTATGATAATTTCATTACAGTATTCATCGGCAATTTTTCCTAGTACTGGTCGTTTCCAGGTGTCGCGTCCACCACCAGTTGAGCCAAGGACCGCAATCTTTTTACTGTTTTCAAACGCCTCATATAATTTACGAAGTGAATCATCTGTGTGTGCATAATCAATTATCACCGTGAAGTTCTGACCAGCATCAACTTTTTCTACACGTCCACGGATTTGAGTTAAAGATTCGATTCCTTCTTTTGCTACAGATAGAGGGACGTTAATCTCTTCTGCAAGCTTGATTGCAGCGAGAGCGTTTGCGATATTAAATTTCCCTGGAAGGGGGATATGAATAGATGTATCTTTGTAAGAAATGATACTACCTGTTGCTGTCTCAGAAAGAAGTCTCACATCTTTTAATGAATATGAGATGTTTTTATCAACAGTGTGAATAAGAAATGAGTACCCATGTTTTCCGTCGATGTTGGCTATCGAGAGACGATGAGGTTTTTTACTCTTAGCAAGATGTTTTACCAATTGAAGTTTTGCTTGTTTGTAATTTTCAAAAGACCCATGGCTCTCGATATGCTCAGGGGAGAGGTTGGTGAAGATAAGTGCGTCCATTTCTACCCCAACATGACGGTGGAACCGTGCACCTTCCGATGTCATTTCTATAATTGCATACTCGCAACCCGCATCCACTGCATCACGTAAAAATTTCTGAGTGAAGAATCTCCCTGGCATTGTCATCTTGTATTTGTTTGGGGTGGTGGTGTCTCCAATTTTGAATCTAATTGTCGATAGTATCGCAGTCTTTTTACCAGCTTTTTCTAGGACTGCATTTACGAATTCAGTAGTGGAAGACTTACCTTTCGTACCTGTTACACCTATAACATAAATATGACGAGATGGTTTGCGATATAGAGTGGTGCCTACTACAGCAAGAATAAGATGGTAGTACGGTTGAAAGTACTTGTATAATTTCTTCGGTATTATTTTTTCTGCTTTTCGTAGAATTTTTTCCATATGTTTACTGTAATTGCTGAAGTGCCTCCTTAATAATAGAACTTGTTGACTTGTTGTCGGTATTTAGATCTTTAAGTGCATCATGAATTTCTTTTGCTGAGTAACCAAGAGCTTCAAGTGCAAGTCTTACTTCAAGCGTGGTGTCATTCATTTCTTTACCAATTAAGTGTGACAGTTTACCTTTGAGCTCTAGAATGATTTTTTCGGCAGTTTTTTTACCAACCCCCGGAGTGTGTGAGAGTGCTTCTGCATCGCTTCGCTCTATTGCATCAGCTAAAGATGATGGTGAGTGGACTGATAACATGGCGAGTGCACTTTTAGGTCCGATGCCTGACACGCTTGTAAGTTTTTCGAATAAAAATAAATCATTCTCATCCTTAAAGCCATAAAGAATGATATGGTCTTCACGAACGTGAGTGTAAATGAAAAGTGATAATGGTGATCCTTTTATGGTCGACACAAGCACAGGAAGAGGGGCGAAAACCTTGTATCCGACTCCGCTCACATCCAAAATAAGCGACAAGTTGTCTGTAGAATGTACGGTACCATTAAGAAATCCAATCATATATGGGTAAAAGTATATCATAGAAGAAAAGATGACCTTTTCCTTTCTCTTGAAAAATAAGTGAGTTTGTGGTATAGTGCAGGGACAATTTTAAAGATATGGCAATTACAAAAAACGCAAAAAGAGGTATTCGAGTAAGTGAGAAGAAGCGAGTTGTTAATGACAAACTTCGACGTACAATGAAAGAAGCAGTGAAAACTGTTCGTAAGGATGTTATCGCAAAGGATGCGAAGGCTATTAAGACTGATCTATCAGCAGCATTTAAGGCGCTCGATAAGGCAGCAAAGCGTGGAACTATCAAGAAAGGACAGGCTGACCGTAAGAAGTCACGTCTTGCTAAGGCTGTAGCTAAACTAGATACAAAGAAAGCTAAGTAGTTAGTAAGGAATCATATCATGGTGAGAAATTGCCATGATAACCTGCTCTCGTAGTTCAATGGATAGAATTCAAGTTTGCGGTACTTGCGATGCAGGT
>CAYOQQ010000041.1:0-4899 GCA_964406165.1 uncultured Candidatus Saccharibacteria bacterium
AGGTTGCTACGTCTGGTTACTCCAGCAAGGTTGCTACGTCTGGTGACTACAGCAAGGTTGAGATTAAAGGATCTAACAGCGTGGGGGCGGCTATTGGAATCAAGAACACGATTAAAGCATCTCTGGGTTCGTGGATTACTCTTGCTGAATACGACAGTGATTACAAACCAGTGTGTGTTAAATCAGCTCAAATTGATGGAGTGAAACTGAAAGCCAACACGATGTATCAGTTAAAAAACAAGAGATTTGTAGAGGTGAGGGAATAAATGATCATACGTCAATTCGCTATCGCAGCAGTAATATTAGAAACACTTTGTATAGTTATTATTTTAGTGTTACTAGTACTACCTAAAGAAGCAATTGATGTGATGAACGGACAGTATAAATTAGTAAGGATCAAATGAAACGACTAGACTTTTTAATTGCAATATTGATATATGTTTTGCCCCTGTTTTTAATGAACAAGGTTGGTCTTGATGATGCTTTTTCATATATACTTTTTATATTTTGGGGTTCAGCTGGATGGGTAGCATCTTTTTTATATTTGGAATACATAGAATAAAGGAGGAACGATGAAGGTTATTTTAACAGAACTAAACAGACAACCATATAAAAACATGGAGGTTTCTAGCGGTTTTGTTCAAGGAAATTCACCAATTAAAGACGGTATATATCTCAAATTTAGGCATGATAATCCTGAAAAGAATATGAGTGTATATCTCACTGTTGATGAAGCACAAGCCATTGTATGGACCCTGAGTGGCACCGTCTGGAGTTGGTTGTTATCTAAGGCGGGTAGAAGAAAAATTGAACTAATCGAAAAAGAGTACAAAGCACTACCATCAACGGAGTAAAGGAACAATGAACACACTACAACAAGAAACACACACAATCAGTGCTGGAAACCCACCAACTGGTACTTATTTTGAAGAACCACAGCTATCATCAGGACAAATAAAATGCTCATGCGCTGATTTTAAGAAATCTCAGTGGTGTAAGCATATGCCACCAGGAGCAGTTAAAACAGGTTGGAATGAACCACAGCTATCAGCGGAGATACAAAAGCGAATAACAGAAATAATTGATGAGTATGTTATTTCTCACAAAGGCAACGCTCAGTGTAGGTGCATTGAGGGAGCGAGGGGACACTTACGTGCTAAATTATTTGGATTATTTGATACTTTTAGCCAAAAACATAAAGGAGCAGCAAAAATTGTTGTATGCCCAAAATGTAATTATCCAGAAGAATCTTGTAAGTGCGTTACTCCAGAAGCCATAGCCACTGCCCTAGAGGAGCAGAAGAAAGATATTATTCAGGAAATTGTCGATAATTATGGCGATTACAGGTTTGTTGTTAAGAAAAGATTTGGCTATGAAGTTGGTAGAACATTACGATTCTTCCTACTGCCACACACTCAACACAAGAAAGGTGATGATGAAAACCTATAAATTATCAGCGGAGATGGAAAAACGACTACAAGAAGAATGTGAGTTTTGCGACATGAATACTGAGTTTGGTTACGATACAGTAAGGCACTTTCTCGCCACTGCCCTAGAGGAGCAGAAAGAACATGAAAAAACAGTCATGGCTCAAAGTAATGAGTGGTGGAATAGAAAACTCGCCACTGCCCTAGAGGAGCAGAGGAAAACTAGAGAAGAAGAAATTAAGCAAGCAGTACAGATGGCAAACATATTAGAGCGTAATAGGGTAATAGCCGAGGTGTTGGAGCTAATAAATGATAGCCACATTGAGCTAACATCTAGAAATGCGGGTATATGGGAGATAGAAATTGAGCAGTACAACCAAGCACTGGACGACCTAGATGCCGAACTCAGAGCGAAGCTGGTAGAGATGAAGGGAAAAACTATATGAGCAAAATACACAATTATGATACCACTCTCGATGAGTTGAAAGATTGCCCATTCTGTGGGGCAAGACCAATCGCTTTTTTACGAGGCAACGAATATCTAAATAAGATGGGTAAAAAAGTATCAATAACTATCAAATGCCCAAACTGCCGTATCGAAAGAACTGATGCTGTTATTAGAAATAGTATTGAATGGTTAGAAGAAACCGCAATCAAGAATTGGAATACAAGAGTAAACTCCACACCACCAGAGGTGCAGGAGATGAAGGGAAAAGATGCAAAGTGATACCTGTAGAAAATGTGGTCTAAGTTTTTGCTCACCAGAATACCACGCAAACACTGATGAGCTAGTATATCAGTGTAATAACTGCGGCTACAGTTGGAGGCGACTACCACTGGACAGAAAATACTCAGAGGAGGACTCCACACCACCAGCTACGGAAGAAAGTAGAGTAGTTTCCAAAATGGAAAGTACTGAGCTGGCTAAGGAAGGAAGTAGGGAGTAAAACTGCCTATTGCAAACAATACGCTAGCGTATTATACTGAGCTTAGTAATAAAGAGCTGGAGGATACAAAATGACAAATAAACAAGCAAGAGAAATGTTAGGCTTACAAGCAGAAGAATACTGTAGCATAATTTTGGGAATAGCATTTAGTATGTACTATGACAATGCCATGTCTCCAAGATCAGTAGTAGAAGAACTTTCAAAATAATGAAAACACCTAAAACAAACTGGCATACAAATTGCCATCATCTCAAAGAAGTTGAATTACATACAGGAATTAAAGCAGACAATTTGAGGCAGAGAATAGCTCGTGGAACTATTAAAGCTACAAAAATAGGCAGAGATTGGTTTGTTAGCGATAGGCAATTATTAGACCTCATTCCAATCCCAGAATATTTTGAATGCCCTAATTGTGGTGGAAATCATGTAGAAGAAAATGAATGTGAGGCTACAAACGGTAAAATGGATTAACTCCACGCCACCAGACCACCAGCTACGGATGAGAAAGGAGAATGATGCCACTTAAAAAAGTGAAAGACTATAACAAGCTACAGGGACAGTGTATGAGTTCTGAACACAACCCACCAATGCACATGGTACTAGACCCAGGAGAATATGAGTATGAATGTCCAAGTTGTGGAAAAAAGCAGACGTTTATAGTACCGCAGATTAGTTATTAAAAACCCTGATAAGGTATAATAGGATGTTATGAAACCATTAGAAGCAAAACCCGCACTCTGGAGAAAACTAGATGAAGCTATTACTATTAAGGTGTTTCGGTTCTTTAAGTGGTGGATAGTGATTAAGGAAAGTAAGGATAATAATAGGATGTAAGGATTGTGAGCTTGAGTGGCGTACGCTTAGTCGCAAGACTATTGCCAGCAAGAGGTGAGTACAGCTAGAAGGAAAACCTGAATACTTGGTCGCTCCAAGGAAGTTGTCCAAAACTCTGGACAGACTCAAGCTCTCAGTCTTTATAAAAGGGTGATTGTATGCGGTGGACAGAGTGATTATACGAGTCGCTGGTGCGACTACCCGCTCTAAACGGTATGGTACAAGTTCGATTCTTGTCTCGTCAAATCCCTGTCCATCGCATACAGTTACTCATCATGAGCCAGATAATCTAGATAGACGTGTGACCACACTTTATCCCCACCCAGTGCTTTCCAAGCCTCTTTTGCAGTTTGAGTAGCTGATTGATAATCTCTCTCATTACCTACTACATAGTCAGCGTATTTGTAACTGTTTCTAAAAATCTTCATTTCTATTGCTTCTTCAAGGTTTATACCTATCGCATCACAGAGCTTATAGAGTAAGTATCCTACATCACCAATTTCAGAGGCTACGGAAAAAACATCACCTGTAATCATGGCTTCTTGTAGTGCTTCTTCTAATTCTTGAGATTCATGAGTAATCATCCCTGCTAGTTTCTCAGGTGAGTCGTTTTCTATCCAACGCTTACGGTTATTGTTTTGTTCAATGATCTCAGCCCTCATGTTTGTTCTCCTTTTTGTCTTTTTGCCACTGTTCAACCTGTTCAAAGACAGTCATTTCTCTAGTTTCAACAGTAATTAGATCAAGATGTAATAATTCAGGTATAAGGACAGCGAGAGTATCTTCACGAACGTGATGTAAGTGTTCAAGATGACGTTCAGGATTTTGCAACATCGGGCAATTTTCCTATACTGTACTGCAACACCATTTCAAAACTACCGTGATTTGTACTAGCCCAGGCTGGATTGACTACAATTCTGTAGCCCATCTCATCACATAGTTTTTGGTACTTCTCCGCAAACTCTTGCGGTGTTGGTTGTTTGACCTGGTCTTTGACCTCTGTCATACATTCCTTTCGTTATACTTTTACTGATGCAGAAAACTCATTGATGTCTTTTTCAATCACCACTGGCTCATCGCCTTCTTTTTCAGGTGTTTCAATTTCCTCGACAATCTTAGGTTCTTGGATTTTCTCGTAGGCTACACTCAGGGTGTTAACTCCTGCCTTGTCCAGTTCCTCAATTTTAAAGGGGAAGTCATCACCTGAGTAATCATAGGACTTACTATCAATGGGTTGCTTGCCATCTAAATAGGCTTGCTCGTTAATCCAGCCAGCTACCACCACATGAGCGGTCTCCCTAAGCCAGTTGATGTTAGTCTCGATTACTACCCACCATTCAACCCCTCCATTCCCGTACTTATCAGGTAAAAGAATTTTCATTGACAAGTTACACCTCCTTTCTTATGCTAATATTCCAATATTTCTTAACGCTTTAACAATTTGTCCAATCGTGTACCCGTCAAAGGTCGCTGTATCATTTGCAATAAGCGATGTGTTGGTCACAAAGGTTGCCGCAGCCACCGCTGTTGTGGGTTGTACGACAGGTGTCGTATTCCATAAACCTATCTTTTGCGTTGTAGCTGTTCCAATTTTTGTACCTGTTGTTGAACCAAGAGGTATGTTTGTCCCATCTGCAATACTTGCTGTACCAATGAATGATAGTGTTCCACCTTTGAGTATCTTAATTCCG
>CAYOQQ010000042.1:0-4567 GCA_964406165.1 uncultured Candidatus Saccharibacteria bacterium
GTGCAGATTTTGAACCTACATGCTTAATAGGTAGTTCTTCTTCTGGCTCGTCATCAACCTGTTCAGGTGTGAAGTCTATTTGTTCGTCTTCGTCCTCAACACTGATGGAGCCAGCAAGACGCTCGAAAAATGATTTTTTTTCTTTAAGCATAAATAATAAACGTGGTTAGTTGTGTATTCACTTAGTATAGTCGATATTGTTCTAGTGAGGGGAGAGTTATACACATGTGATAGCAGGTAGACTGTAGACTTTAGACTGTAGCTAAATACAACTTAAATTCAAATAGAGCGATGCCTATGGCATCGCTCTATTTGAATTAAGGCTACAATCTACTGGCTAAGGTCTAAAGTCTATTAGTTCCATCTTGTCACCATCAACAAATCATCACTCTCACGCTTAATATATTTCCAAATTTCTTCGGTAATAAATGGCATGAATGGATGAAGTGCGATCATTTGTTCACGGAGTAGCGTAACTAGGAGTAATTGAGCACTTTGTTTATCACTATCACCATCAATCCTTGCTTTTCTGGTCTCAATAATCTCATCACAGAATGTTTTCCAGAAGTAATCATAGATTTTCTCAGAGGCTAGATGAAGACGATAGTTCTCAAGGTCACTTGTAATGTCTTTTCGAACTTCTTTCCAAGCATCATATGTTGCACTATCTTCATCGTTAAATGAAGCACCAGCTTCTTCGAAGTCATCAGTTCTATCTAGTACGAATCGTGTCGCATTCCAAATCTTGTTAGCGAACATCTTATACGCCTTTACTTTGTCTTCACTTAACTTAAGGTCATTGCCAGGTCCATTAGCGACCATTAGTGACATTCGAAGCGCGTCAGTTCCATATTTTATTGATAGATCACGTGGGTCAAGAACATTTCCGATAGATTTACTCATTTTTCTTCCTTGTGCATCACGGATAAGGCCATGAAGGTAGACATTTTTAAATGGCACTTCGTTAAGTGCATACGTAGAGAATAGAATCATACGCGCTACCCAGAAGAAAAGAATGTCATGTCCTGTTTCAAGAAGATCAGTTGAATGGAATGTTTTAAGATCTAGCGTTTCATTTGGCCAGCCAAGAGTTGAAAATGTCCACATACCGGATGAGAACCATGTATCAAGTGTATCCTCGTCCTGTACCCATCCATCCCCAGTTGGAGCTTCAACTCCAACATGAATTTCATCACCTTTGTACCAAACCGGAATACGATGTCCATACCAAATCTGGCGAGAGATACACCAGTCACGTAGATTTTCTATCCAATGGTAATATACTTTTTCGAATCGTTCAGGTAAAATAACCGTCTTCTTACTCTCTACTGCTTCGCGCATGAGATTTTTTAGGGTTGTTTCTTTTCCGAAGTGCGTAAAAGACTTATTAACTGCAACGAACCATTGCTTCATGATTTGTGGTTCAATGATTCCGCCTGTTCGTTCTGCGGTAGAGATATTATGTGTATAGTCTTCAATTTTTACAACAAGACCTTTTGATTCTAGTTTCTCAACTATCTTCTCTCGAGCGTCTTTTATCTTAAGACCTTTAAATTCTTCTCCAGCAATAGGGAGCAACTTTCCATATTTATCGATAATCTGCTCGTAGTCTAATTTATACTTTTGTGCAAGCTCGAAGTCTACAACTGAATGCCAAGGAGTAATCGTCATTACACCACTACCAAATGTTGGGTCAGCTGACTCATCTTTAATGATAGTAGCTTCTATTGGACCATTTATCCACTCAACAGTTAGTTTTTGTCCGTGCGTATATTCTTTGTATCGCTCATCGTCTGGGTGCATCACTACATATTTATCACCGAACTTAGTCTCAGGACGTGCCGTCCCAATAGTGAAAGGGCCATATTTAAAATAATAAAACTTTGTTTTCTCTTCTACGTACACGAGCTCATCGTCAGAAATCGTTGTTTGCCCCTTAGGGTCCCAGTTAACGATGCGGTGACCTTGGTAGATAAGGCCGTCATTGTACATCTTGGCGAACATTGTCTTAACTGCAAGGTTACGTGCGTCATCAATAGTGAAAGCAAGGCGTGACCAGTCAAGTGTTGCCCCCATAGAGCGGAATTGTGAAAGAATAGTATTTTGGGAAGCAAGAGCAAACTCATTAATACGGCGAAGTGTTTCTTCGCGTCCAAGATCATGACGAGATTTACCTTCTTCTTTCATAATTTTCTTTTCTACTACTGATTGTGTAGCGATAGCAGCGTGGTCGGTCCCAGGTAACCATAGTGTTTTGTAACCATTCATTCGCTTAAAACGAATTAGTGTATCTTGGATTGCTAGCATAATAGCGTGCCCCGCATGAAGCGTCCCTGTGACGTTTGGAGGAGGGAGGATGATTGTGTACGGTTCTTTTCTGACCCCAGGAAGATTGTCTGGATTAAAATACCCACTTTCTTCCCACATACTATATATAGATGCTTCGACGCTCTCGGCATTGAAAGGTTTTGTTAGTGCTGTTAAGTCTTTTTCTGGTGCTTTGTTCATATTTTTATACTATCATATCTTTTTAGAAAATCATTGTGCGGTATAAGGTTTTAAGATGTGAAGAATATTGACTTTTATGTATAAAACTATAGTATGAAAATAGTTGTTGCTTTACATAGTAGTCACAGCTATATCTAGTTAATTATTGATTGACTATATATAGCTGTGACTATTAGACATTTGTATCGAGTACACAGCAACTGAAAGGAAACGTCATCATGACGCAAAAAACTTTCGATAGCCAGACAGCTACGTTTATTTCGAGGCTTATCACCTCTTTTCCAGGAGACCTGACAGGGGAGGAGATGCAGAGATGTATTGATGACCCTAAAGGTCTCAGGGACGCCGTCCGTACCTGGGCATGTTCCGATAGGTTTGGCACAGCCAAAGCTTCCCGAATCACTATTACTGTGACCGGATCTGGTCTTACTGCCCAAGAGTGGAAGATGCGCGCAGAAAATCGTGGTTATCAGTTATCTTCGTACGTACAAGGCATTCTTTCCAATCCGGATTATGATGCTAAGCACAGACTTGAGTCAGGGAAGGAGTACAAGGTTGTATTTATCCAGGGTAAAGAAATCAAAAGGGACTCAGATCGAACGATCGCTAATCTGAAGTCACTCGTTATTCGTGATTACGGCGAACAGCAAATGGGCAACCTCAAAGCTGAGCTCGCGTTTCTCATTCGTCAGAGATTGACTAATGAAGCAATGATGTCATTTAATCTGGGGCGAATCACAGTGCTTCATGAGCCAATAGCTGATTCTGCTGGATGGCCGGGTGTGCTTTGCGTAAGTAGGAATGAGGGGTCATTCGTGTCCGGGGAATATGGCCACTCTGACCGTGATTGGTCTGATGCATGTGCGTTTGCTTTTCCGATAAACCAAACGTAGTTCGCAATTGCTGAAAACTTGTTTTTGTAAATATTTCGTATAAGTCGTCAGTGTCGAACCTCTAACAATATGTTAGAGGTTCTTTTTATTATAAATTGTTTGTATAACTATGCATGAGTGTAGTATGCTTCTTCTATCATGAAGCAAGATATAAAAAATAAACAATCAGTTATATTAAAAAAAGGAGGAAAGGTGAAGCCTGAAGTGATGAAAAAAATCAGTAAAGCAGTCACCAAGCACACAGCAAAGAAAATTTTTATGAATGTTGGAGGTAAAGATGTAGAAGTGAAGCTCCCAGATCATCACTTTAAGCAAGTTAAAGTAAAGCGAGGTTTAGATGGTCTAGGATTATTCGCAGGAGAGGATATCAAGAAAGGAGAAATGATCATCGAGTACATTGGAAATATTTTAAATAAAGAAGAGGCAGAAAAGATAGCGACCAATCAATATCTCTTCGAAGTGAATAAGAATAAAACAATCGATGGCTCAGTAAGATGGAATATTGCGAGATATTGCAATCATGCATGTGAAGAAGCAGGAAACGCAGAAAGTGATGTAAAGAAAGGACGAGTGTTTATAAAGGCAATTAAGAATATTAAGGAAGGGGATGAAATTGTGTATGACTACGGTGAAGAGTTCGTAAACGAATACATTGCTCCAAAAGGATGTCGTTGTAAGGCAAAGGAGCATAGCTATGGAGCGAAGGTGGCTAGTAGTAAGTAGACTGTAGCTTGGATACGAAAATGAAATACAAAAGTGGCCACGAAGTGGCCGCTTTTCTATTTTAGCTACAGTCTACAGGCTAAGGTCTAAAGTCTATTTATGCAAACTCTTCGCATTTGCATAAATACGAAAAAATAAAAATAAAAGTTATCCACACATTTTGTTTCACTAACTATTGTATGTATTCATATGAGTGTCATACTTATAAGTAAGAGAGTAATGATCGTGGTCGCGATCAAAACATTACAAGCACTCTCGGATTTGTATAATAAAATAAAATTTATGGCAGCAAAGAAGAAAGCAGCTAAGAAAGTTGCAAAGAAGAAAGTTGCAAAGAAGAAGACTGCAGCTAAGAAGAAGACAGCAAAGCGTGCTTAGTCACAACTGTCGGATAGTTCTTTTAGAAAAGAAGCATCACTCCCATGATGCTTCTTTTCTTTTTA
>CAYOQQ010000043.1:0-4237 GCA_964406165.1 uncultured Candidatus Saccharibacteria bacterium
CTCCTAAGCCAGGCGAGAAAGGTGGTATCGTAGATATCGCGATGTCTATCCACGCATCAAACGTAAAGCTTGCTGACAAATCAGTTAAAGCTGAAAAGCCAGCTGCAAAAGCGAAGAAGGCTACGAAGAAAGAAAATAAATAATCTTTAGATAAAAATGAAAAGCGCGACCGAAGGTCGCGCTTTTTCTTCAAATTATTTTAAAAAGTAAGTAATATGTCGTACATTAAAAACCACCCGTCTACATGTGTCGGGTGGTGTGCTGTAAGTCTGTTACCTTCGTATAGTAGTAATGACTACCGTTCGTGTATGATTTTTAACATCTTACCTTCCTGTACGAGCTCCTTAAGTGTAAGAATCCTCTGAAGAGGAAGCATGCTTGGATCTGCAAGAGGGTTATCGTTTACGTACTTTTCATGCAACACGAATTGTGCATCCGAGATATCCTCGTAGATATGTACAACAGTGAGGTGTCGTGGCCAGGAATTGATCGATAGGAATGAAATTACCCATGGACGATCAGGCTTGCAAATGCATCGTGAGATGGAAATATGCACATCTTGATTCAGTACGGCAAGCGCTTGTGCAACCAAATATACTTGGTCAACAGTGTAGCTATAGCTCATATGTTCTCCTAAAATTTTCTTGAGTGATGAAAGGACCGTGAAATATATTATAATATACCATATCTATATTGTCAATATTTATCAAACGAAGAATAAAGTAAATTAAACAATAAACCGAGAACGTTAGTTCTCGGTTTATTTGCAATAATGCCTATAAAAGTATAGGATTTACTGATATCGTTCTTAACCAGAATCTGGAGGTGTATGATGGAATTTCAAAATGGAGTTTACGACTATGGAGCATCAAATCATACGTATATTGGAGGACTCAACTACCGTTATCATGCCTGGGAGGAAAATGGAACACGGCATAGAGAATTAATAATCGTTAAAAGTAATGAGGTCCTTGTTACTCTTGTTGATGAAGAAGTAATGCTGTGGGAGTATTTAGATCTCACAAAGCGTTCAAGAGTGTATGGTGGCATGGGGGATGCATTTAAGTTTTTAACTACCGTCTTTTGTTTACTGCTACTTTTTTTGGCAATACTATATACAATGGTTGAAACAGTGCTGTCTTCGTATGCATGGTACCTAACGTACCCATTATATATTCTTGCTCCTGTACTTGCTTTTGCAGTTCCGATATTTATTGTAGGAATGCGGGCTAGTCTTGTAAGAGCAAAGCGAAAGCGTATACTTGTTAGTTTTCTCAAGAAACTTGAGAAAGAAAGTGGGAAAAATAACAGTTACTATAAGGCTATACTTCTCAAGATTGCGACCCTGAAGGATAAAGACAGAGCAGAAACAGCAAGAATGCTCCTTAATAAGGGTTTAGTCTAGTTTTTTTGAAAGATAATTTGAGCTGGCCGCTATTGAGGGCTATGTAAAGAAAAATGGGCGACGCGTAAGCGTCGCCCATTGTTGTTTTATGCTTTTACTTGCATTCTCTTTGCCAGTTCAGCATTTCTGTACGAAAGATCATCAGTAACTTCTTTCATAACTGGAAGCCAGGAGGGGAGAATCACTTCCTTCTGTGCATCGGTCAGTTCTATTTCGAGCATGATGAGGTTGATGTCCTCAAAAATATCAAGTTCAAAATATTGCTCTTTATACACAAAGCATACTCGCTTCTTGCGAAGTGTAGGAATTCCTTCGTGTTCGGTCACGAGAAGATCACGATACATTCGAGCAGTGATGGTCTCTTCTTTTTCGAACCTGACTGCAGGATCTGCTGTGTCGACCTTGTACGTCTTGGTGTATGTTGCGACACCTTCTGCAACCCGCTTCCTGACTCTGAAACCACCCTTGAGATAGACCTGCTCAATGTCAGTCACCTGGTACGGACAGGGGATGGTGGCATAATCGAAGGACACCTCGACGAGATACCTGCGTTCTATCTCCATTGGAATCGGTTCCCCAAGTGTGCCAAGGACAGATTCGAGTACGCGCTTTAGCTTGTGATCAAAGTCTGTACTGTTATCTATCACATGCAGGTGAGAGTGGCCAATCCATGACTCAAGGGTCCGTCTATCTTTTTCGATAGCTTCTTCGATTGTCTCAAGTCTTGCGCTGTTATTCTCAGTGTTGTATAACTTTTCTGCACCGAGAGCTGCTGTCCTTAGGTGGATAACAGCGTCGTACCTCTTGTCTCTGAGATAGGCAACAGAGTGTCCTGTGTCTTCAAGAAGATCGTACCAGGACTTTTCATCAAGGTATGCCTTCATATCCATAGCACCTCTGTCGAGCAAAATTACAACTTTCGAATTGTGCATCTTTTCTGCAAGATCATGATAGAGCTTTTCTCTGGCGAGCTGCGCTCCGAGAAGTACTTCTTCAAAATCAAGCATGGTTGCATGCTGAGGTGGCACACATCCAGCAGTGAGGAACTCAGTTGCAGATTCTGCAACCACCAGGACTGCATATCCTATTGATTCCAACTTCTGTCTCAGATAGCTCATGCATGTAGTTTTACCAGCACATGGCCCACCAGTAATCACAACTTTTGTGATTGATTTTTGACTCATGGTTTTCTCCTTAGTTGGTTAACAAAGAACTTACATTCGTAGGATATCTAAAATAGGGTGCCGATAAAATTACTATATATAGTCATATGTATTGCTTTTTATATATAAAAATGACACTATATAGTCATGAAATGTCCATATTGTACTATCCAAAAAAAGAAATCAAAAACCGATGTTATCAATTCTCGCCAAGGAAAAGGAGGGGGAGAGGTATGGCGTCGCAGACAGTGTCTTACCTGTAAAGAAGTATTCACTACAAGTGAGCATTTCTCATACGACTCTCTCTTTGTTATTAAGCGTAACCTGACCCGTAAGCGATTCGTCTACGAAAAGCTTTTCGCTTCTATCTTAAATGCTATTAGCGCAGGTAAGGGGCGTGATCAAGGGGATGATGCCATGAAAGCAAAAGCTCTCACGAAAGAAGTCATTCATGAACTTTTTTTGATTAAGAGTAAATATGTTTCAACAAAAGATATAATACGAGCTGTCCATCATATCTTACAAAAAGAAGACGCGTTCTTCGCACTGCGCTACGTAATGTATTCAAAATACAGACTAAAAGTACTCCAAGACAAGAAATAGTTATCTTTTGCAAAAATATACAAAAGAGCGTAAGATTCAGCAAGGTGGTAGTCTGGTCCTTTGTATTCACTTTCAGTGAAAGGTGATTTGTATGTCTCTTCAAGGAAATTACGTTCATAGTGATGAACTGTATCCAGTAGAAGTCTTCATGGCAGTAGAGTCAGCGCATGCTTTTCTTTTCAAAGAGAAGCAGAATCAGGTGAAAGAAAAGTCACTTTCAAAGTTGTTACATGTTCTTGAAGATATGCGACGGTATAGTGCTCTCATGTCTCCACACTATGACAGCCAGTACCTTCATTTTCGAAGGGGTGTTTGGGAAGTTATTGATGGAGTCATTATTGGAGAGCTTGGGATTCTTGTGTTTGAGACACAAGTAGAAAGAATTGAATGGTTTTTGAAAATACTCAGGATGACACTCATCAATGTTCAAGTTAACTACCTCCTTGCTGACTTTAGGCGGGGGATCGGTGCGCTTGGACTGGATGCGCATGAGACTGATAGGAATGCTGGGTTCATTCTCACGCAGAACAAATATCTCACTGGTCATGATGCGCATGAAGTAGCGAAAGCAATTGTTGAAGACCTACATGTGGTCGTTAAGTCATATGTTGAATTTCATGTAGGGAGTAGCCATGCTGGGGTATAGCAGGTAATATCCAAAGAAGTCCGAGAAATCGGACTTTTGTTTTATATACGGTTGGAAAGAGGGGGCTGGATAAAAGCTTCCTTTTGTGGTAGAGTAGGGGTCTATCAACTAACACAAGCTACGTCGCAGGGCGGACTTGTAAGATAAGCGCGTATACCATCTTTAGGTTGTTACCGAAAAGATTAATCGTACTTACAATAAATGTATGGCAACAAAATCAGCAATCATGAGTGTTCAGGATAAGCAGAAAGCTTCATTTGAGAAGCTTTCTAAGGAATTTGGTTACAAGAATGTTATGGCGGCACCTCACCTTGTTAAGGTGACTGTGTCTGTTGCAACAGGTTCAGCTATGAAGCGTGATAAGAAGCGAAATGATCTCGTTATGGATCGTCTTTCTAAGATCACAGGTCAGAAGGCAAC
>CAYOQQ010000044.1:0-4129 GCA_964406165.1 uncultured Candidatus Saccharibacteria bacterium
CAGGTTCGGCAAAAAACCTAACAGACAGTAAGCCAAAGTACCTTGGTACTAAGCTTTACGCCGGAGAAACAGCATCAGCAGGAGCTATTATCGTTCGTCAGCGTGGTACAAAAATCATGCCAGGAAAGAACGTTGGTCTTGGACGTGATCACACACTATTTGCTCTTACAGAAGGAAAAGTGTCGTTTACAGAACGTCGCATGAAGCACTTAGACGGGACAATCAAGCGAAAGAAAGTAGCAAACGTTGGGCTCGAGTCAGCTAAATAATAAAATATAAAACCGGTCGAAAGACCGGTTTTATTTTATGTAAAAAACCTGACACGAGGTCAGGTTTCCAAATATGAAAAGAAGTGTAGCCGTAGCTACAACTTCTTAACTAAATCCCAAAAGTCCCAATAAAGCGATGTAAGTGCTTTGTCACCTGTAGATGACAGCAACCACCACACTCCATCAGACTTGTGTTGCCACACAGAGTCTTTCCCTTCAGGTAGTTCACGCAACCTTCGAAACACAAAAGGATGTTCGAAGCCAACTCCTGAAAATACAAAGTGTTCCTTCTCATCTCCACAGTCATCTTCAATGAATTGAAGCTCAAGCTTCAGCTCTTTTGCAGTTGTATGTTTGTGAACATCATGAGCAACGAAAACTGGCAAAACAACAGTTCCCTTTTCATCACCTTCATGTACCTGATTGGAATAGAACCAAAACAATTCTTTGACAGATGGGGCAGTGAATAGATTACTATCACTCCATTGCTCCACTATCAGCCTTGGAAGTTTTTTCATGTATAGCCCCTAAAGTGAACATTTACACTACAATATCATAAATATAGTAAATGTCAAACAAACTCATTGTGAAGGTTTACTTTACCTCAACTTTTAACTTTGCTTTTTGTTCACCTTGTTTTAGTTCAACCTGGTGCTTTCCGAGTGACTTAATAAGTGTACCAATAATAATTTGCTTAGGATCAACTGAGAACTGAGTACTTGCAAAAATCGCGTCAGCTATATCGACTTCTTTTACCTGTGCGAAGAGTTGTCCTTTCGCGTCAGCTTTCTTGCCTGTAATGACAACAGGGTCACGGTCAAGCTTATCTACCAACTGCATAAATGTGTTAGTAGCAATTTCTTTCTTATGTACCTTAGAAGCTTCTTTAGCATTCCACTTAGAGAGTTCAGAAGGAGTCGCCATAAGGGCATCACCTTTTCTGATAAGCACATTAATAGCATACCCGTCTGCCACTTCTTTTACCTCACCACGCTTACCGAGTTTTGCTGTATCTTTAAGGAGAATTACTTTCATACGACACATGATACCATGTCACAGACTTCGCAGACAAATGCTGACTTCGCAGACTAAAATACAAAAGGGCGGCCTGCGGCCGCCCTTTTGTATTTGTATTTTAACTACACGCTACTCACCACTTTCTACACACTGTCTACTACTTCATCCCCTTCACCACCTCAACTGCTTTAAGTAACTGTGCGTCATATGTCCCCTTGTAACCTTTAGGAGTCGATGTCGCAACTGGAACGATAACATCTGGAACAATACCTGCTTCTGAGATATTCACTCCATTTGGTGTATACCACTTAGCAATAGTTACCTTAAGTGATGAACCGTCTGCGAGATTAACCAACTCTTGCACAGAACCCTTACCGAATGACTTCACGCCGACAATCTTAGCAATACCATGATCCTTAAGTGCCCCAGCGAGAATTTCTGATGCTGATGCTGACCCACCATCTACGAGCACAACGACTTTTACTCCAACAGGGACTCCTACAATTCCAGTACTTCGGTGATTAGATACCGCTTCACTCTTTCCTTGTCGTTCACTTACAACCACCTGACCATCCTTAAGGAAGTAACTT
Source organism: uncultured Candidatus Saccharibacteria bacterium (assembly GCA_964406165.1). Lineage (GTDB taxonomy): Bacteria > Patescibacteriota > Minisyncoccia > Phycocordibacterales > UBA5272 > UBA11704. The sequence continues at coordinate 1,877 of CAYOQQ010000044.1, forward strand.
GCCATATTAACAGCTGCTTCAAGATACCCTCCTGGATTACCACGAAGGTCAATCACAAGTCTTGTGTACTTACCATTTATGAACTCATTGAGTGCTTTTCTAAATAGCTCAGGCGACTCAGAAGAGAAGTTGTAGAGTTTAATAATAAAGACACCATCCTGTTTCTCAATATCAAGCGTTGGGATTTTAATTTCTTTTCTGACTATCTTTATATCAACAGTAGCCTTAGCATCTTGATGTAATACAGTGAGAGTTACTGGTGTATCTAGTTCACCACGAATAAGTGACACTGCTTCTTCAGAATTTTTACCAATCATACTCTTACCATCGACTGCAGCAATTAGGTCCCCTGCTTTTATCCCCGCTTTCATCGCTGGCGAATCCTTAAGTGGAGCAATCACAACGATATTGCCATCTTTCATACCTACAGTCATCCCTACTCCACCAAATGATCCTTTAACAGTCTGTGCGAAACTCTTTGCTTCAACCGGTGGGAAAAAGACAGTATATGGATCTTTGTAACTTTCAACATACCCTTTAATCATTCCGTATTCGAGCTCCTTTGCTGTTGGAAGAGTCGAAGACGATCTCCAGAATACAAACTTGTTATCAATATTTTGTTTAACAGAAGAAAAGAGTGGTGTATTAAGCGAAACATCTGACATCAAAGTTTCTGCTTTAACGGTTCCATTCATTGCCCCACCCAAAAGGAACCCTATACCAAAAATAGTGAAAATAAATATCCCTACTGCAATACTTTTAATGGCGAAGGTTTTAGTAAAGTGCTGTGGGAGCGGATTGTGTTTTTTATAGAAATTAATTATCGTTGACATATAGACGTAGTATACATGTCAGATATGATAGAATAAAGGGAATACTCAAAGTAACCACTCACCACTACACCATGAGCACACAGATACGACTTTATAATACAAAAACACGCAAGCTTGAAGACTTTACCCCAGAAAAAGAGGGTCATGTTGGTATTTATTCTTGTGGACCAACTGTCTATCACTATCAGCATCTAGGTAACATGAGGGCGGCAGTATTTGCAGACACTCTTAGACGAATGTTTATCTCCTGTGGGTATGAAGTAAAGCATGTAATCAATATCACTGATGTTGGACACAACGTAGATGATCATGATGATGGTGAAGATAAGATGGAAAAGGGCTCACGTCGAGAAGGTAAAAATGTGTGGGAAATCGCTAAGATGTATAGTGACGCTTACTTTAATGACCTTGTGATGCTTGGCATCCCCCTTGATGCATACACATTCCCACGCGCAACTGATAACATCAAAGAACAGATTGCTCTCATCGAAGCTCTTGAGATTAAAGGCTATACATACAGGACGACTGATGGTATCTATTTTGATACTTCTAAGTTTAAAGCATATAAAGACTTCGCGCACCTAGATATAGAAGGACTTAAAAGTGGTGCACGAGTTGAAGAAAATACTGAGAAAAAAAATATCACAGACTTTGCGCTGTGGAAGTTCTCTCCAACTAACGAGAAACGTCAGATGGAGTGGGAGAGTAAATGGGGTGTTGGATTTCCTGGCTGGCATATTGAGTGTTCAGCAATGTCGATGAAGTATCTAGGAGTACATTTTGATGTTCATACAGGAGGTATCGAGCATATTCCTGTGCATCACACTAATGAAATAGCGCAAAGTGAGTGTGCAACAGGAATGCCATATGTGAACTACTGGATGCACAACAATCATCTCTTAGATACAACAGGTAAAATGTCTAAGTCTAATGGGGAGTTCATGACACTTTCTAAACTCCGTGAAGAAAATTACGACCCACTCGCTTACAGATACTTTTTACTCACCGCACACTACCGAAAAGAGCTCAGCTTCTCGTATGAGGCACTCGACGCTGCATCGGTTGCGTACCACCGATTAGTTGACTACGTACTACATCATAAGACTACAAGTGGTCATGTCGTTGCAACCTATATGCATCAGGCACACACAGCACTTCAGAACGACCTCGCCACACCTGAAGTGATTGCGGTCATTTGGAAGTTAATGAAAGATGAAACAATTCTTGAAGTTGATAGGTATGTAACGCTTGTTGCAATCAGTGACATGCTTGGACTTGGACTTAGTGAAGTGACTGAAAAAGTTATTGAGATTCCCGATGAGGTGAAGGAGCTCTTAGAGAGACGCGCGCAAGCGCGCGCCTCTAAAGAATTCGCGCTCTCGGACAACCTCCGCAAAGAAATCGAATCCCACGGCTTCAC
>CAYOQQ010000045.1:0-3639 GCA_964406165.1 uncultured Candidatus Saccharibacteria bacterium
TTGCCCAGACTCCTGTTTTCAAGACAGGTGCAATCGACCACTCTGCCACTCCTCCCGGTGTGGTATATGAAAATGTCCAATTGCTTGTACATTAACACATTTGTGCTGTTTGGTAACAGTTGGAATACTATAGCATACTTTACTAATTTTTTGAAGCATGTAATATAACCTTCTCGTATAAAGACACTGGGTGGATAACTACTATATTTTTATATTTATTTGCTATACTACTTGTACAAAATAGTTATCATTATGAGTGCCCATCTTCGTGCGCTATGCACCAAAAAAAACATATCAATTTTTTCAATAGTTTTAATTATTGTGGTTTCATCAGGTGTATCTTTTTTCTCTGGAATGTATATGGAAAAAGTGAAGTATACAAAATTCCTTTCCACATTTAGAAACGTTCGTGAAAATTCAGATAAATATATGTATATTAATCCGCTCATTGGTGGAGTATCAGCACCCGCCACAGATGTCGGTATCTATACAGACATTAAATCAGAAGTTGTCTCATATTTAAGAGATGAAATAAAAGCGGGCAATTTGTACGGGTACTCAATTTATTTTAGAGATTTTAATACCGGGCTTTGGTTTGGAGGGCGAGAGAATGTAGACTTTTCTCCTGCTAGTTTATTTAAACTACCTATTGCTATTGCAATTTATAAACAAATTGAAAATGATCCAGCATTTGCTCAAAAAGTACTTGTCTACACAAAGGAGCTCTCAGATATTAATGAAGTTAAGCAACTGAATGCCGAAAGTACACTTGTAATTGGACAAACATATACAATTAATGAACTGATTGAAAAAATGCTTGTAAGTTCTGATAATGGAGCAAAGAATTTACTTCTATCAGTTTTAGATAAAAAATATCTTGAACAGTTATTAAATTTAGTTAATTTTGCTAACATCCCAACACAAGGTACATATGAAATATCGTCACGTAAGTATGCTAACTTCTTGAGAATTCTTTATGGTTCCTCATATATTAACGAAGATCACTCAGAATATATTTTAGGACTTTTAGCTAAAAGTGATTTTAAAGATGGGTTAGTTGCCGGTTTACCTGTTGAGGTTAAGGTTGCACATAAGTTTGGCGTTTATGAGTTCCCTGAAGTCATTGATGGAAAAGAGGTTATGACTGTACAGCTACATGACTGTGGTGTTGTCTATCAGGCATCAGATCCATACGTTCTTTGCGTCATGACAAAAGGTAAAGATGATGCATCATTGTTTAGAGTTATTTCAACGGTATCAAAAAAAATCTACGAATACCAACTCCATCACCAAGCAAATGGTATCGATTAATCAAATAACTTTAACTGTATGAAATATTTAGGAATTGATTTTGGTTCAAAAAAAGTAGGCTTCGCCCAATCAGATGATGAGGGTCGTATGGCATATCCACTAATGATTGCACCTAATGATGCAATTTTGCTTAAAGATACTCTTGAACTCATCCGTGAAATGAAGTTCAGTGTTGTGGTGATAGGGGAGAGTGTTGATGCAAAAGGAAAACCTAACCCTATTGCTAAAGAAGCAAGAAAGTTCGGCGCTCAAATTGAGAATGCAATCGATGTAACAGTAAAATTCGAGAAGGAATGGTATTCAACTATCGAAGCTCGTAAGCAGTCAGGAAATGAAGGTAACCATAATGTTGACGACCAAGCAGCTGCAATAGTGCTCCAGAGATATCTTGATAAAATTAATGGCCCAGGAACATCTGATGAAGAATATACTGATGGTGACGATGATGAAGAGACATCAGAAGAGTCTTGGTAGAATTCCATTCAACAAAAAGTTTAGATAATACGCTACATACTGTAGTATAGTAATCATATGCAAGAAGAAATAAAAAATGACAATCCTATAAAGGAAGTAGTTGTGCCAGAAAAAGTGTATGCGACCATTGATGACTTTATGAAAATAGAAATTAAAGTTGGCACTGTGCTATCAGTAGATGTTGTCGAAGGTGCAGATAAGCTCTACATTTTAAAAGTTGATCTAGGAGAAGATACTCCAAGACAAATCCTTTCAGGGATACGAGAATATGTTCAGCCAGAAGATTTACTCAACAAACAGTTTCCATTTGTCACTAACCTTGCTCCAAGAATGTTACGAGGCCATGAGTCACAGGGGATGATTCTTGCTGGGAGTGATGATACAGGTCTTGCTCTCCTTAATCCAAGCAAGCTTTTAGCTGACGGAACTCGTCTTAGATAATTCATGAAATTACTTACTCGAGTGGATGAGACAATTAATTCACTCTCAAGAACTAAGCATATTAAGTCGGTAACGTTTATTGTTGCGTTTTTTGAAGCATCTATTTCACCAATACTTCCTGAGGCATTTTTACTTGTAGTTCTCGCGTATAGAAAAGATATTTCTTGGAAGTTGCTTTCATTCATTTCTGCGTGCGGGTCAACATTTGGTGCTCTTGTTATGTACGTACTAGGCGCAACTATTTATACATCATATGGAGCGAGCATCCTTTCGTTCCTTCACGGTGAAGCAGTCGCTGAACGTGCAAAGACGCTCTTTGCTGATAATGCTTTTTATGCACAATTCTTCGCAGCACTCACACCGCTACCGGACAGAGTGTTTTCTTTTTTAGCTGGGGCTTTTATGGTATCTATCCCAATTATTATAGTCGCTACTTTTTTAGGAAGATTGATTCGAGTCGCGCCTGTTGCATATCTTTCGTATGAGTATGGTGATGAGGCACGTGTCTACATTAAGCGTCATACTAAGAAGGCTACGATCGCAGTTGTAGTACTTATTGTTATCTACATTCTGTACGCATACTTTAAATAATAAGTTTGGTATATACTTTACGTTATGATAACCGCTAAGTCGCACCATCTCTGTGTGTATGATGATTATTGTACCTTCGACGGGGATGTTATTCCATTTGGGAAGACTGATGTTGAAAAAGATATTACAAAAGCTATCAATGAAATTCTTGATACTATTGTGCATAAGATTGGTGAGGGTGATGTAACGGTGTGTGGGACAGGGGATGCACGGCGCATGATTGGGCGGAAGCTTGAGGACAGATTAAAAAGGGAGGTAACTTACGAATAATTTATATGAGCATGGAACAACAAATGGGCGGACTAGAAGATAGAAATGTACAACAGGCTAATCAGATGCAAATGCAGCTGGCTGATATGCATGGGGAAGACTTGTTGGAATTTATTGATAAACGAGCCGAGGCTTTTAGAGGTATTGTTAATGCTCATCCTGGACTATATCAAGAATATGAGAGAGACCCCGATGCTACATTAAAAAAGATTGAACCACTGTTGTATCATTAATTTGTTGTGCCCCGGAGTGGAATCGAACCACTATTAACGGCTTAGAAGTCCGCTGTTCTATCCATTGAACTACCAGGGCATGGATGTAAAGACTATACTAGCAAAAAAAATCAAAATGTTGTAGTATTTAATGACAGTTTACAAGTCGGGAGATTAGCTCGAGCAGCTCGGCCGCAAAGATGTCGAACAGCTAGCAAGCTTTCGACACAGTTGGTAGACTATTAAAATGTGCACAAAAGTGTGTAGGTGAAATAGATAAAAGAAGGGCGATTAGCTCAGTTGGTAGAGCAGTGCTTTTACACAGCAAAGGTCACAGGTT
>CAYOQQ010000046.1:0-3493 GCA_964406165.1 uncultured Candidatus Saccharibacteria bacterium
TTTCCATCGAAACAAACAGAATACTTTTCTGTTGAAAAGTTTCTTCTGCCTCGCCCGTCGACTCCGGCAAGTTGTTTCTCATGGAAAAGTTCGGGAGGCTAGAAATACAATTCAAAATAAATACAGAAAAGAAAAAACCCGATGCGGCACCCGCTCGGGTTCTTTCTATAGTGGAGGTACTTACAATATCTTTATGCATTACAGGAGATAAGAGAGCTCACCGTCACGAACGACTATGGCTAGCTCACGTCTTGTAACCCTTCGAAGGAGAGCACTTAGAACTACTACAAGCACCTATGATTATTATAGTCACCGCCCTACCCGGTCGCAAGTTTTGGCAAGAGCAATTTTGGTGGATTGTGTGGATAAGTGCGAGTAGCTTTTAGCAGTTAGCCTTTGGCCATTAGCAATACTTACATTTCAAGAGTTTTTTAAAACATGATATCGACAAAAGAGAAAAATATGTTACAAGAAATTTACTGCGAAATAGAGTCAAAATTAAATGTCCCGTAAATAAGTACGGAAAGAAAGACACACAAAATGATTACTACGATCTGAAGCACAATAGGCCCTTTTGGTTCTGGCGTTTTCTTCTTTATGGACGTAAGATATTCTTCTCTATTTATGTATTCTTCTTTTGGGTATTCTGTTGGAACCAGTTCGTAATAATTCATGACCGTCAGTATAACAAAATAGAGTATAAAAAAATCAACCACTAGTGGTTGATTTTTTCGTATATGATTACTCTCTTATACCGTCCAGATTTACATCATAGAGCATTGCTTCTGACACGAGACGGTAATTCATAATTTCCTCTTTTGTAAACCATAGATCAACTTCTCGTTGGTAAGCCCCTTCACCATCTGCTGGATCTGTGCAATGAATAAGATTTCTCATACCGCGACTTCCATCAACATCACATATATAGTAAGAGTCGAGTGCGTAATCACCACGAATAGTGCCAGTATCAGCTGTTGTTGGTTCTGTTCCTCCAACGAGACGCTTTACGACTGCTTGAGCTTGATTGCCTTCAATTACTAATGAAACGACAGGACCTGCACACATATAGTGCACCATTGCACGAATAATATCTTTGCCGTACTCAATCGCGTCCTTGTCAACAGTCATACCAAGTGACTTTTTATTTTCTACGATTTTAGAACCTTTTTTTTCATACCATGCATCATCCTTATTGTAATGTGCCCAGAGAGTTTTTTCTTCAACCATGTGCATTTTCATTCCGACAATCTTAAGACCGATACGCTCGAAACGCTTGATGATTTCGCCTACAAGCCCTCGCTGCACTGCGTCAGGTTTTAAGATAATAAATGTTCTTTCTTTTTTTGGGTGTGATGGTTTTGACATGGTTTATTTGACAAATTACTTAGTAATACCTGCTTTATATAATACTTCTCATACTATCAAAAAACTTTGATTTTGCCAAAGGTAAACTCGTAGTTTTTAGCTATCACTTATACTATTAACACTACTAAAATTTATAATGTATTTAACAATACAACTAGCGCAAGCGCAAATTCATCTTTAACTTTTTTATCTGTTGCCATACGAATATCACCCAATATTGATGAAATTTGCATTCTTTGGTCTTCGTTCGCAGATAATATAATATCAACAATATTTTCCATTGAGAAATCGCCTTTAATGTTTACCCAATAATCAATTACTTTTTTATTTTCTTCGGAGAGACTTCCAAACTTTTCTTTCATGCTAGCATCATCATATTTCATTGCTAAACCTGTTTCTAAATGATTTGGTGTAAATTTTGGTTCCATATACGTTAAGTATACCATACAGACCTATAGAAAATAACCTTAATATCTAAGGAGTTTCAATAACCTCACTTTTTTTGAAAAATTTTTTCGTAATTATAAAGATAAATAATAATGGCAAAACTAAGGTGGCGAAAGTAACAATACTCAAGACCCACGCTTCAGGGCTAAGCACCAGTAATAAACACAGCCCATTAAAATGACCAGTTAAAAGAGAGCATTCGCCAGGAGAAAAATACATTTTACTCATAAAAAATACCTCAATTGATAATGCTATAAGAACGAAGAATGCCCATCTAAATAGAGAGAGCGTACTGAAAAAAGTCTCTATTTCCCCTAAAATAATGGTCAAATTTTCTTTATTTTTAAATAAAGTAAAAAATACAAAAGCAAGTGCAAATGAATAAAAAGCTTGTGATCCTCCAAAAAGGAAAGCAACGAGTGCCATAATGACTACAACCACCCGGCCAGTTATACTTCTCGGCACAATTTCCCAAACACCTTTTGATACTATGGTATTTTCTTCCGGCAAAAGACTACTTTTTTCCATATACTAAATCAAGTATATCTCCTCATAAAAAACAAAACAACCTGATTTGAGGTTGTTTTGTTCACGAACAATTTAGTGTGCTACGTATGGAAGAAGTCCCATGAATCGTGCACGCTTGATAGCGTTAGCTAAAGCTCTTTGGTTCTTAGCAGTAAGACCAGTCTTACGGCGGTTAAGAATACGAGCATGTGGGTTCAAGAACTTAACGAGGATTTCTGTATCCTTGTAGTCGATGAACTTGATGTTGTTCTGATTGAAGTGATCTTGTTTTTTCATATGTGGAAGGTGGAAGGTAGAGAGTAGAAAGTGGTTAGAATTCTTTTTTCCTTATCTTCGTATTAATAATTTAATAATTTTATTTCTTAAGCAAGTAAGATGGTTTTAAAGCATACAAATTGTTGTAGCTGCTAGGCGGGGAATTGTTTCGCGACCAAGATGTACAACTAGTACATTGCGGGAGCGAAACAATTACACAACAACGCAGATGCAATAATTTTAGGCTTTAAAAAGGGATGTCGTCTACATTGATGTTCGAATCGCCATAATCGATTGTATCTAAGTCTGGCACATTCGAACTCTTCGCTGGCGTCACAGGATTCGGATTACCTGAGAATCCTTCACCTGATGGAGCACCTCCACTTTTCGGACCAAACTGTACGGCATCAGCAATAATCTCTGTACGGTACTTCTTCTCGCCTGTAGTCTTGTCATCCCATGAGCGAGTAGAGATACGTCCTTCGATCATCACACCTTGGCCTTTTTTAAGGTACTGTGCACTCGTCTCTGCCTGGCGACCAAATACTACAATGTTGTGGTATTCGACTTGCTCTTGCTTAGCTCCTGCCGCATCTTTATAGATACGGTTAGTTGCTAAAGAGAAGTTCGTTACTGCAGTTCCGTTAGGAAGTGATTTTTGTTCTGGGTCACGAGTTAAGTTGCCGAATAGAAATACTTTATTGAGGTACATAAGGATAAATTAATGATTACTTGTAGATATCACTAAGTGTAATCCTTATTTTGTTTCTTCGCTAGTAACTACTTCAGGAGCAATTTCTGCAAGAACTTCCGGGGAAATTTCACCAACGATATCGGCATCTTTTGTTGTGTCGATGTTAATATCTGGAGTTCCATCATCTGTCTCGTTATCTACGAG
>CAYOQQ010000047.1:0-3479 GCA_964406165.1 uncultured Candidatus Saccharibacteria bacterium
GAGGCAGAAGAAACTTTTCACCAGAAAAGTATTCTGTTTGTTTCGATGGAAAAGTTAAAAAAGAAAGAAAAGATGATAATTCAAAAAGAATATTTATTAGTTATAGGAGATTACTTTACTTTTTTCTTAGCAAGAATATAATTGATTACAGGTGCTTAGGTATTTTTCTGGATAATGCATCTTTGGGTTATGGAATATTGTTAGAACTGGACCGTGGTCCTATTCGTTTCCTACCCACCTGACATAAATAATCAGGAAGATGCCCTGAGCACCTATAAGAACATCCCCGTAAGGGGATTTTCTTATGTTATATCCTTCATGCGTTAAATTAGTGCTAATGGCTAATGGCTACCCTCTGGTATACTGTACCTATGAAGAATATTATCACTTCAGCACTATTTCTCTTAACACTATTTTGTCTTTCGGTATTTATTTTTGACCCAACGCATCTTTATTTTGAGCTTCCATGGCTTGATATTCCAATGCATGTGTTTGGAGGCTTCGGAGTGGCAGCATTTGTGCTTGCAGTGGCAACACACGGCAAACAAAAATTATCCCTTACGCAGGTTTTAATTTTATACTTGTGTGTAGCTATCACCTGGGAGCTTTATGAGTTTGTAAAAGATGTTCTAATACATAAGGTTGCATGGAATGGTTGGTCTGACACACTGTTTGATATATTTAATGGTGCTGTAGGTGCAACAGTTGCGTTTCTTTTTCTTAAAAAATAATTTTTCAATATAGCAAGATATGTCGACATTTAAAGTTACATTTGCAGGTGGTGCACAGATGCCGACAGGGTCTAACTTTTTAGTAGAATTCGGTGGTAAAAAAATCTTGATAGACTGCGGCCTTGTCCAAGGTGAAAAATATTCACTTCCAATAAATAGTGAACCATTTAGGTATGACCCAACTACCGTTGATGCGCTATTCATTACGCATGCGCACCTTGATCATGTTGGACGTATCCCACAATTAGTACGTGCTGGTTACCGGGGGCCGATTATCAGTACTGAGCCAACTAGAGAAATGGGTGAGCTTATTATGCTTGACTCACTTGGTATCTTAGGAAAGGAAGCAGCACAGGCAGGAGTCCTAGCGCTTTATGAAGAAAAAGATGTTTTCGAAAGTATGCACTTATGGACAACAACACTCACCTATGAACAGGTGCATACATTCCCAACTAATGACGGAGACGCAACTATAACACTTCATGATGCAGGACATATCTTAGGTAGTGCGATTGTTGAGATAGCTTATAAAGGTAAGAAGTTAGCATTTACCGGGGATCTTGGTAATACACCATCTCCACTCATGCGCGACACGACTCTGCTTAAAGATATCGATTACTTGGTGATAGAAAGTGTGTATGGTGATAGGAATCATAAAGATAAGGATCAGCGTATAGAGATTTTCAAAGAAGCGGTCACATCAACTATCATAAAAGGTGGCACCGTACTTATCCCAGCATTTTCTATTGAGCGAACACAAGAACTTCTTATGGCTTTTAACGAGCTCGTTGAGACTCACCAGATACCAGAGGTGCCTGTGTACCTTAACTCACCACTTGGTATCAATATCACTAAGGTCTATAAAAAATACGAAAGTTGGTTTAATGAAAATACAGAAGCGATTATAAAAAGTGGTGATGATATTTTTGCTTTTAAAGGACTCATTCAGACACCAACTCCTGAGGAGAGTAAAGCAATCAATGGCGATAATCGACCTAAGGTTATAATCGCTGGAAGTGGCATGAGTAATGGCGGGCGAATTTTACATCACGAAGCGAAGTATCTTCCAGATCCAAATAGTACAATTATTATCGTTGGGTACCAGGCAGTAGGGACAATAGGGCGACATATTGTTGATGAAGAAAAGGAGGTGTATATCCATGGTAATCCCGTACAACTTAAAGCACGGGTCGTTAATATTCATGGATTCTCTGCGCATAAAGATTCGGAACATCTCGTAGAGTTCGTGGCTTCTACAGCTGAGACCTTGAAAAAAGTTATTGTTGTTTTAGGCGAACCAAAGAGTACCTATTTCTTGGGTCAGCGAATTCACGAAACATACAATGTGCCAATTGCGGTACCAGAGAGAGGGGACGTGATAGAACTTGAATAGCATTTAGCTCTTAGCCATTAGCTGTTAGCAATTGCATTCAATACAATATATCCAGGTAGTTGTATTGTTCTGGCTAACGGCTAATAGCCAAAAGCTAACAGCCTTTTGTCCACTCTCTACCTTCTGCCTTCTACTCACCTTCTGTTATACTTAACAGAATATGAAATCCCAACGAGTTACTATCAGTGTTTCAGGTGCGGCAGAGATAGCGCACTGTGGGCCATCTGTTATTCCAATTGCTAAAGAGCTCGGTCGTGAGATTGCGCGACAAGGGGCACAGATTGTAACAGGGGCTACAAGTGGCTTCCCTCTCTATGCAGCAGAGGGTGCAAAAGAAGTCGGAGGCTTTTCTTTTGGGCTTTCTCCGGCTGCGAGCAAAAAAGAACATATTGAGGTCTACCGTTTACCTACAAAAGCGATGGATGCGATTATCTATACTGGTTTTGGCTTTCCGGGGCGGGATTTGATGCTTATTCGGTCCTCAGATGCGGTTGTTATTGGGTGTGGGCGTATAGGGACAATCCACGAGTTTACCGTAGCCTGGGAGGCAAATATGCCTCTTGGCGTGCTTATTGGGGAGTGGGCAACGGACGAGGTGATTAAGAATATTATTGATAATAGTAACCGCCAAAATCCGAATGTAATTTTTGAAAAGGACCCTAAGATTATGATTGAAAAATTAATCAAGATGGTGAGAGATAAGGAAGATAGTGGAGAAAGGGAGATGAGGTTGTAGGAAAGACGACAGACAATCAGACGGCTAGACCGCTTCGCTGACAGACAGCAGAGTATTTCAAAGCGCGACCGAAGGTCGCGCTTTGAAATTGTGTATTAGTCGCATCGTCTAACAGCGATGCGGTCTGATTGTCTACATGTCGTATCAAGTTATCTTGCTATACTATTCTCATGTCAAAAAAGTTAACAATTTTTCTCTCCGGTCTCTTTATTATTTTCTTTTTCTATAATGGGTATTTTGATTTTTCTGGATACGGATTAGATAAGGTGTATCTTACAGTAAGTACATTTCTTTTTGCTGTATTTAACGGGTTCTTTATTTCTCGCCAGTCAACACGATATAGTGATATTCGTAACAACCTTAGTCGTTTCGATGCTGACATGACTATTGTCTTCCGTGAGGCTTCACACCTAGAGAAGGATGAACATGCACATATCGGAAACATTATTCGTGAACATTATGAGATTTTACTTAAGAAAAAAGATTGGTCATATTATTTTACACATAAGTCTAATCTCATTTCAAGTCTCCATGCATATATCCAAGTATGTGGTGATGTGAATATGGATAAGGTACGAGGGGAGTCAATGCGAAAAACAATGACCACACTTGATGATGC
>CAYOQQ010000048.1:0-3277 GCA_964406165.1 uncultured Candidatus Saccharibacteria bacterium
GTACTACCACTACCGAAACCTCTTTAGCCCGTTCGGAAGTCAGGCTCTTTCTCTTGCTTCGACATTTTTCGAGTAACCACGTATCGATGGAGATAAGACAAAAGAAGTCGTCATATTTAATTACAACGTAAGCGGGTTGCTCACATAGAGAGAATGCGTCAAATGGGTTTTGATAGCCGGCGTCAGGTATTTTGAAGACAAATTGTCCGTGTCGAACATTAAGTAAGGCGTCGACTTGATGATCGACAACTGCACTGAACGGCAGACTACCCGTCGTTGTTTGCTTCAGCTCGTACGCACCTGTCTTTTTGTAGACATTCTTGAGCCAATGATTGAACGTCGTTTGGAAACTAGCTTCTCTTTTCATATAAATTGATTTGAAAGTCCTCCTTTCTTTTAATTGCGTCATAGACGGCTTGGTCTATGCTATCGCCCTCGGCTAGTAAATAAATAAATGTGGTACGTGACGGCTTGTCCATTCTAAGGAAGCGCCCACAAATCTGCTCATACTTAGTATACGCATAACTCATCGAAGCAAATACGCATACGGGAAAACTTGGGAGCTGGTAGCCTTCCGCACAATCTGCCTGTATAAGTACTACCGCTCGCTCGCTCGCTTCCGCTTTGACACATACGCTATCGCGATCCTTCACATCGCCTCGAATTACCAGTGGGTCATACTCAGCGAGCTTGGCGCGAAGTAGGTCAATCTGCCCATTGTAGCGACATACTATCGCTATCTTAGGATTCTCTTTTACAAGTTCCTCGATACGCTCATACTTATCGCAATCAAATATCTGCGCTTCTCTAAATTCATTTGGAAGTATTATGCCGTTCTCCACTTCGTGCTGAAGCGTGTACCTTACGATCGGGAGTGGGTCATAATTATCTTTAATGGCCTTCTTCTGCTCTTTACTTAGCGCAAAGTATTCAGGCTCAAGGTGATTCTGTAGGGGTACGTCAATCACATCATTTATATCAACAACGCTTGCAATGCGTTTTGTTATCTCAGCCAATTCTTTCTCGATACCTCTCTTAGCAACTGGCACAACTCTTGGTCCCATTCTTACGTGGTCAAAAAAGGCGTGGTCAAAGTCTCGATAGTTCCATAACTTACCAGTGTACACCGCGAGATTATAGATATTCCAAGGTGATGATGTATACACAGTAGCGGAGAGAGCAAGGACTCGTGGGACTTCATGACGCGCGATGTACTTTTTGAGGGCCTTGCTCATCTGGCTTTTGAAGTGCGGTGTCAGAAATCCGTTGTGGATCTCATCAATTATAATTTGCTTGACTGCGGGTATCTCAAAGTAGTCTCGGCGGAATTCTTCTTTAGACATTATCGTGAAGTTTTTAGGATTAGCCCATCGTGAGACTTCTCTAGCCCAATTAGTCTTGAGTGCCTTTGGGCAGATAATAAGCGCGTGTTCGCGCCCTAGCGTCGCCCATTCAATCGCTGTGCGCGTCTTACCAGTGCCACAACTCCACACAAGTGCTTTCTTTGCTGGATTCTCTTTAAGAAAGTCAAGTTGGTGTTTATAAAGATTTATCATACCAAAAATATTTATAGGTATTGCGTTTCCAAAAATGAGTAAGTCCATGCCAACAAAAACCTATGGATCTTCCACGGTATTGAAAAAGTATAGTGTGTGTCCAAACCCACCAAACTATTCTTGTGTTGCCTAAAATTATTTCACCTACACGATAGTTCTTTTTTTTCATAATCTCATCACTGCCCCGAGGAGGGTCGGGACAATGTCAGGTTGTGACTTACTTAGTCGAACTTTGCGATTGCTTTCTTTCGCTCTTCGTAGTCTTCATCAGATTCACCTTCTTGACGAGGTACTGTTGAGATTTGCTCCTTATCTTCAATCTCGAACTTCTCAGTTATTGTGTCGATAAGGAATATTCTTGCTTCCATAAAGTAGAGTTTCCACTCGTTAGTTGATAACGTCGTCTTACCTTTCTTGAACTTTGGCTTAGGATAACCGTGTATGTTTTCCTTCGCTACTGGATCATAAAAGTAATTCTGCACCTTCTGACCATTCTGAGTAATACTCATACCCTTGCGTTGCTTTCCTGTCTTTTCATCAGGGAATGAATAAGGACGAATTTTTACTGGCAATGACATATCTATCGCCAATAACTTCTTCATCATATCCTCACCGTAGTTTTGCGCGGTATTGAGTGACAACACGATTGGTTCGTCTTCGCCGTCTACAATTGTGAGTAGAAGATTCTTGCCGTAGTCTCCTTCGTGGAAATCTACCTTAGTAATTAGTCCCGATACTTCGGTATAAAGTAACTCGTACTTTGTACCAGTTTTTCCATCACTTGTTTCGTAATCTCGCTTTGTAGCACCCTCTGTTAATTCGTCGACTGTTTCGTGGAACTTTCCGTCTGCTAGAACGTGAAAGTACCTGTTTTTTGACTCATCATTTATTGCTGCCATATATTTTTATTGATTATTATTATAATGTATCGACCTCCTCGATGTATTATAGTCCCTTATAGGGTGGTAGGCAATGTGGGGTTGGGGATAATTAAAGTCCTATTTTTTTCATATAATCAAAATAAATTTTATCAATCTCGAATCCAATGTATTCATATCCTAAATCTTTTGCTGCCTTTAAAACTGTGCCACTACCTGCAAACGGGTCTATCACTACCCCCCCCTGTGGCACTGTCAATAAAATTATTCTTCTTGCGATTTCATAAGGTATCGGACATGGATGTGGGTTATCTTTTTTACTAACATTTTTTACTTGATTGACTTCCCACCAGTCGTAAAGTTTTGCCTGTTTTCCGTCTGCAATTCTTTGTTTAATTCTTTTATCAGTTGGATTTTTATATGGCTGTCCGATTTTTCGCATATCTGGCTTACAATTCCACCATGAAATTAGCCTGTGTTGTTTTGCAGTATTTGAATTATAAACCCACGCGATGGATTGCTCACACCAATCTGCATTCATTACTTTTGAGATAATATTTAAAGTTTCTTCTGGGTAAGAAATAATTACTGATTGATACCCTCCAAAAGCACCTTGAAGCATCATTCCATATTCATCAACATCAAGTGTATCTTTATAATCATTATAGTGATAACCCTGATTGTATGGCGGATCACTAATAACAAACCTATTTGGTGTTTTAAATAACTCTAAGTGATTTCTAAAATCATCGTTGATAATCATATCTCTTTTGATTTAATATACTCCACCATCTCCACTCGTGCTGTCTTAATGCGTGACATCATGTTAAGGACATCTAGCAT
>CAYOQQ010000049.1:0-2767 GCA_964406165.1 uncultured Candidatus Saccharibacteria bacterium
AGCAACTAGATCTTCACCAAAATAAAGCGCTGTTGTGAAGATTTTATCGTGATCAGGTCCCTCTTCTTTAAGGATCATATATCGTGGGGTTACGCTATAAATTTCCTGAGCCTTTTCTTGTACGTAACTCTTTGCATCCTTGTAAAGTCCTTTACGAATAATCTCATCTGTCTTTCCAAGAAGAGTTCGTGTAATAAACTCCTTTACTACACCATATCCTTGATCAACATAAAGTGCACCTACACATGCCTCATATGCATCGGCAAGGATTGAAGATCTTGCACGATGAACATCCTTAGCCTCACCCTTTGAGAGTCTTATCATATCATTGAAATCAAGCGATGTTGCAAGATCCCCTAATGTAACAGTGTTTACAAGTGCTGACCTATACGCAGTTAGATCACCTTCGTTTTGATGTGGGAACTTTTTGTATAAGTACTCTGTTACGACTAGCTCAAGTACTGCATCACCTAAAAATTCCAAGCGCTCATTATGAACTAGTCCTGTCTTTGGGTTTTCATTTATAAAACTTCTATGAGTAAAAGCTTGCTCTAGAATTGAATCATCATTAAATTGTATACCTATTTTCTGTTTAAATTCACTAAGTGTCATGGTATTTGTATGAATAAATATAGTTTAAAAGAATAAGTACCCACAGAATACTTACTAATAAAGAATTATAACCCTAGACGGATTTCTTTTGCCTTATTAACGAGAGGTTTAATGTCATCGTACATCCGAAGAGAAGTTGCCTCCTGTAACAGGAACCATTTTGCATCATCGAGCCCACCTTTCTCTTCAAGGGTGAGTGGCGTGTACATTGCATCAGCAAGATAATATGTTACATGCTTGATTACCTTACCTTTTTCTGGCTTATTAGCAATATACTCATTTTCACCAAGCTTATCTTGTATAGTGATTGCAATACCAATTTCCTCGCTTATCTCGCGAGTTGCTGCTGCTGATTCATCTTCACCTTGCTCTATCTTACCCTTTGGAAGAGTCCAGTACCCAAAAACATCATGAACAAGGGCCACATAATGTTTACCTTCGTGAACAGAACACACTACAGCACCTGCAAGAAGCTCGCGTTTCTCTGCACCATGAGGATCCTTCTTTCCTTTTGTGCTTTGGGCTTTTTCAGGCTCACCCATTTCTTTGTAAATAGCTCCAAGTACACCATTTACGAATTTGCCTGAAGTGTCTCCAGCATATGCCTTTGCAAGCTCGATCGCCTCATCGATTGCAACCTTTGGTGGAACCTGAGTTCTGTCCCCAAAAAGGAGCTCAGTGAGACCTATTCTAAGCACATTACGATCTACAACACCAATCTTTTCTAGTGGCCAGTCAGGTGCAGCACGAGTAATAATATCATCAATAGTAATACGTCGCGAAATAGCATTAACAACAATGTCTTTTGTGAAAGTAATATCCTTTATTCCCTCACCGAATTCTTCAGTGTTACGTCTAATAATAGCCTCAGTATCAAGAGAAGCATTAGAAAAATCACCCTTCATGTCAATCTCAAAAAGCGTTTGAAGTGCAATTGTTCGAGCGATATGCCGGGTACTCATATATTTTTTGGAAAAGTGCTTTGTTTAGAAGGTGCTGGAACTACGATATTTATGCAGTTCTAGCCTTTGTTTTAACAGTGGTAACTTTTTTACCTCTATAAAAACCACATGCGTCACAGACGCGATGAGGTGTCTTTAATGCTTGGCAATTCTTGCATTCTACAAGATTAGCCGCTTTTAGTGCGTGATGACTGCGACGATTCGCAGTGTGGGCACGTGTATGTCTCATTCGTACTACCATAATTTATACATTATACAGTATTTCTAGATTTTTTGCAATCCACAGTTCTTGATGCTTTCTGTTTGTTATCTAAACCATGAGACTGACCTAGCGATACATACAGAGAACAGGTGAATGGCGCATGATTGCTCGATATTTACAGGAACAGATTCAGCGAGTGCAATAGGCTGCCCGCGTGTGAAGAATAATGCAAACGCAGATGAGAAGAAGTCTCTTAGATGGAAGAAGCCCACATCACCACCACCTCCACCTTGAGTAGGTGATGATGTGGAAGTAGTTGTTGTAGCATTCGTTGTTGTGCCAGTATCACCACCACCTCCGCTTACTCCCCCACCAGAAACAGTAGTTGTGCCTGCACTTTGGACTTCAGCTTCAAAAAATGTAGGTGAGGCAGACTTTGGTGATGAAACAAAGTAAGGTCCAAATTGGATTCCTGTAGAATAATTTCCAGAAACATCCTTAGTGAATATTTTATAGTAATAGTTAACCACTCTTGTTATTGTTGTGTCGCTACAAGTACTTTGAGCACCTAGTGTAATACTCGTTGATACACAGACGACTGTCGCGGCACCTATTGTATTTCCTGCTGAATATATTGTGCCTTCAACTGGTGTATCAGTGACTGAATTTGTAGACCGGAGGATGATTGTTGATGTTGCATCAGTTGTTGTTGCGTTGGTATAAGTAAGAGTAATTTGCTTTGAAGCAAATGCAGCACCGCTTACTAACGCAGGATTGGCAGGTGATTCATTATCCACCGTCACCACCGTCGTCGTAGCACCACCTTGATCGGTACCAGTATTGTATGCTGATGTAGTTGTAAATGATGATACATAGGATGTTACGTAATATGTAGACCCAGGAACTGCAGGCATATTAGTATGAGTCTTAGGAGTGATACGGATACGATATTGAGTGAGTGTAGTATTAGCAGTGAGTGTATTTGTAGAAA
>CAYOQQ010000050.1:0-2557 GCA_964406165.1 uncultured Candidatus Saccharibacteria bacterium
GCATGTAAACAAAAATCCTCAAAGAAAGAATCTTTGAGGATTTTTGTTTATGCGGAGACGATGAGATTCGAACTCTCGGAGGTATTACTACCTCGCCTCGTTAGCAGCTCGCCCCGCTTGGCGGGGTGAAGTGCCTTCGACCACACAGTCACGTTTATTTTTAGCGGAAACGGAGAGATTCGAACTCTCGGAGGTATTACTACCTCGCCTCGTTAGCAGTGAGGTGCCTTCGACCACTCAGCCACGTTTCCAATTATTATTTGCTCCACTCCATTATTACTTTCTTAAAACTGTTTCCACCTTTATATGATTTTAGTAGCTTTTCAACCTTTCTAGCTTCTTCAATAGTTGGATATTCCATTTTACAAACAAGCTCCCAATCACCTTTTGACGTAGTACTACCACCTGTATGGTTAGTATGACGACTAATGCGTTTAGAAAGATCCTCGCACGAACCGGTATAATGTTTACCTGTATTACTATCTCGAAGAATGTAAACAAATGGCATATATTATTAATTTATTTTGTCCATTTTCAGCACATGAGTGATTCTACCACACCCGCCCCGTATCATAAAATAATTTCTAAATGGTATACTTGCGGTATTATTCATAAAAGTAATCACTATTTACATGAAAGGATTTCTTGATTTTATTCGTGAGCAGGGCGCTGTAGGTCTCGCAGTTGGTTTTATCTTAGGAGGTGCGGTGAGTGACCTTGTTAAATCAATTATTGATAACATTATTAACCCAATCTTAGGCATTCTCTTAAATAATGTAAAAGGGCTCGAGAACGCAACAGTTGAAGTGCTTGGAGCTACCATTAAGTACGGGGCTTTACTGAGTACATTCATCAACTTCTGCGTAATAGCAGCTGTTGTATATTTTGGTATTACAAAACTTGGACTAGACAAGTTAGATAAGAAGAAAGAGTAGTTGTAATTCTTGTTAGTCATTGATTTAATAAAATTAAAAGTTAAATCCCCACACATATAGTGTGGGGATTCCTACTAGCAAGAACACCTACTTACCGTATAACTGTTCATACTTGTGAGCAGACAGTGTGCGTCTTAGATGACGTCGGCGACTAACGCGCATTATTACTTCCTGAGTTGAACGTGTGCGCGGATTATCTTGTTTCGTACGTATACTGCCCCCAGAAATGAAATGAGTAATTGAGATATTTCGTTTCCGAATCATCCCATGAAGCAGTATGGTAGCAAGTACCCCAAGAATGATGACACAGACAAGAAACTTCAACAGTATCTCTGGTGCAAAAAGTTCAACCAGGAAGATAGCAAAAATACCAGGCATGATGTTCTCCTTTTGTTGTGGTTCCATTATTATCCTAGCATGTGACTTAGATACGCAAAAGAGCGACCCTTACGGGTCGCTCTTTTGTTAATCTAGCTTATTACTCACTATCACTAATCATATCCATGATTGCGAGCACTTCACCTGTATATGGAGGTTCTACCGATCCGTTATAGTGATATAACTTCTCTTCAGTAGTCTTTCCAGCATAGTAACGTGCAGTATTCTTGTTAGCACCACCTAGATTCTTTCCGATAGATTCGATAGCTTCTTCATAACTGTTATAGTTATGTCCTAACTTACACGAACCCCATCCGAAAGCGTTATAACCACAAGCTGCCTTTCCACCAGAACTTTCACGTACACCGATTGCTGGAAGAAGTCTCCAATCAAGACCGTACTTCTCAGCCACAAGAACGAATGTCATTCCTGTACCTTGAAGTGGCATACCACGTTCTTTAAAGAATGTGTTGATAGCTTCAGCATGTTCTTTACGAATGTCTTCAACTGAGACGACTTCCTTTGTTACAGGCTTTGTCTCAAGTGAACCGATATGTGAGGATACTGAGATACTTGGGATGGCCATGAATGGCACAAACGCGAGTAACTGGGTAACCTTATAGATTTTGTTTGTCATGGTTGTGGTGATTACGCTTCACCAACGGATCGTCTCTGGAATTTTTTGCGAAAAATAAAATACCTAACCGGTAATTCATTGACTTTTCACTTTGTTATTGTGTACTGAAATTATAGCATCTCCGGAACTAAAAGTCAAGTATTACACCACGATTTAATGTATATTGTCAAGTAATAATTTCTAAAAATGGTTGATAAACAAAGGAATATTGCAAAAGGACAAAAATCGTGCTAGTATGTCAAGTACGTAGAAATAAAGGTATTTTGGTGTCAATAGTTGGGTTCCTCCCTCCCCTACTGACTAAACGCTACTTTCTACTAACTGTCCACTTGGCCTCATCGGTCCAAGACACGAATCTGCTAATTCGTTTAACGGTTAGGTGATTAGTAAATCACGCCGAGAGGCGCAACAGGTTCCTGTGTCCGTGCAAAAGATAAACATAAAGTAGAACGTTTCCAGTAAAATAATATAGAAAATTGGCCTCATCGTCTAACGGTTAGGACACAGGCTTCTCATGCCTGTAATCGGGGTTCGATTCCCCGTGAGGTCACAAAATACTAAAAGCACCATCATTCGATGGTGCTTTTAGTATTTTGTGACCTCACAG
>CAYOQQ010000051.1:0-1576 GCA_964406165.1 uncultured Candidatus Saccharibacteria bacterium
AGGCAACGGGTTCTGGCCCCGTCATGCGAAGGTTCGATCCCTTCCTCCCCAGCATCTTTTACTCAGATAATACTAATACAATCCTGTGATGAACAAAAAGGTTATCATATTCGATATGGATGGGGTATTGTTTGACACTATCCCCTATGCAGAAAAGACTACTTTGGAAAGCTATCCTGGCATGACGAAAGAGATGTACAAGGAATTACATAGCGGAAATTACCATGAGGAATTAGGGAAACACCGGCACCTCAAAAAAGAGATGTCCGAAGAAGAAGAGTTGGAGCGTAGGCGGGCATATTCTGAGAAGAAAAAAGATGCTCCTCTATTCGAGGGGATAGAAGACATTTTAAAAGTTTTGTGTGATGCTGGACACACGCTCGTGCTGAATACGAACGCATTCGAGACTAACTGCCTGCCATTGCTTGAGCGCGCAGGAATTAAGCATCTGTTCGATTTAGTAGCAACTGCCGATTTTTCTAAAAGTAAAGTGGAGAAATTTAAACTCATCGAAGAAAAATACAAGGTGAATTCAAGTGATCTCCTGTTTATTACTGACGCATTAGGAGACGTGAAAGAAGCTGAAATAGCCGGTACTCCAACAGTCGCTGTCACCTGGGGAGTTCATGATGATACTTTTTTCAGACGTAATAAACATCATCACTTAGTCGGGGTGATGAACACCGTTAAAGAATTACGGGACTTTCTTCTGCAATAAAAGCTCCAACTTCGTCCCACTAATTCAGTATCAATGAAAATTATCAAGACCAAGACTTTTGAGCTGTCGATCTTGACGAGAGGAGACGAGCCTTCAGATCGTTTGGTTTTAATTTTGCCAGGCAGATTGGACACTAAGGACTATGGCAATTTTGTGAGTCATGCTGAGTACCTGGCTCATCAAGGCTTCTTTGCTGTGGCTATTGACCCACCAGGGACATGGGACAGCCCAGGTGATACCAGTCTCTATACGACGACGAATTATTTACAAGCTATCAACGAGTTGATTGAGTATTTCGGCAATAAACCAACACTACTCGTTGGACACAGTCGTGGCGCTGCAGCAGCTATACTAGCTAGTATAGAAAACCCGTACGTTACTGGAATTATGCCCATCATGCCGAACCTTGGCACCCCCACAGCTCCAGGCGCACAGGCTTTACAGTTGGGATACAAACTTGAATATCGAGATCTACCACCAGGAACGTCGCAGACGAAAGAACAGAAAGAATTTAAGCTTCCTATCACCTATTGGATCGATGGAGCAAAGTACAATCCCGCTGAAGCACTCAAACAATGTACAAAGCCAAAGCTACTTATATACGGTGACAGCGATGAATTCACACCAGTGGACAAAATAACCAATCTCTTTGCACTCCTCCCTGAACCAAAGATACTCAAAGAAGTTGCATCCGACCACGATTATCGTTATCACCCAGAAATCATACGCACAGTAAATGAAGAGATGGGTCGATTTATAGAGGTTTACGAATTGATATAATTTCTTACTTCGTCCCATAAGTTCAGCATTTGTTCAAAAGTGGGATTTTGACCCACTCTTGCAATCGCTAGATACGGC
>CAYOQQ010000052.1:0-1562 GCA_964406165.1 uncultured Candidatus Saccharibacteria bacterium
AATACATTTATCCACAGCTATATTTCAGCAAACTGTTTTATAATTAAATGGTGAAAAGAATCACTAACACAATCCTCGCTTCATACCTCGAAGAAGGTGATTACCTTCTAATAAAAAATAAAAGTGTTCGCATTATTCGTAAATGGAAAGTAAGTAAGACAATCATGCTCAGGCTTTACAATAACCATATTGTGAGTAGAAATGAAAAGGACGAGGTAAAGATATTGTGCAAATAACATGATGAAATCAGTAAAAGCAGAAGATATACGTAAGTGGGACATTGTGTACGTCCTAGAGGCGTATAGAGGCATACAGAGGGTGTCTAGGCGTAAAGGGAACGTGGAGTTGGAGTTCTCAAACGGCTACACCCTATTACTTGACCCTAAATGTGAACTACCTCTAGTTGTTGAACCAGAAGTAGTGTTTATTGAACCTAGTTGGGATTTGAGGGGGCTTTAATTACTTTTAAATCCTCCTCATCTTCGTAATAGTCCCAACCAGCTTTTACACCTTTGTACAATTCGTAAATTGCCTCAAAAGGAGTAGCACCAATACCTTCATACGGGTCATCTTCTCCTTCTCGTCTTACGGTAGTAGCCTTCCATTGATAAGGATATGGTGGCTTAATATCTCCATCTGTACAAACCACTTCTAATTTGTCGATTTCAAGTTCAAAAGTCTTTCGTATTTGGTCAATATAAAAAGTGATGTCTCGTGCTTTAGATTTTCGTGGAGCTTCACTTGTATTGCAAATGTGTATATTCATATACTTTGTTACTTCTTATCTCCCTTAGCTTTTAATGACTTCTCACGTTCATACCCCAACTCATCAAGCACTGCTTGTTCTACTCTATATCCGTTATAAGGACATCTTTGTACATATTGAGCCAAAACGATAATAGCTCTCTCAACTGGAGTAAAATCTTCCCACTTCACCACCTTTTTCTTTGTTGTCATGTGTTTATGGGGTTACTTATTGTTATCTGATAAACCTTTAACTATCTTTTTGACTGTTTCTATTGAAAGCTGGTTGTGCCACTTTGCGTTATCGTATGGTTCTGCTTGTTCAATCAATGCTTTCAACACCCTCTCCCTTTCATCTTTGCGAGCATTGGCATCTATTTTCTTTATCAAGAAATCTATATCCTCGTCAGAAACAAGTTTTATTTCATCAGATTTTATATGTTCAGGGTTACAAGTTCTTACCCTATCCCAAAACTCCTTTAGTGTTATTTCTTTTTGTTCCATATTATTTTTTAATTACATTTATTGTTAGTGACAAATATAGGATGATTCAATAAATCTATTGTTTGAATTAAAATAGCTCGTTCTTTTTCGTTTAACTTTTCTAGCTTCTCGAGATACAGTTCTATTATCTTCAATCCTTTTGTTTCCATTTTTTCCATATTATTTTTTAATTACTTGTAAGAAGTAAGGAGGGGAGAGCAATGAATTGGCTCGTTTTTAGCTTCGTCACATTGCAACTTTGGTATACATCCTAAAACGTTAGGACTTAAACTTGCGTCTACTTTTCCGCCATCTCCCCTCTCTACTTCCTACTT